>JAGWLO010000001.1 GCA_028872015.1 Burkholderiales bacterium | reverse complement strand
CTTCTCGCCGCTGTAGCCCTGGCCCTGGGTCAGCTTGTTGGGGTCGATCTTGGCCGGCCGCACCTCGAGCACGAACTGGTTGTCGCTCTGGTAGGCGCTGTGCTGCCACACGCCGGTGGGCTCGACCACCATGCGCACGTTGTCGCCGTCCTGGAAGGTCGAGATGGTCTTGATCGGGGTGCCGAAGTCGGTCACGTCGAGCTTGCGGCGCAGGGCGTCGGGCAGCGTCGAGCGCTGGAACTCGACCACCAGCGACTGGCCCTGCTGGCGGATGTCCACGCCCACCTGGGTGCTGGGCAGGGTGACGATCACGCGCCCGGCGCCGTCGGGGCCGCGGCGGAAGTCGATGTCGCGCAGCGATTCGCTGACGGCGTTCTGCGCCGGCGCGAACTGGGTGGGCGGCGCGGCGGCCGCGGCGCCGGTGCCGGCCACGTCCAGCACCAGCAGCAGCGCCTTGCCCTGCAGCTGCGCGCGGTAGCCCGAGGCCTGCTTCAGGTTGAGCACCAGGCGCGAGCGGTCGGCGGCCTCGGCGATGCTCACCGAGCGCAGGTTGCCCTGGTTGATGTCGACGCTGTTGCGGCCCACGCCGTTGGTCACGCCGGGCAGGTCGATCGCGATGCGCGGCGGCGACTGCACCGAGAAGCCGTTGGGCACCGCGGCCAGGGGCTGCGACAGCTCGACGCGCACGACCTCGGTGCCGGCCTGCTGGCTGGTGGTGATGGACTGGATCGCGTTCTGCGCCCGGGCCGCGATCGGGCCCAGCAGCGCGCCGACGACGGCAAGGGCAGCAGCGGCGGCTCGCCAATGGAACATGTTTCGGGTCTCCTGCATCACGGGGCGGCCTCGCCGGGGGGTCCTCATCGCGCCTTCTCCTGCAGCTGCAGAGAGGCCGGGCGCTCGATCCACTCGCCGGTGGCGTCCTGCACGATCTCGCGCAGGTCGACCTCGGTCTCGGCGATCTTGGTCACGCGGCCGTAGTTCTGGCCCAGGTAGTCGCCCACCTTGACCTGGTAGAGCAGGTTGTCCACCTTGAGGATGGCCGAGGGCTGCCCGTTCTTGGTCACGCTGCCCACCATGGTCATGCTGTCCAGCGGGTAGGCCTCGAGCGGCTCCTTGCGCCGGTTCATCTCGGCGGCCAGCAGCGAGTTCGGCTGCCGGGCCTCCTGCTTCAGGGCCACGGTGAGCTTCTGGGTGCTGAAGGGGTCGACCGCCTGCGCCTCCACGTAGGGCGCGGGGTCGAACTTCTTCGGCGGCTGCAGCGGCTTGACGCTGGGCTTGACCTCGCGCCGCTGCTGGTCCATCCAGGAGCGCAGCTCGTCCTGGTCGCCGCTGCAGGCGGCCAGCAGCACGGCGCAGGCCAGCAGGGCCGCGGCGCGGCGGGGCAGGGGGTGCATCACTTCGCCCCTCCGTGCTTCTTGGCCGCGTCGGCCGCGGCCTTGCGCTGCTCGGCGATCTCGGCGGCATCGAGGTAGCGGTAGGTGCGCGCCGTGGCGTCCATCGTGAGCTGGCCGTTGAGGTCCTTGCTGCCCTGGGTCAGGCTGAGGTCCTGCAGCGTGACGATGCGCGAGAGATTGGCCACGTCGGCGGCGAACGCGCCGATGTCGTGGTAGCGGCCGCTGACGCGGATCGTGATCGGCAGCTCGGCGTAGTAGTCCTTGACCTGCACCTGGCCGGGCCGGAACAGCTCGAACTGCAGGCCGCGCCCGAGGCCGGCCTGGTTGATGTCGGAGAGCAGCGCGTCCATTTCGGCCTTGCCGGGCAGCTGCTTCTCGAGCTGGGTCACGTACTCCTGCACCTGCAGCTTCTGCTTGCGCAGCTCGCCCAGGTTCACCGCCTGCGCCAGCCGGCTGCGGTAGTCGGCCTTGAGCTTGGGCTCCATCTGGCGGGCGGTGTCGAGATCGTCGCTGGCGCCGGAGACGACGAGGAACCAGCCCGCGACGAGGACGGCCACCGCGGTGGCGATCCAGGCCGCGATCTTGGGCAGGGTGGGCCATTGGCCCGGCTCGCGCGGGTTCAGGCCGCGGAACTGCGACGCCGCCTGGTCGAGGAAGCTCGTGACGTCGAAGCTGGAAACGGTCGAGTTCTTGGCCATGGGTGCCTCAGCCTGCCTTGGCCTGCACGGCCGCGGCCGAGGCGGCCCCGGCCGCGCTCTGCACGCGCTTGAGCGTGACGCGCATCGAGAAGTCGAACAGCCGGCGCTGGTCGCGGTTGGCCGCGGTAGCGGTGCTCGCCTTGATCTCGACCAGTTCGGGCCGCTCGAGCCAGCGCGAGTTGTAGAGCGTGTTGCGCAGGAACTCCGAGACCCGCTCGTTGGTCTGCGCCACGCCGTTGATCAGCACCACCTGCCCGGTCTGCTTGATCGAGGTCAGGTACACGCCCTCGGGGGTCTGGCGCACCAGCTCGTTGAGCAGGTGCACGGGGGTATTGCGGTCGGTCTGCAGGTCCTCGACCGCCTTCTGGCGCGCCTTCAGCGCATCGATCTCGGTGCGCAGGTTGGCGATGTCCTTGATCTGCGTGTCCAGCCGCGCGATCTCGGACTTGAGGTAGTCGTTGCGCGCGTCCTGGGCCGAGGCCAGCTCCTGCAGCACCGAGTACCACAGGCCCGCGGCCACGGCGCCGACGGCGGCGCAGGCCGCCAGGCTGATGAAGAAGGCCCGCTTGCGCTGGCGCCGCTTTTCCTCGCGGTGAGGCAGCAGGTTGATCAGGATCACTGCACGAACCTCCGCATCGCCAGGCCGCAGGCCGTGAGGTACGACGGCGCTTCGCGGCGCACGCGGCTCTCGCGCACCGCCGAGCCCAGCTGCATCTGGTCGAACGGATTGACCACGTTGGAGGCAAAACCGGTGAGATCGGTGACGCGGTCCTTCAGGCCGGGCAGCGTGGCGGTGCCGCCGGCCAGCATCACGTAATGCACCTTGTGGTGCGGCGTGCTGGTGAAGAAGTATTGCAGCGCGCGGCCGATCTCCTGCGACAGGCTGTCCACGAAGGGCGCCAGGATGACGCTCTCGTAATCCTCGGGCAGGTCGCCGCTGAGCTTCTTGGCCTCGGCCTCCTCGAACGAGAAGCCGTACTGGCGCGAGATCAGCTGCGTGAGCTGAGAGCCGCCGAAGGCCTGGTCGCGGTCGTAGAGCATCTCGTCGTCGCGCAGCACCTTCAGGCTCGTGGTGTCGGCCCCGATCTCGAACAGCGCGACCAGCGCGTCGCGGCCCTCGTTGGGCAGGCCCGAGACGATGCGGCTCATGGCCAGGCGCGAGGCGTGCGACTCGATGTCGAGCACCGCCGGCTTCAGCCCCGCCGCCTCGGCCAGGGCCTGGCGGTCCTGCACGCGCTCGCGGCGCGAGGCCGCGATCAGCACCTCGACGTCGCCGGCCGAGGTGGGGCTGGGTCCGATGACGCATAAGTCCAGGCTCACCTCGTCGAGCGAGAACGGGATGTACTGGTTGGCCTCGGACTCGACCTGGATCTCCATCTCTTCTTCGCGCAGGCCGGCCGGCAGCATGATCTTCTTGGTGATCACGGCCGACTGGGGCATCGCCATCACCACCTGCTTGGTGCGCGTGCCGCTCTTGCCCACGACGCGCTTGACGGCGGCGGCCACCTCGTCGAACTTCTCGATCTGGCCGTCGGTGATCCAGCCCTTCTCGAAGGGCTCGCTGGCGAAACGTTCGAGCACGTACTCGCCGCCGGCGGTCTGGCCCAGTTCGACCAACTTGACGCTGGACGACGAGATGTCCAGACCGATCATGGGCGCGTGCTTGCGGCCTAGCAATGCGTCGACGAAACCCAAAGTTCCCACTCCCCGGCCACGCGGCCTCGAGACCCACACAATCCGCGGGGAGCTTTCCAGCGCCCGGGGTTTGTTAAGAAGTTACTTGAATCCTAGCAGTAAAGCCCTTGTAAACCAAAGAAAAAGCCCGGTGTCAGTCCTGCTGCTCGTCGCCATTGTCCGACGTGGAAATCAGCAGTTGAAACAAGCCGCAAGCCCAGTCTGCAAGCCCTTACGTGCCCGGCCACGCTGCTGTGGACAATGTCACGTCGCGACCACGGCCCGTGTCTGCTTTTGGCCCCTGGGCGCTCCGGGGCGCCCCAGGCCCGCGGCGCACCGGTCGGTCGAGGGCGCCTTCCTATAATCTTTCGGCCCGGTCCCCGGGATCTTTATGGCTCCCACCGCGCCCGACTCCACGCCCTCCGGCCCCTCGTCATCTCCGTCTCCGGCCCGGCGCTGGTCGCGCACCCTCGGTCGATTCGTGGCCGGGCTCGTGGGGCTGGTCGTGGCGGGCGTGGCAGCGCTGCTGCTGGCGGTGGCGATGGCGCTGGCGGTGGCCTATCCGCATCTGCCCGACATCGCCAGCCTGGCGGACTACCGGCCCAAGTTGCCGCTGCGCGTGTACTCGGCCGATGGCGTGCTGCTGGGCGAATTCGGCGAGGAGCGGCGCAACTTCGTCGCGATCGGCCAGATACCGGCCGTGATGAAGAACGCCGTGCTGGCGGCCGAGGACGCCCGCTTCTACCAGCACGGCGGCGTCGACTACAAGGGCGTGGCGCGCGCGGCCCTGGAGAACCTGCGCGTCGCGCGCAGCCAGGGGGCCTCCACGATCACGATGCAGGTGGCGCGCAACTTCTACCTCTCCACCGAGAAGACCTTCACGCGCAAGATCTACGAAGTGCTGCTGGCGATGAAGATCGAGAGCCAGCTCTCCAAGGACCAGATCCTGGAGCTCTACATGAACCAGATCTACCTCGGCCAGCGCACCAACGGCTTCGCCGCCGCGTCCGAGGTGTACTTCGGCAAGCCGCTGAAGGACGTGACCATCGCCGAGGCGGCGATGCTGGCCGGCCTGCCCAAGGCGCCCTCGGCCTACAACCCGATCGCCAATCCCAAGCGGGCCACGCTGCGCCAGCACTACGTGCTCGATCGCATGGTCGACAACGGCTTCATCACCCCGGCCCAGCGCGACCAGGCGCTGGCGCAGGTGCTGCATTACCGCGCCCCCAACGACGTGGCCGTGCACGCCGAGTACGCCGCCGAGATGGCGCGCCAGATGGTGTACGCGCAGTACGGCGACGAGACCTACACTCGGGGTCTGAACGTCACCCTGACGATCAATGCGGCCGACCAGGCCGCGGCCTACCGGGCGCTGCGCCATGGCCTGATCGACTTCGAGCTGCGCCAGGTGTACCGCGGGCCCGAGGCCTACGTCGACCTGCCGGCCGATGCCGCGCAGCTGGACACCCGCGTGGCCGAGGCCCTGGCCGAGCATCCCGACGACGAAGACCTGCCCGCGGCCGTGGTGCTCGAGGCGTCGCCGCGCAAGGTGACCGCCATGCTGCAGTCGGGCGACACCATCACCATCACCGGCCGCGGGCTGCAGCCGGCGTGGTCGGGTCTGCAGCCCAAGGCGGGACCGAAGGTCGAGATCCGCCGCGGCGCCGTGGTGCGCGTGCTGCGGGGCGCCAAGGGCGCCTGGACCCTGACCCAGCTGCCGCTGGTCGAGGGGGCGCTGGTCTCGCTCGACCCGCGCAGCGGCGCGGTGCGCGCGCTGGTGGGCGGCTTCGATTTCGACCAGAACAAGTTCAACCATGTCACGCAGGCCTGGCGCCAGCCGGGCTCGAGCTTCAAGCCCTTCATCTATTCGGCCGCGCTCGAAAAGGGCTTCACGCCCGCCACCATCGTCAACGACGCGCCGCTGTTCTTCGACGCCGGCAGCACCGGCAGCCAGCCCTGGGAGCCGAAGAACTACGACGGCAAGTTCGAAGGCCCCATGCCGCTGCAGACCGGGCTGGCGAAGTCCAAGAACATGGTCTCGATCCGCGTGCTGCAGGCCACCGGCACCGAGTTCGCGCAGCAGTGGATCCAGCGCTTCGGCTTCGACCCCGCCAAGCACCCGGCCTACCTGACGATGGCGCTGGGCGCCGGCTCGGTGACGCCGATGCAGATGGCCAGTGCCTACAGCGTGTTCGCCAACGGCGGCTACCTGCTGCCGCCGGTGCTGATCCAGCGCATCACCGAGCAGACCGGCAAGGGCAAGCCGCTGTTCGATGCCACGCCGCCGGCGCTCGACGCCGCGCTGCACACGCTGCCCGCGCGCAACGCCTTCGTGATGGGCACGATGCTGAACGAGGTCACGCGCTCGGGCACCGGCGCGCTGGCGCAGGCCGAGCTCAAGCGCCCCGATCTCTACGGCAAGACGGGCACCACCAACGACTCGATGGACGCCTGGTTCACCGGCTACCAGCCGACCGTGACCACCGTGGTCTGGATCGGCTACGACACGCCACGCAAGCTCGGTGACCGCGAGACCGGGGGCGGCCTGGCGCTGCCGGTGTGGATCGACTACATGCGCCAGGCGCTGCGCAACGTGCCGGTGAGCCAGCCCGCGCCGCCCGATGGCGTGGTGCAGTCCGGCCCCTACTGGATGTTCGATGAATTCGCCGGCAGCGCCGGCATCCAGAGCCTGGGGCTGGACGACAAGATCCCGCAGCCCGCCAGCACCGAGGAACGCCGCGGCATCCTCGACCTGTTCCGCAACTGAGCGGTCGGCCGGGCTCAGAACACCAGCGGCTGCCCCGCCTGCGCACTGGCGTGGCGGGACAGCACGGCCAGGAATTCGCTGTCGTCGCGCGTGTCGCGCCAGCGCCCGTCGGCCCAGCGGAAGTGGAATCCGCCGGCGCGCGCCGCCAGCCACACCTCGTGCAGCGGCGGCTGCAGGTTCACGATGATCTGGCTGCCGTCGGGAAAACTCAGCTCGAGCAGGCCGCCCGTGCGCGCGGTGTCGATGTCGATCACGTCGTCCTGCAGCCAGCGGTCGGCCGTGGCCTCGATGTGCGCCAGCAGCGCACCGGCCTCGCGCACGTAGTCGGCGTCGGTCAGGGGACTGCTCATAAAATCCTGGGCATGGGGAAGTGGGTGCGTTTCAGTGTAGATCGCGGCGCGCGGGCCGCGCGGCGGCCGGGTCGTTTGCAGGGCATGCTGCTGTCGCTGCCGGTGATGACGGCCCTGGCCGGCTGCGGCCAGAAGGGGCCGCTGTGGCTGCCGGCCACGGCCGCGTTGCCAGCCGCGGTCGCTTCCAGCCCTGCGGGCGCCGCCTCCGCACCCGCGCAATGACGCTGCCGGGCGCACCGTCGCTGGCCCGAGTCGGCGGCGCCCTGGAGCTGGACGGCCACGGCCTGGACGGCCTGGGCCAGCGCTTCGGCACCCCGCTCTACGTCTACTCCCGGCCGGCCATGCTGCGGGCGCTGGCGGCCTACCAGCGGGCGCTGCGGGGGCGGCCGCACCTGATCTGCTACGCCATGAAGGCCAACGCCAACCTGGCCGTGCTGCAGACCTTTGCACAGGCCGGCTGCGGTTTCGACATCGTCTCGGGGGGCGAGCTCGAGCGCGTGCTGGCCGCCGGCGGCCAGCCCGACCGCGTGGTGTTCTCGGGCGTGGGCAAGACCCGCGCCGAGATGCGCCAGGCCTTGCGGGCGGGCGTGCGCTGCTTCAATGTCGAGAGCCTGGCCGAGCTCGACAGCCTGGATGCCGTGGCGCGCGCGCTGGGCTGCCGCGCGCCGGTGAGCCTGCGCATCAACCCCGACGTCGACGCCGGCACGCACCCGTACATCTCCACCGGGCTGAAGGGCAACAAGTTCGGCATCGCCCACGATCAGGCGCTGGCCGCCTACCGGCACGCGGCGTCGTTGCCGGGCCTGCAGGTGGTGGGCATCGACTGCCACATCGGCTCGCAGATCGTGCAGGTGGCGCCCTACCTGGACGCGCTGGACCGCCTGCTCGACCTGGTCGAGGCGGTCGAGGCCGAGGGCATCGCGCTGCAGCACGTGGACGTCGGCGGCGGGCTGGGCATCGCCTACGGCACCGAGCAGCCGCCCGACGCCGCCGACCTGGTGGCGGCCCTGCTGGCGCGGCTGGATGCGCGCGGCCACGGCGCTCGCGAGTTGCTGTTCGAGCCCGGGCGCTCGCTGGTGGGCAATGCCGGCGTGCTGGTGACCGAAGTGCTGGTGCTCAAGCCCGGCGAGCAGAAGAACTTCTGCATCGTCGATGCGGCGATGAACGATCTGCTGCGTCCGGCCATGTACGAGGCCTGGATGGCGATCGAGCCCTGCGTGCAGCGGGCCGGCGCGGCCGTGCGCTGGGACGTGGTCGGCCCGGTGTGCGAGTCGGGCGACTGGCTGGGCCGCGATCGGGCGCTGGTGGTGGCGCCCGGCGACCGGCTGGCGGTGCTGTCGGCCGGCGCCTACGGCATGGCCATGGCCAGCAACTACAACAGCCGCCCGCGCGCCGCCGAGGTGATGGTCGACGCCGGCGGCGTGCATCTCGTGCGCGAGCGCGAGCAGGCCGAACGGCTGTTCGACGGCGAGCACCTGCTGCCTGGCGCGGCGTAGACCGCCCTCGCGACGGACGAAAAAAAACAGCCACCGAGGTGGCTGTTTTGGCGTGCCGGACGGAGCCGGTCAGAACGCGTGGTTGATGCCCATCTCGTAGCCGGTCGAGGTGAAGCCGGTGCTGATCGGGGTGGGGCCGGCGCCAGACGCGGTGAACATCGCGTTGTTGCCGTTCGCATCTCGGCCGTAGTTGGCGTACAGCGTGGTCCGCTTCGACAGGCTGTAGCGATAGCCGAGGCCGATGTTGCTGTTCTTGTACGCGTCCGTGACCGTGAGCGAGTTGCCCGTGGAGCGCGTGTAGGCCAGGATGATCGACGACGCGCCGAACGGCACCACGACGCTGCCGTTGATCAGGTTCTGCTTGGCGCTGGAGTACTTGGTCTGCTCGCCGATCAGGTTGATCTTGGCGACGCCGAAGTCGTAGGACCCGGCGAGGCTTGCGATCTTGTAGTCGGAGATCATCGTGCCGGATTGCCGGACGGTGCGGTAGGCACCGGAGACGTTGATCGGGCCGGCCGCGTAGCCGATGCGACCACCGTACGACTTGTTGTAGGCGCTGGTGACGCCTTCGCCGGCCGACACCGAAACCTGGCCGTAGACGCCACCCAGCGACGGCAGGAAGTAGCTGACTTGGTTGTTGGCGCGAACATCGCCGTTGACGCCGGCCGAGCCGACATTCAGGCTGCGGGTGTTGGCGATCGTGGCCACGCCGACGTAGTTGAACGGGTCGAAGGAGACGATGTTCAGGAAGGTCGGCGTGTAGTCGCGACCGAGGCGGATCTCGCCGAAGTCACCCATCAGGCTGACGGTCGAACGACGCTGCCAGGTGAGCGCCGAGCCGCCGTTGCCCACCGAGGGGGCGCCGCCGCCCGTGTCGGCACCGAGCGCACCTTCGAGCCAGAAGCCGGCCTTCAGGCCGCCACCCAGGTCTTCGATGCCACGCACGCCGAACCGGCTGGAGGACATGCCGTCGGTGCTTTGAGTGCGAAGCTTGCCTGCCGGACCGTTGTCGACGCTGCGAACGTTGGCGTCAACGATGCCGAACAAGGTGACCGACGATTGGGCCGAAGCCGCGCCTGCGAACGCGGTCAGCGCTGCCAGGGCGAGCAGTGATTTTTTCATTGCGACTATCTCCTAGGTTGAACAAGAGGTCCCGATCATGGACGTCACCCTGACAGGGCCGATCAGGCTAACCTCCTCAGCGGAAGTTGCCGTATTGCACCAGACGGCCGGCGCTATTGCCAAGGCTTGCCCATTAAATCCCCAGGCCCTGTTGCCTGACAACAACGTGCGGGCAAAGCGTCATCAAGAGCGTTGATCGGCTATGCTCGCCCGCGATCATGACCCGCGTAGATACCCTGATCGCCAGCGTCGACAACGCGTTGCGGACGATCGCCGGCGCCGTGCACGCCGCTCGGCCCAGCCCCGCCGCGGCCATCCCGCCCGATGCGCTGGGCGCCGACGATCGGCACCGCTCGGGCGCGCTGATGCGCGTGAACCACGTGGGCGAGATCTGCGCCCAGGCGCTGTACCAGGCGCAGGCGCTGACGGCGCGCACGCCGGCGCTGCGCCAGCAGATGCTGCAGGCCGCGCGCGAGGAGACCGACCACCTGGCCTGGACCCAGCAGCGGCTGGCCGAACTGGGCAGCCACGCCAGCTGGCTCAGCCCGCTGTGGTACGCCGGCGCCTTCGGCATCGGCCTGGTGGCAGGGCGGCTGGGCGACGCGGTGAGCCTGGGCTTCGTCGTCGAGACCGAGCGCCAGGTCGAACAGCATCTGGCCGGGCACCTCGACCGCCTGCCGGCGGGTGACGCCCGCTCGCGCGCCATCGTCGAGGTGATGCAGCACGACGAGCGGCGCCACGCCGATGCCGCCGCGGCGGTCGGCGCGGCCGCACTGCCGGCCCCGGTGCGCTGGGCGATGCGCGGCGCGGCGCGCGTCATGACGACGGTGGCGCACCGCGTCTGAGCGCCGGCCGCGGCCCTCAGCCTTCCACGATCTCGAAGCTGGTCGCGATCTCGGCCGTCTTGCCGAGCATGATGCTGGCCGAGCAGTAACGCTCGTGCGACAGCGCGATGGCGCGCTCCACCGCTGCAGGCGGCAGCGCGCGGCCGGTGACGGTGAAGTGCATCGCGATGCGCGTGAACACCTTCGGGTCGGACTCGGCGCGCTCGGCCTGCAGCCGCACCTGGCAGCCGCGCACGTCGTGGCGGCCGCGTTGGAGGATCAGCACCACGTCGTACGCGGTGCAGCCGCCGGTGCCGGCGAGCACGGTTTCCATCGGCCGCGGCGCCAGGTTGCGTCCGCCGCCGTCGGGTGCGCCATCCATCGTCAGGAAGTGGCCGCTGCCGGTCTCGGCCACGAAGCCCATGCCGGTGCCCGGCATCCAGTTGATGGTGCATTCCATGGTGCGTCGGGTCCTTGTTCGGTGCGCTTCGTCAGGGCGCGAGGGATTTTCCGCCGCCGGCCCCAACTGACGTGGCCGGCGACATATTGCACTGCAGCATTCAGATGCTATATTGGCTTCATCGACAGCGGCTGATGAAGCTCAGTCACCCATTGTCTCCTCCACCTCCAACAACGGTGGATTCAGCCCGGGGCCCCAAAGCTCCGGGCTTTTTTTCGTCGCTATGATCCGCGGCCCCGCTGGACGCCCCTCGCCCGATGCCCGCCCGATCCGCCGCCGAATCCGCCAGCCCGGCCCCGCCGCAGGGCGCGCTGCGCCCGCTGTCGAGCCGCGCGCGCGCGATCGCCGGCAGCTACCTGCAGCGCATCCTCACGGCGCGCGTGTACGACGTGGCGCGCGAGACGGCGCTCGAGCCCGCGCGCGTGCTCTCGCGGCGCCTGGGCAACCAGGTGCTGCTCAAGCGCGAGGACCAGCAGCCCGTGTTCAGCTTCAAGCTGCGCGGCGCGTACAACAAGATGGTGCGCCTGGCGCCCGAGGCGCTGGCGCGCGGCGTCATCTGCGCCTCGGCCGGCAACCATGCGCAAGGCGTGGCGCTGGCGGCCAGGAAGCTCGGCTGCAAGGCCGTGATCGTGATGCCGGTGACGACGCCGCGGCTGAAGGTGGACGCGGTGCAGGCGCTGGGCGCCGAGGTCGTGCTCGAGGGCGACAGCTACTCCGACGCCCATGCCCATGCGCTGACCCTGCAGCAGGCGCAGGGCCTGACCTTCGTCCACCCCTTCGACGACCCCGACGTGATCGCCGGCCAGGGCACGGTGGCGATGGAGATCCTGCGCCAGCACCAGGGGCCGATCGACGCCGTGTTCGTGGCCATCGGCGGCGGCGGCCTGGTCTCGGGCGTGGCCGCCTACATCAAGGCCGTGCGGCCCGAGATCCGCGTCATCGGCGTGCAGACCGTCGATTCGGACGCGATGTGGCGCTCGGTGCAGCGCGGGCGGCGCGTGACGCTGCCCGAGGTGGGGCTGTTCTCCGACGGCACCGCGGTGAAGCTGGTGGGCGAGGAGACCTTCCGCATCGCGCGCGCGCTGGTCGACGACTACGTGCTCGTGGACACCGATGCCGTGTGCGCGGCGATCAAGGACGTGTTCCAGGACACCCGCAGCGTGCTCGAGCCGGCCGGTGCCCTGGGCGTGGCCGCGATCAAGCAGTACGCGGCCGCGCACAAGCTCAAGGGCCGCACGCTGGTGGCCATCACCTGCGGCGCGAACATGAACTTCGACCGCCTGCGCTTCGTCGCCGAGCGGGCCGAGTTCGGCGAGCAGCGCGAGGCGCTGTTCGCGGTGACCATCCCCGAGGAGCGCGGCTCGTTCAAGCGCTTCTGCGAGCTGCTGGGCCCGCGCGCGGTGACCGAGTTCAACTACCGCATCAGCGACGCGCGCGTGGCCCATGTGTTCGTGGGCCTGGCAATCCAGCGCCGCGACGAGGCCGAGCGCCTGGAGCGCCAGTTCGTGAAGCAGGGCTTCGCCACCGTCAACCTCACCGACGACGAGCTGGCCAAGGAGCATGTGCGGCACATGGTGGGCGGGCGCAGCGAGCTCGCGCGCGACGAGCGGCTGTTCCGCTTCCAGTTCCCCGAGCGGCCGGGCGCGTTGATGCGTTTTCTGGCCGCCATGCACCCGGGCTGGAACATCAGCCTCTTCCACTACCGCAACCAGGGCGCCGACTACGGCCGCATCCTGGTCGGCATCCAGGTGCCGGCGGGCGACGAGGCGGCCTTCCTCGGGTTCCTGCGCTCGCTGGACTACCCGTGCACGGAAGAGTCGCGCAACCCGGTGGTGCAGCTGTTCCTGCAGTAGCCGGGCGCCGACAGCCCGTCGCTACACTGCGGGCATGGTCGTTCAACGCTCGCTGGTCACGCCCACGACCAACCCGCTGCTTGAGCGCGCCCTGCGCGCCAAGCTGCAACGCCGCAACGAAGTGGGGGGTAGCCTGGGCGAGCTCGAGCCGCTGGCGGTTCGGCTGGGCCTGATGCAGAACACCCTGAAGCCGCGGCTGCGCGATCCGCAGCTGCTGGTCTTCGCCGCCGACCACGGCCTGGCGGTGGACGGCATCCCCGACGCCCAGGGCCGGCCCACGCACGAGACGGTGCGCCTGCTGCTGACGAACCAGCTGCCGTTGAGCGTGTTCGCGCGCGCCCAGCAGCTGGCCGTCACGGTGGTCGACTGCGGCATGGCCGACGACCTGCCGGCGCACGACCGGCTGCTCACGCGCAAGATCGCCCACGCCACGCGCAACGCCCGGGTCTCGTCGGCCATGTCGCTGGAACAGGCGCACGCCGGGCTGCGCGCCGGCATGGAGATCGGCGACAAGCTGCGCGGCAACTGCACCATCGTGGCCGGCGTGGGCGTGGGCGCGCACGAGAGCGCCGCCCTGGTGCTGGCGCGACTGGCCGACGCGCCGGTGCTCGACCTCGTCGTCTCCGGCCCCGACATGGACGAAGACGCGCTGGCGCACCTGATGCTGGTGCTGCAGGGCGTGGAGAGCCGGCACCGCGACGTGATCGACCCGATCGAGGTGCTGGCGGCCTTCGGCGGCTTCGAGGTCGCGGTGATGGTGGGCGTGATGCTGATGGCCGCCAGCAAGCGCCACCTGCTGATGGTCGATGGCCTGCCCGCCTGCGCCGCGCTGATGCTGGCGGCCCGCATCGCGCAGCCCGTCACCGACTACTGCGTGTTCTGCCGCAGCCACGGCCACCTCGGGCTGGACCAGGCGCTGAACCTGTTCCAGGCCACCGCGCTGCTCGAGCTGGGCATGCACAGCACCGACGGCACCGGCGCCACGCTGGCCTGGCCGCTGGTGCGCAGCGCCGCGGCGCTGCTGACCGAGGTGGCCGATGGCGAGGACGCCGGGCCGTCGCGCCCCGGCGAGCTGGCCGACCCCGACGCGCAGCCGCCGGGCTGACGCCGGCCGGCTAGCGCGCCGCTTCGCCGCTGGGGGCCGTGCCGCTCATGTCGGTCATGACGGGTGCGCCGGTCGTTCCGGTCGTTCCGGTCGTTCCGAAAGGCCGCGGCAGCGGCGGGCTCAGCGCCGGCCGGTAGGCCAGCCCCGGCGTCGCGGGCGCAGGGCCGATGCCGGCCCCAGGGCTGCCCGCGGCCGCCGGCAGCGGGCCCGTGGCGGCCGGCGCCAGGGGCGGCAGGCTGAGCGCGACGGTGCCGCCCCTGCCGTCGCGCGGACCCAGCGTGGCGCCGCGCGGGCTCACGGACTGGAGCTGCGCGCTGTCGGTGACGGCAGCGCCGACATGGAAGGCGCGCGCCGGCTTGCCGTCCACCGCGATCAAGGCCAGGCCCTGGCGCGCCTCGGCCGGTGCGCCTGCGCGCGGGCTCACCACCCCCAGCAGGTGGAAGCGGGCATCGGCCGCGGCCGCCACCGGTTCGGCGGCCACGGGGTCGGCGCCGAGCAGCCGCGTCAAGTCGGCCTGCGCGCTGGCCACCGAGGTGGCGGGCTGCGTGCCCGCGGGCATGCCGGGTGCGGCCGTGAACAGGCGCAGGCCCCAGAAGACGGCACTGCCCGCCACCAATGCCCACACGACGACCGAACCTGCACGCAGCCACATGGCACGATTATCATGCGCCCCCTCGCGACGCCCGCGATGTGTGCATGATCCGACCATGACCTCGACCGTCGCCCTCCGCCGTCCCGCCCTCGTCCAGCGCGGCTTCACGCTGATCGAGCTGATGGTCGTGCTGGTGATCATCGGCGTGCTGGGCGCGCTGATCGTGCCCAACCTGCTCGACCGGGCCGAGGACGCGCGCGTCACCGCGGCCCGCACCGACGTCAGCAACCTGATGCAGGCGCTCAAGCTGTACAAGCTGGACAACCAGCGCTACCCCAGCGCCGAGCAGGGCCTGCAGGCGCTGGTGACCAAGCCCACCACGGGCGTGATCCCACCCAACTGGCGGCCCTACATCGACAAGCTGCCCACCGACCCCTGGGGCCACCCGTACCAGTACCTGAACCCCGGCATCAAGGGCGAGATCGACGTCTTCAGCCTGGGCGCCGACGGCCAGCCCGGCGGCGAAGGCCGAGATGCGGACATCGGGTCCTGGCAGTAGCGGCCCCGGCCGGCGCCCCGGGCCGGGCGTCCCCGGCCACCGCCCGCGGACGTCCGGCTTCACCCTCATCGAGTTGCTGGTGGTGATCGCGATCATCGCGATCTCGGTCGGCGTGGTCAGCCTCGCGCTGCGCGACCGCGGCGCCTCGCGCCTGGACCAGGACGGCGAGCGCCTGGCCGTGCTGCTCGAGATGGCGCGCGCCGAGGCCCGCGCTGCCGGCAGCACCGTGCTGTGGGTGCCCGGCGTGCGGCCCGGCGGCGACGGCTCACAGTTCCGCTTCGTCGGGCTGCCCGCGGCCCAGGCCCTGCCCACGCACTGGCTCGACCCGGACACACGGGCGGTCGTCGTCGGCGCCGGCAGCGTGCGCCTGGGGCCCGACGCGATCCTGCCGCCGCAGCGCATCGAGCTGCAGCTGGGCGCCTACCGGCTCCAGATCGCCAGCGACGGGCTGGGGCCGTTCACGGCCGAGCCGGCGGCGGCGCTGCCATGAAGCCGCGCGGTTTCACGCTGCTCGAGGTGCTGGTGGCGCTGGCCATCGTGGCCATCGCGCTCGGTGCCGGCATGCGCGCGGCGGGGGTGCTCACCGACAACGCCGGGCGCCTGGGCGCGGTGATCGCGGCGCAATGGTGCGCCGACAACCAGCTCACCGCCCTGCGCCTGGCGCGCAGCTTTCCCGGCGTCGGCGACGCCGGCTTCAGCTGCGACGAGCTCGGCCACCGCTACGCCGGCACCCTGGTCACGCGGCCCACGCCCAACCCCAGCTTCCGGCGCGTCGACGCGGTGATGCGCGACGACCAGGGGCACACCTTGGTGACGCTGTCCACCGTGCTGTCGAACCAATGACCCGCTGCCGCCGCCGGGCCTGCGGCTTCACGCTGGTGGAGGTGCTGGTCGCGCTGCTCATCATGGCGCTGCTGGCGGGGCTGGCCTGGCAGGGCGTGGGCGGCATGGTGCGCGCACGCGACGGCAGCCGCGAAGCCATGGACCGCATCGTGCGGCTCGACACCGTGCTCACGCAATGGGAGCAGGACCTGCGCGCCCTCATCGACACCGGCGCCGTGCCGCCGATCAGCTTCGACGGCCAGACGCTGCGGCTGACGCGGCGCACCGACGACGGCGTCTCGCTCGTGGCCTGGGCCGTGCGCGATGGCGTGTGGCAGCGCTGGACGGCCCCGCCGGTCACCACCGTGGGCGCGCTGCAGGACGCCTGGCTGCGCAGCCAGCAGCTGCTGGGCAACGAGCCGGGCCAGGTGCGCCTGAGCGACGGCGCGGGCCGCTGGCAGATCTACTTCAACCGCGGCGGGCAATGGAGCAACGCCCAGTCCACCGGCGACCTGGCACCGGTGGGCGGCGTCGCCCTGGCGGCCGCGGCGGCCGCATCGGCCCCGGACACGGCGGCGTCCGGGCCGGCCGCCGGCGCCGCCCCGGCGCCCGCTCCGCTGCCGGTGGCCGTGCGCGAGGTGCTGCCGGACGGTGTGCGGCTGGTGATCGCGCTCGACGGCCAGACCCTCACGCGCGACATCGCGCTCGGCCCGGGGGGCGCATGAGACACCGCGAACCCAAGCGGCCGCCGCTGTCCCGCGGGTCCGGCCGGCCCGGCCAGCGCGGCGCCGCGCTGCTGCTGGCGATGATCATCCTGGCCCTGGTCACGACGCTGGCCGCGGGCATGGTGTGGCAGCAGGCGCGGGCGGTGCAGGTCGAGGCCGCCGAGCGCGCCCGGGCGCAGGCGGCCTGGGTGCTGACGGGCGCGCTCGACTGGGCGCGCCTGATCCTGCGCGAAGACCTGCGGGCCGCGCAGCGCCGCGGCCCGCTGTACACCTCGCTGGGCGACAGCTGGGCCACGCCGCTCGAAGAGGCGCGGCTGTCCAGCTTCCTGGCCGCCGACCAGGACAACAACGTCGACAGCGGGCCCGAGGCCTTCATCAGCGGCGCCATCGTCGATGCGCAGTCGCGCTACAACCTGCGCAACCTGGTCGATGGCACCGGCCGCATCGTGCCGGCGCAGCTGGCCGGACTGCAGCGGCTGGCCCAGGCCGCGGGTGCGCCGGGGTCGGCGGCCGACGAGATCGCGCAGGCCCTGGCGCGCGCCTTCGCGCCCGCCGGCGCGCGGGCCGACCCGCAGGCGCCGCTCAAGCCCGAGCGCGTGGCCGACCTGCGCTGGCTGGGCGTGGACGGGGCCACGCTGGCCCAGCTGCGGCCCTTCGTCACGCTGCTGCCGGCGGTGACGCCGGTGAACGCCAACACCGCCCCGGCCGAGGTGCTGCTGGCGGCCGTCGACGGGCTCGATCTGGGCAGCGCTCAGCGCCTCGTGCAGGCGCGCCGGCGCAACCCCTACACCACCCCCGCCGCGGTGCAGGCCCTGCTGCCACAGGGCGCCACGCTGGACCCGACGCGGCTGGGCGTGTTCAGCGCCTGGTTCGAGGTCTCGGGCCGGCTGCGCCTGGACGGGCGGGTGCTCGAACAGCGCTCGCTGCTGCAGCGCGATCTGGGCCGCGTGACGGTGCGCCGCACCGAGCGCCGCAGCTTCGCGACCCCGGCGCGCTGAAGGCCACAATACGGCCCGCCCGCAGCCCTGCCGTCCCGCAGTTCCGCCCCGTTCCCCCGCTCACGCTCCCCGATGTCGCTGCTTGTGATCCAGTTGCCCCCGCGCGAGCGCCTGCAGGCGCGCGGCGCCGCGGCCGACGCCGCGCCCGCGGCGCGCCTGCCCGCCGAATGGCCTTACGTCTACAGCGTCGATGGTCACCAGGCCACGCAGCAGGGCCGGGCGCCGGCAGCGCTGCTGCCGCGCGCCGATCAGCGCGTGCTGGTGCTGAGCGAGGCCGAGCTCAGCTGGCACCGCATCGAGGTGCCGCGCGCGCCGCCGGCGCGGCTGCGCTCGGCGCTGCTGGGGGTGATGGAAGAGGCCCTGCTCGAGGACGACGAAGCCCTGCACTTCGCGCTCGGCCCCGGCGCCGTCGGCGGCCAGCCGGGCTGGGTGGCGGTGACGCAGCGCAGCTGGCTGGCGGGCGCGCTGGCGGCGCTGGAGGCGGCCGGCGTGCCCATCGATCGCGCGCTGCCCGCCAGCCAGCCGGGCGGGGCGGCGCGCGGCCACTTCTTCGTCGCCGACGCGGACGGCCAGCCTGCGCCCTGGCTCGCGTTCGCCGGCCCCGACCAGGCCGTCTGCGTGCCCCTGGCCGGCGGGCTGGCGCGGGCGCTGCTGGCGGCACCCTCGGCAGGGGGCGAGCCCGTGCGCTGGAGCAGCACGCCGGCCGCCGCGGTGGCGGCCGAGGCCTGGCTGGGCGCGCCGGTGGCCCTGATGAGCGACGCCGAACGCCTGCTCGAGGCGGCCCAGGGCAGCGCCAACCTGCGCCAGTTCGAGCTCGCACCGCGGCGCCGCGGCCGGCGCGCGCTGGAGCTGGCGGCACAGCGCCTGTTCAGCGCCGAATGGCGGCCGGTGCGCGTGGGGCTGGCGGCGCTGGCCCTGATCAACCTGGTGGGCCTGAATGCCTATGCCTGGCACGAGCAGCGTGTCCTGGCCGACAAGCGTGCGGCGATGACCGCGCTGCTGCGCAGCACCTACCCCGACGTGCGGGCCGTGCTCGACGCGCCGCTGCAGATGGCGCGCGAGACCGAGCGGCTGCGCGCGGCCGCGGGCCGTGCCGGGCCGGGCGACCTGGAGAGGCTGCTCGGCGCCGCGGCCGGCGCCTGGCCCGAGGGGCAGGGCCCGGTGCAGAGCCTGCGCTTCGAGCCCGGCCGCCTGACGCTGGCCGCCGCCGGCTGGGACGAGGCGCAGTTCAGCCAGTTCCGCGAGCGCCTGCAGCCGCTGGGCCTGGCGGTGGAGCGCGCCGAGGGCCGCATCACCATCACCCGCAGCGACACCCCCAGCGACACGGCGGCGCCGGCATGACGGCCGAGGCGGTGGCCCCCCCGCGCCGCCTCGCGGCGCTGCAAGGCGCCTGGCGGGCCCTGCCGCCGCGCGAGCAGCGCCTGCTGCGGCTGGCCGCGGCGGTGGTGGCTGCGGCGCTGGTGTGGCTGCTGGCGGTGCAGCCGGCGGCCCGCACGCTGGCGCGGGCGCCGGCCGAGATCGACGCGCTCGACCGCCAGGCCCAGGCGATGCGGCGCCTGGCGGCCGAGGCGGCCGAATTGCGCGCGGCGCCGCCGGTGCCGCGCGCGCTGGCCGAATCCGCCTTGCGCGCCGCCACCGAGCGGCTGGGCGATGCGGGCCGGCTCACGCTCCAGGGCGACCGCGCGGTGCTCTCCGTCAGCGGCATCACCACCGGTGCGCTGCGCGACTGGCTGCTGGAGGCGCGCGCGGCGGCGCGGGCAAGGCCGGTCGAAGCCACGCTCACGCGCGCCGGCGCGGGCTACAACGGCACCGTGGTGGTGGCGCTGGAGGGCCGCCCGTGACGCGCTGGGGCTGGGCCGCGGCGGGCGTGCTGGCCGGCGCCGCCTGCGCGCTGCCGGCCTTCGCACCCGCGGCCTGGCTCGCGCGCTGGGTCGCCGCCGTCACCGACCAGCGCCTGCTGCTGGCCGACGCGCGCGGCTCGGTCTGGAACGGCAGCGCGCTGCCGGTGCTCACCGGCGGGCCCGACAGCCGCGATGCCAGCAGCCTGCCCGACCGCCTGCACTGGACGCTGGGCCTGGAGGGGCTGGGCCTGGCGCTGCACGCGCGCCAGGCCTGCTGCCTGAACGGCACGCTGCACCTGCGCCTGGTGCCCGGCTTCGGCCGCTGGCGCTTCGAGCTGGTGGCGGCGCCGCCCCCCGCGGCCGGCCGCGCCTGGGTGGCCCGCTGGCCGGCCTCGTGGCTGGTGGGCCTGGGCACGCCGTGGAACACGGTGCGGCCGTCGGGGCAGATGGAGCTCAGCAGCCCGGGCCTGACGCTGGAGCTGGTGCAGGGCCGGCTGCGCTTCAGCGGCGACGCCGCGCTGGCGCTGGACGGCGTGGCCTCGCGGCTGTCGACCCTGGACCCGCTGGGCAGCTACCGCCTGAGCCTGCACGGCGACGCCGCCCGCGGCACGGCGGCCACGCTGCGGCTGGACACGATCCGCGGCCCGCTGCAGCTCAGCGGCAGCGGCGACTGGGTCGGCTCGCGCCTGCGCTTCAGCGGCCGCGCCAGCGCCGACGAGGGCTCGGGGCCGGCACTGCTCGGCCTGCTCGGCATCATCGGCCGCCGCGAAGGCGCGGCCGCGGTCTTCTCCATAGGATGAGCATGAAACAACTTGGCAAGCGCGGGGTGGCCGTGGTGGTGGCCTGCGCCCTGACCGGGGCGCCCGGCTGGGGGCCTGCCTGGGCGCAGGCGGCCCCGCGCGGGCGCGCCCCGGTGACCGTGAACTTCGTCAACGCCGACATCGACGCGGTGACGCGGGCGATGGCGGCCATGATCGACCGCAACATCATCGTCGACCCCCGCGTCAAGGGCCAGATCACGCTCTACAGCGAGCAGCCGCAGAGCGTGGGCAGCGCCTACCAGTCGTACCTGTCGGCGCTGCGCGGGCTGGGCTACGCGGTGGTGGACAGCGGCGGCCTGCTCAAGGTGGTGCCCGAGGCCGACGCCAAGCTGCAGACCGGCACCGTCTCGGTGGGCGGCGTGGGGCCGCACGGCGACCAGGTCATCACCCAGATCTTCACGCTGCGCTACGAGAACCCGAACAACCTGGTGGCCGTGCTGCGGCCGCTCATCAGCGCCAACAACACCATCAACGCCAGCCCGGGCAGCAACGCGCTGGTGATCACCGACTACGCCGACAACCTGCAGCGCATCGCCAAGATCATCGCCGCGCTGGACCAGCCCTCGGGCACCGGCATCGAGGTCGTGCCGCTGCAGTACGCGGTGGCCGCCGACCTGGCGCCGCTGGTGCAGCGGCTGGTCGACGGCTCCAGCGGCCAGGTGCTGCCGGGCCAGCAGGCGGCCATCAACGCGCTGGCCGGCACCGGCACCACCATCGTGGCCGATTCGCAGAGCAACACCCTGATCGTGAAGGCCGCCAACCCGGCGCGCCTGGCCGACGTGCGCGCCACCATCGCCCGGCTCGACCGCCCGAGCGGCCTGGCCGGCCCCGGCGGCGGCATGTGGGTGGTGCACCTGAAGAACGCCGATGCGGCGCGGCTGGCGGTGGTGGTGCGCGCGGCCTTCGCCGCCATCGGCAGCGGCAGCGCCGGCACCAGCAGCGGCGGCGGGGGTGCAGCGGCCGCGGGCCTGAGCCGCAGCACGCCCGCGTCGAGCAGCGCCAACCCGCTGTCCAACAGCGGCCTCATGGGCAGCGGCGGCAGCAGCGCCAGCGCCGGCGTCACCGCGCCGGCCGAGCCGTCCACGGGCGGCTTCATCCAGGCCGACCCGGCCACCAACTCGCTGGTGGTGACCGCCCCCGAGCCGCTGTACCGCCAGGTGCGGGCGCTGATCGAGCAGCTGGACACGCGGCGGCCCCAGGTCTACATCGAGAGCCTGATCGTCGAGGTCTCGGGCGACAACGCGGCCGACTTCGGCTTCCAGTGGCAGGGCCTGCTGGGCAAGAGCGGCGACAAGGTCGGCCTGGCCGCAGGCACCAACTTCACGCCCGCCAGCGGCACCGGCAACATCATCACGCTGCAGACCGCCGCGGCGGCGGGCCAGGTAACGCTGAACCAGGGCCTGAACCTGGGCCTGCTGCGCTCGTACAACGGCGTCACCTCGCTGGCCGCCATCGCGCAGGCGCTGCAGACGCAGGGCCAGACCAACATCATCTCGGCGCCGAACCTCATCACGCTGGACAACGAAGAGGCCAAGATCGTGGTGGGCGAGAACGTGCCCTTCATCACCGGCCAGTACACGCAGACCGGCGGTGCCACGACCAACCCGTTCCAGACCATCGAGCGCAAGGACGTGGGCATCACGCTGCGCATCCGGCCGCAGATCGGCGAGAACGGCGCGATCCGGATGCAGATCTTCCAGGAGCAGAGCGCGGTCGAGGCCACCACCGCCGCCGGCACCACGAACGCCGGCCCGTCGACCTCCAAGCGCTCGATCGAAGCGACGGTGACGGTGGACGACGGCCAGATCCTGGTGCTGGGCGGGCTGATCCAGGACGCCGTCACCGTCAACCGCAGCAAGGTGCCCTTGCTGGGCGACCTGCCGTTCGTGGGCGGGCTGTTCCGCAGCGAGAGCCGCGAGCGCAAGCGCACCAACCTGATGGTCTTCCTGCGCCCCGTGGTGCTGCGCGACGCGCCGGCCAGCGAGCAGCTCTCGCGCGACCGCTACGAGCAGATGCGCGGCGAGCAGCAGCGCACCCAGCCCGCACCCAGCGTGGTGATGCCGGTGAACGAGGCGCCGATGCTGCCGCCCGCGCCGAGGGCGTCGGCCTCGGCGGCTGCCGCGGCGTCCGCCGCCTCCGCGGCCGGGACCCCGCCCCCGAAGCTGCTGTATCCGCTGGCCGGCACCGACAACCCCACGCGCGAATCCCCGCGCGACCCACCGCGCGACCCTCCGCGCTGAGCCCGCGCCGAGCCCCTGCCATGGCCGTCCGCCACCCGCTGCCCTACGCCTTCGCCAAGGCGAACACCCTGCTGCTCGAAGACGACGGGGAGCGGCTGCGGCTGTGGGCTGGCGAGACCACGCCGTCCAGCGCGCTGGCCGAGGTGGCACGGCTGTTCGAGGTGGCCAGCTTCGAGCGCGAGGCCAGCGCCACGCTGGGCCAGCGCATCGCCGTGGCCTACGCCGGCAGCGAGAGCAGTGCGGCGGCGGTGATCGGCGAGGTCGAGAGCGGCGTCGACCTGAGCCGCATGATGCAGGAGCTGCCCGCGGTGGAGGACCTGCTCGAGGCGGCCGACGACGCGCCCATCATCCGCATGCTCAACGCGCTGCTGACGCAGGCGGCCAAGGACGGGGCGAGCGACATCCACATCGAGCCCTACGAGCGCAGCAGCTCGGTGCGCTTCCGCGTCGACGGCACGCTGCGCGAGGTGGTCACGCCCAACAAGGCGCTGCACGCGGCGCTGATCAGCCGCCTGAAGATCATGGCCGAGCTCGACATCGCCGAGAAGCGGCTGCCGCAGGACGGCCGCATCTCGCTGCGCATCGGCGGCCGCGCGATCGACGTGCGCGTCTCGACGCTGCCCAGCGCGCACGGCGAGCGCGCCGTGCTGCGACTGCTGGACAAGACCGAGAGCCGCTTCACCCTGGAAGGCCTGGGCATGGACGGCGACGTGCTGGCCGCCTTCGCGCGGCTGATCCAGCAGCCGCACGGCATCGTCCTCGTCACCGGGCCCACCGGCTCGGGCAAGACGACCACGCTGTACGCGTCGCTGGGCCGCGTCGACACCGCCACCACCAACGTGCTGACGGTGGAAGACCCGATCGAGTACGAGCTGCCCGGCATCGGCCAGACGCAGGTGAACCCGAAGATCGAGCTCACGTTCGCGAAGGCGCTGCGCGCCATCCTGCGCCAGGACCCCGACGTGATCATGATCGGCGAGATCCGCGACTACGAGACGGCGCAGATCGCGATCCAGGCCAGCCTCACCGGCCACCTCGTGCTGGCCACGATCCACACCAACGACGCGCCGTCCTCCGTGACGCGGCTGATCGACATGGGGGTGGAGCCCTACCTGCTGTCGAGCAGCCTGCTGGGCGCGCTGGCGCAGCGCCTGGTGCGCAAGCTCTGCCCGGCCTGCAAGCGCAGGGGCGCCGACGGCCGCTGGCACCCGGTGGGCTGCGAGCAGTGCAGCCGCACCGGCTACAAGGGCCGCACCGGCGTTTACGAACTGATGGTGGTGGACGAGCAGGTGCAGACGCTGATCCACAACCGCGCCTCCGAGCAGGACCTGGCCGCCGCTGCGCGCGCCGCCGGCCTGCGGCCGATGCGCGACGACGGCGAACGGCTGGTGAACAGTGGGATCACCTCCGCCGAAGAAGTGATCCGCGTCACCCGCGACTGAGATGCCCGCCTACCGCTTCGAAGCGCTCGACCCCGCCGGCAAGTCGCACAGCGGCCTGCTCGAGGCCGACAACGCGAAGGCGGCGCGGGCACAGCTGCGCAGCCGCGAGCTGGTGCCGCTGGCGGTGCTGCCGGTGACGATGGCCGCCACCGATTCGGCGGCGGCCGGCTTCACGCGGCGCGTGTTCTCGGGCGTGGGCCTGGCGGTGTGGACGCGCCAGCTCGCCGGACTGGTGGGCTCGGGGCTGCCGCTGGAGCGGGCGCTCACCGCGCTGGCCGACGAGGCCGAGAACCCGCGCCAGCACGAGCTGGTGGCGCACCTGAAGAGCGAGGTCAACGCCGGCAGCAGCTTCGCCCGCGCGCTGGGCACGGCGCCGCGCGAGTTCGACGATGTCTACCGTGCCGTCGTCGCCGCAGGCGAACAGAGCGGGGCCCTGGGCCCCGTGCTCGAGCGCCTGGCCGACGATCTGGAGCAGCGCCAGGCCCTGCGCAGCCGGCTGCTGGGCGCGATGCTGTACCCGGCCATCGTCTCGGCGGTGGCGCTCCTGATCGTGGTCATCCTGCTCACCTACGTGGTGCCGCAGATCGCCGGTGTCTTCACCAGCTCCAAGCACGCGCTGCCCACGCTGACGGTGGCGATGCTGGCCCTCAGCGCCTTCGTGCGCCACTGGGGCTGGGCGGTGCTGCTGCTGGCGGGGGGCGCCGTCGCGGGGCTGGTGGTGGCGCGGCGCAACGAGGGCTTCCGCGAGCGCAGCGACGCGGCCGTGCTGCGCCTGCCGCTGGTGGGGCGCCTGAGCCGCGGCTACAACGCGGCGCGCTTCGGCGGCACGCTGGCGATGCTGGCCGGCGCCGGCGTGCCGATCCTCAAGGCCCTGCAGGCGGCGGCCGAGACGCTGGCCAACCGCGCCATGCGCGCCGATGCGCTGGACGCGCTGGTGCAGGTGCGCGAAGGCGCGCCGCTGGCCGCGGCGCTGGCCGGCAAGAAGCGGTTTCCGGGGCTGCTGGCGATGTTCGCGCGCCTGGGCGAGCAGACCGGCCAGCTGCCCGAGATGCTGCTGCGCGCCTCGGCCCAGCTCTCGGCCGAGGTGCAGCGGCGCGCGATGGCGGTGGCCACCATCCTCGAGCCCCTGCTGATCGTGGTGATGGGCGTGGTGGTGATGCTGATCATGCTGGCCGTGATGATGCCCATCATCCAGCTCAACACCTGGGTCAAGTAGGCGGCGGCCTCGCTAGCGCGTCGGCTCGGCCTCGCGGCGCAGCTGCTCCAGCAGCCGCGCCGCCTCGCTGCCCTGCACCTTGCCGATGTCGTCCTGGTACTTCAGCAGCACGCCCAGCGTGTGGTTGATGGTGTCGGGGTCGAGCACCAGCGCGTCCAGCTCCATCAGTGCGCGCGTCCATTCGAGCGTCTCGGCGATGCCGGGCAGCTTGTACAGCTCGATCTCGCGCAGCTTCTGCACGAAGGCCACGATCTCGGCCGCCAGCCGGGCCGGCGCGCCGGGCACGCGGCGCTCGAGGATGGCCCGCTCGCGCGCCGCATCGGGGAAGCCCACCCAGTGGTACAGGCAGCGGCGCTTGACGGCGTCGTGGATCTCGCGCGTGCGGTTGCTGGTCAGCACCACGATCGGCGGATGCACCGCCTTCACGGTGCCGAATTCGGGAATCGTGATCTGGAAGTCGCTCAGCACCTCGAGCAGGAAGGCCTCGAAGGGCTCGTCGGCGCGGTCGAGCTCGTCGATCAGCAGCACCGGCGGCACGGCCTGGGCCGGGTCGATCGCCTGCAGCAGGGCGCGACGGATCAGGAAGCGCTCGGAGAACAGTTCGCCCGCGAGCTGCCCGCGCGTGGTTCCTTCGGATTCGCCGAGCCGGATCTCGAGCATCTGGCGCGCGTAATTCCACTCGTAGGCGGCGCCGGCCAGGTCCAGGCCCTCGTGGCACTGCAGCCGGATCAGCGGCCGGCCCAGCATGGCCGCCAGGGTCTTGGCGATCTCGGTCTTGCCGGTGCCGGGCTCGCCTTCGAGGAACAAGGGGCGCTGCAGCCGCAAGGCCAGGAACACGGTGGTCGCGAGTGCGCGCTCGGGCACGTAATCCAGCGCCAGCAGGCGCGCGGCCGTCTCGTCGATGCTGCTCGGTAGGTCGGTACGGGTCATGCCGCGGATTCTCTCAGGCCGCGATTCGCGGGTCGTCGGCAAGGTCGGCGCGGGTGCTACTTCAGCGTCTGGAGGTAGGCGATGACGTTGGCGCGGTCGTTCGCTGCGGGCACCGCGAAGAACATCCGGACCCCGTGCAGGACCTGCCGCGGGTTGGTCAGGTAGGTGTCCAGGTGCGCCGCGTCCCAGACCTTCCAGCTCTTGGCCATCGCCCTCATCTTCGGCGAGTAGTCGTAGCCCTGGACGGACGCGATCGGACGTCCCACCACGTCGAACAGGCTGGGGCCCACCTTGTTGACGCCGGCTTGCGTCGAATGGCAGTTCGTGCAGGTCTTGTCGAACAGCGCCTTGCCCGCTTCGGCGTCGGCGGCCCGGGCGCCACCGCCCGCCAGCACGCCGGCCAGTGCCAGCGCCGCCGCCGCGGCGCGCCCGGCGATCAAGCCGTACCGCATGGAGCTGTCCATCATTTTTCTTGCACCGTGTCGAGGTAGGCCAGGATGTTGACGAAGTCGGCGTGCGTGAAGACGGCCGACCAGTTCGGCATGCCCTTGTCGGGCCGGCCATGGGTGACGGTGGTGAAGAACACGTCGCTCATCTGGTCGCCGTACTTGTGGTGCAGGCGGCGCAGATTGATGCGGCGGTCCTCGACGATGGCGTCCGGACCGTGGCAGTGGGCACAGGTGCCGTTGAAGAGCTCCTTGCCCAGGACCGGGTTGCCCGCGCCGGTGTCCGAGGTGCGGACCAGGCGTGGCGCCGGGCTGCCGGCCCCCCACGCCGCCGTGCGCAGCGGCGACCCGAGCGGGGCCTCGGACAGGGTCACGGGCGCACCGGGCGCCACCACCGCGTACTTGGCCATCAGCTCGCGCAGCCGCGGTGCCAGCGCCGGCAGCACGGCGTCGACCTGGTCGCGCAGCGCCTTGTCCTTCTTCGCGAAGCCGATCGCGGCCTGGTACTGCATCTGCGGCGACTGCACCGGGACCACGTCGTACCGGTCGTGCAGCGTGGTGTGATTGATGTAGCCCGCGCTGGGCGCCCACAGGAAGGCCGCATCGACCTCGCCGGCGGCGAGCCTGCGCATGCCTTCCTCGGGGTCCATGACGGTCACCGATCGGATCTCGTCGTGGGTGGCCAGCAGGCTCTGCGGCGGCGAGGCGAACTGCACCGCCACGCGCTGGCCCTTCAGGCCGGCCAGCGACGCGGGCTGACCCTTGGGCAGCACCAGCGCGTAGCCCAGGTCGAGGATGGGGTGCGAGAAGATCACCGCCGGGCCCATGAAGTCGGCGATCGCCGGCAGGCCCACCGCGAAATCGCACAGCCCCGACAGCATCGTCGTGCGCACGTTGCGCTTGCCGAAGTAGCTGAGCGACCAGACCGTCTCCATCGGTCGTCCGAGCGCGCTGGCCACGGCCTGGCCGATCTCGATGTAGAGCCCCGGGCTGCCCTGGCGCGCGGCCTCGGCGTCGCGGGTGCTGAACGGCAGGTTGGCCGGGTCGGCGCACAACCGCAGCGGCGGGGCCGCCGCGGCCGGCGCCGCCGGCTCGGCGGCGGCCGCGGCCGCCCCGAGCAGGGCTGCCGCCAGCACCGCGATGGGGGCGAGCCGCCGCCTCATTCCGTGAACACGAAGACCGCACCACCCTCCGGCGTGGCCTCGGTCATCTTCTTGCCGATGTCGCCCAGGAAGGCCGGGATCGAGGCCGTGCGCCCCACCACCACCGCCACGTACTGCTTGCCGCCCACCGAGTAGGTCACCGGGCCGGCGCCGATGCCCGAGCCGAGCGAGGCGTTCCACAGCTCCTTGCCGGACCTGGCGTCGAAGGCATGGAACACGCCGTGCAGGTCACCCCAGAAGGTGAGGTTGCCGGCCGTGGTGAGCGTGCCGCCGTTGAAGGGCAGGTCGGTCTTCACGCTCCACGCGGCCTTCTGCTTGACCGGGTCCCAGGCCAGCAGCTCGCCCAGGTAGCCGCCGGGGCCGGCCGAGGTGGGGAAGTCGGCGCCGAGGTAGAACACGCCCTTGCGGTAGTTCACCTCCGAGACCGCCCAGTCCATGCAGATGTTGTTGGCCGACAGGTACACCAGGCCGGTGCCCGGGTTGTACGACATGGGCTGCCAGTTCTTGCCGCCCAGCAGGTTGGGGCAGATGCCCTTGGCCGGGTGGTTGGGGCCGGGCCGCTTGTCGGGGTTCTCTTCGGGCTTGCCGGTGGCGATGTCGATCTTGTTGGCCCAGTTCGTCGCCGGCACGAACTTCTCGGCCGAGATGATCTTGCCGGTCTCGCGGTTGACGACGTAGAAGAAGCCGTTGCGGTCGGCCTTCATGTACACCGGCGTCTTCTTGCCGCCGATCGGCAGGTCGGCCAGCACCAGCTCGTTCACGCCGTCGTAGTCCCAGGCGTCCTCGGGCGTGCTCTGCACCCACCACTTGATCTTGCCGCTGCCGGCGTCGAAGGCCACGGTGCTGGACGAGTACAGGTTGGTCAGCTTGCCGTAGTTGCTGTCGCCGGTGCTGCGGACGACCGAGTTCCAGGGGCCGGGGTTCGAGGTGCCCCAGAACACGGTGTCGGTCTTGGCGTCGTACGAGCCCACGAGCCAGGGCGCCGCGCCGCCGTGCTGCCAGCTGTCGCCCTTCCAGGTGTCGTTGTTCGCCTCGCCGGGGCCGGGCACGGTGTAGGTCTTCCAGAGTTCCTTGCCGGTGGCGACGTCGAAGGCCTGCAGGCTGCCGCGGGCGCCGTACTCGCCGCCGCCGAAGCCGGTGATGACCATGTTGCGCACCACCAGGGGCGGCGAGGTGATGACCGAGCCCTGCTTGTAGTCGACGACGGTGGCGGTCCACAGCTCCTTGCCGGTGGCGGCGTCCACCGCCGACAGCTTGCCGTCCAGGCGGCCGACGAACAGCTTGCCGTCGGCGTAGGCCACGCCGCGGTTGTTGACGTCGCAGCAGGCGTACTGCAGCGTGTCGTCGGGCACGTCGGGCTGGTAGGTCCACTTGCGGGCGCCGGTGCGGGCGTCCAGCGCGTACACGAACTTCGGGCCCCAGGAGGTGGTGACGTACATCGTGTCGCCGATCACCAGCGGCGACGATTCGTTCGAGCGCAGCGAGCCGAGCTGGAACGAGAACGCGAGCTTGAGCTTGCCCACGTTGCCGGTGTTGATCTGCTTCAGGGGCGAGAAGCGGGTGTTGTCGTAGCCGTGGCTGTACATCGTCCAGCCTTCGTCGGCGGCGCGGGCGGTGCCCGCCAGCGCCATGCCGGCCAGCGCCGTGGCGGCCAGCCACGCGAGGGGTCGGGCCTTGTGCTTGCTCATCGTGTCGTCTCCTGGTGGTGTGGTGAACTTCGTCTTCGCGAAGGCGCAGCCCAGGGCCCCGGCGGGGACCTGGTCTTCGGGGCCGTTTCGGGGCGTCGCGCGGTCAGCCGACTGCGCGCGCCGCCAGAACCGGGATGAGCGCGGCGCGGTACTCGGCCGAGCCATGCAAGTCGCTGTTGAGATCGTCGGCCGGCACCGTGGCGCCGGCCAGTGCCGAGGCCGACCAGTTGGCGGCAAGCTTGGCCTCGAGGCCGGCGGCACGGAACACGCCGTTCGCGCCCGCCCCGGTGACCGCGACGCGCACACCGGCCGGACCCTTGCTCACGAACACGCCGACGAGCGAGAAGCGCGAGGCCGGCTGCTTGAACTTCTGCCAGCCTGCCTTCTCGGGGATCGGAAAGCTCACCGACGTGATGATCTCGCCGTCTTCCAGCGCCGTCGTGTACAGACCCTGGAAGAACTGGTCGGCCGTCAGCGAGCGCTTGTTCGTCTGCACCGTGGCGCCCAGGCCGAGCACGGCCGCGGGGTAGCAGGCCGCCGGGTCGTTGTTGGCCAGGCTGCCGCCGATGGTGCCGCGGTTGCGCACCTGGCGGTCACCGATGTGGCCCGCCAGCTCCGCCAGCGCCGGGATGGCCTGCTGCACGTCCTTGGACGCCGCCACCGCGGCGTGGGTGGTGCCGGCGCCGAGGGTGACCTTGCCGCCGGCCACGGTGATGCCTTTGAGCTCGGCGATGCCGGTGAGGTCGACCACGGCCGAGGGCGCGATCAGCCCCAGCTTCATCGACTGCAGCAGCGTCTGGCCGCCGGCCATCAGCTTGGCGTCTTCCTGCATCGCGGCGCGCGAGGCGTCGGCCACCGTGGAGGGGTTGGAATAGGCGAATGCTTGCATGAGGGATCCTTTGAGCTTCGTTCGGCGCCGTCAGTGCTTGGCGGCCTGGATGGCCTTCCACACGTTGTGCGGCGAGGCGGGCATCGGCATGTCCTTGATCGACAGCGCGTGGCAGACGGCGTTGATCAGCGCCGGGGGGCTGCCGATCGCGCCGGCCTCGCCGCAGCCCTTGACGCCCAGCGGGTTGTGCGTGCAGGGGGTGCCCTTGACGGTCTCGACCGTGAACTGGCAGAAGTCGTCGGCGCGCGGCATGGCGTAGTCCATGTAGCTGCCGGTGAGCAGCTGGCCGCTCTCGGGGTCGTAGACGCAGTCTTCACGCAGCGCCTGGCCGATGCCTTGCGCCAGACCGCCGTGCACCTGGCCTTCGACGATCATCGGGTTGATGACGTTGCCGAAGTCGTCGCAGGCGGTGAAGCGGTCCACCCGCACCACGCCGGTGGCGGGGTCGACCTCGACCTCGCAGATGTAGGTGCCGGCCGGGTAGGTGAAGTTGCTCGGGTCGTAGAACGCGTTCTCGTTCAGGCCTGGCTCGAGCTTGTCGTGCGGGAAGTTGTGCGGCACGTAGGCGGTGAGGCTGACGCTGGCGAAGGGCACGCTCTTGTCGGTGCCCTCGACCTTGAACACGCCGTTCTCGAACACGACGTCGGTGTCGGCGGCTTCCATCAGGTGGGCCGCGATCTTCTTGCCCTTGGCGATGACCTTGTCCAGCGCCTTCACGATGGCGGTGCCGCCCACGGCCAGCGAACGGCTGCCGTAGGTGCCCATGCCGAACAGCACCTTGCCGGTGTCGCCATGCTCGATCGTGATGTCTTCCAGCGGGATGCCCAGCTTGTCGGCCACCACCTGCGCGAAGGTGGTCTCGTGGCCCTGGCCGTGGCTGTGGCTGCCGGTGAACACCGTGACCTTGCCGGTCGGATGCACGCGCACCTCGCCGGCCTCGAACAGGCCGGCGCGCGCGCCCAGGGCGCCGGCGACGCTGGACGGCGCGATGCCGCAGGCCTCGATGTAGGCCGAGTAGCCGAGGCCGCGCTTCAGGCCCTTGGTCTCGCTGGCCTTGCGCCGGGCCTCGAAGCCGGCCACGTCGGCCAGCTCGATGGCGCGCTTCATCGTCGCCTCGTAGTCGCCCGTGTCGTAGGTCAGGCCCACCGGGGTGGCGTAGGGGAAGGTCTTGATGAAGTTGCGCCGGCGCAGCTCGGCCGGGTCGATGCCGAGCTCGCGCGCCGCCGTCTCGACGATGCGCTCCACCGTGTAGGTGGCCTCGGGCCGGCCGGCGCCGCGGTAGGCGTCCACCGGGCTGGTGTTGGTGAACACCGAGGTCACCGTGCACACGATCTTGGGCGTGGCGTACTGGCCGGCCAGCAGCGTGGCGTACAGGATGGTCGGCACGGCGCTGGCGAAGGTGCTCAGGTAGGCGCCCAGGTTGGCGGTGGTGTCGACCTTGAAGGCGAGGAACTTGCCGTCCTTGTCCAGCGCCAGCTGCGCCGTGGTGAGGTGGTCGCGGCCGTGGGCATCCGACAGGAAGGCCTCGCTGCGGTCGGCCGTCCACTTGATCGGGCGCCGGATCTGCTTGGAGGCCCAGACCAGGGCCGTCTCTTCGCCGTACAGGAAGATCTTGCTGCCGAAGCCGCCGCCCACGTCGGGGGCGACGACGCGCATCTTGTGCTCGGGGATGCCCAGCACGAAGGCGCACATCAGCAGCCGCTCGACGTGCGGGTTCTGGTTCGCCACGTACAGCGTGTAGCTGTCGTCGCTGGGGTTCCAGCTGGCGTTGGCAGCGCGCGGCTCGATCGCGTTGGGCGCCAGGCGGTTGTTGCGGAAGGTCAGTGTCGTCACATGCGCCGCACCCTTGAAGGCCTCGGCCACGCCGGCGGCATCGCCGATCTGCCACTGGTAGCAGCGGTTGCCGGGCGCTTCGTCGTGCACGTTGGCGCCGGTGGCGGCCACGTTGGCGATGTCGATCACGGCCGGCAGGGTCTCGTACTCGACCTCGACCAGGGCCGCCGCCGCCTTGGCCTGCTCCAGCGTCTCGGCCACGATCAGGGCCACGCGGTCGCCGACGTAGCGCACCTTGCCGTCGGCCAGCACCGGGTGCTTGGGCTCCTTCATCGGCGTGCCGTCGATGTTGTTGATGAGCCAGCCGCAGGGCAGGCCGCCGATGGCCTTGAAGTGCTCGCCGGTGTAGATGCCCAGCACCCCCGGCGCCTTGGCGGCGGCGGCGGTGTCGAGCCTGGTGATCCTTGCGTGCGCGTGCGGGCTGCGCAGGAAGTAGCCGTGGGTCTGGCCGTGCAGCGTGATGTCGTCGGTGTACTGGCCGTTGCCGGTGAGGAAGCGCGCATCCTCGCGCCGCACCACGCTCTGGCCGATGAAACCTTGTCTGGCGTTCATGGGGACTGCTCCTTCAGGACTTCATGGCGGCAGCGCCTTGCTGCACGGCCTTGACGATGTTCTGGTAGCCGGTGCAACGGCAGAGGTTGCCTTCCAGCGCCTCGCGGATCTTGGCTTCGTTGCTGCAGTCGTGGTTCTGCACCAGGTCGATCGAGCTCATCACCATGCCCGGGGTGCAGAAGCCGCATTGCAGCCCGTGGCATTGGTTGAACGCAGCCTGCATGGGGTGCATCGCGCCGTCGGCGGCCGCCACGCCTTCGATGGTGGTCAGTGCCGCGCCCTGGGCGTGCACGGCCAGCATCGAACAGCTCTTCACGGCCTTGCCGTCGATGTGCACGGTGCAGGCGCCGCACTGCCCGGTATCGCAGCCGACGTGGGTGCCGGTGAGCTCGAGGTGCTGGCGGATGAACTCGACCAGCAGCGTCTGCGGGGGGACTTCTCGCGTCACGGACTTGCCGTTGACGGTGAGGGTGAGCAGGGTCATGCGCTGAGTCTCCTAGAAGTGGGTTTCACCGGGCCGCCCGCCGCAGGGAACGGCTTCGCGTTGCCGGCGCAGGATAGGCTTTCACCCGTGCTGTGCATCAGGGAAACCGCGAACCTCCCCCTGGGGCGCATCCTGGCGCCCGGGGCCGGGCGTCTCAGGCCGGCTGGGCGGCCGGACGCCGGCGGCGGTAGAGCAGCCCGCGCGACACGCCCAGCGTGCGCGCCGCCTTGGCCACGTTGCCGCCGCACTGGCGCAGCGTGTCCTCGATGAGCTGGTCGCTCACCGCACGCAGCGACGGGGTCTGCGGCGGCGGGGCGATGCTGTTCCGCCGTGGAACAGTTGCCCCGGCGTCGGTGTCGGCGCCGGCGTCGGCGCCATCGTCGCCCGCGACCCGCGGCACGGCGACGTGGCGACAGGCGGGCGGCTCGGCGCGCATCCACAGGCGCAGCCCGCTGGGCAGCCGGTGCGGTGCCGGCGCACGCGACTGCAGCAGCCGGTGCAGCGTGCCGACCGTCATGCCCAGCAGGGTCTCGACATCGGGCGTGCCCCCGTCCGGGGCCGGCCGCAGCAGCTGGGCACCGGCGGCGTTCAGGCCGACCACGCGGCCGTCCTCGGTCACCGCGACGCGGCCTTCCAGCGGCGTGCCCAGCAGCGCCGGGCTGGCCTGGAAGCACAGCATCACCTCCCGCGCCGACTGGGCGGCGAACAGGCGGTTCTCGATCACGGTGACGCACTGCCGCACCAGCGCCAGGGCGTCGAACGCGAAAGGCCCGCCCTGGATCGACAGGTCGAGCACGCCGGCCATCCGGCCTTCGCGGTCGCGCACGGGCGCGGCCGCGCAGTGCAGCTGCTGCAGCACGCCGAAGAAATGCTCGGCTCCGGCCACCGTGCTGTCCAGGCCCGTGCTCAGGCTGATGCCGGGGGCGGTGCTGCCGAAGTTGGGCTCGCCCAGGTAGACGCCGATGCGGCCGATGGTGTCGAGCAGCGCGCCGGCGCCGCTGCCGGCCGGCGTGGCGTGCACGACGATGCCTTCGCGGTCGGTGAGCAGGCTCTTGCAGCCGGTGCCGGCCAGCATGGCGTCGAGCTGGTGCACCTCGGGGGCGGCGGCCTGCAGCAGCGGATGGCTGCGTTCGAGCACGGCCTTGGTGCGCGCGCGCGTGACCGGCTCGAACTCGGGCCGCTGCTGCGGCTGCAGGCCCGCACCCAGGCAGCGCGTCCACGACTGCAGCACCGCCTCGCCCACCATGCCGGTGGGGCGCTGGCCCTGCTCGAAGAAGCGCTCGCGCGCCAGCTGCGTGCGCTGGGCCGGGGTCGTGAAGAACGGGCCTGACGCCGGCCGCGGGGCCAGCGGTCGGGGTTGCATCTGCATGCCGGGCTCCTACACCAACTGCCAGGGCGCCAAGCATACGGCGCCGCTCGCGGCGCCGCGATCGGGGTCTGCGCCCACGGCGCGGTCAGTCGTCCCAGTCGAAGCGCGCCAGCGCCAGCGCGGCGAACACGGCGCTGAAGCCCAGCATCGCCAGCACCGGCAGCACGGCCGCCGACGGCGGCAGGCCACGCCAGGTCATGGCGTCCAGCCCGTCCACGGCCCAGCGCGTGGGCACCGCCATCGACACCGTCTGCAGCCAGGGCGGGAAGATGAACGAAGGCACCCAGGCGCCGCCCAGCATCACCATCAGCAGCGTGGCCAGGATGGCCAGCCCGCGCGTGGCCTCGGGCGTGCGGCCGAGCGCGGCGATCAGCAGGCCGAAGCTGGCGGTGAGCAGCGCAAAGGCCAGCAGCACGGCCACGAAGCCGGGCACGCTGCCGTCGATGCGGACCTGGAAGAACGCCATCGCCACGGCGTAGATCACGCCGAACACCAGCAGCGCGATGAGCGCGCAGCTCAGCACCCGGCTGCCCAGCAGCACGCTGCGCGACAGCGGCGCCGCGCGCAGCCGCTGCCACAGGCCCAGGCGCCGCATCAACAGCAGGCCGATGCCCATGTCGACGCCCATCAGCAGGATGAACTGCACCCCCATGCCGGCGAAGGCATGGGCGTAGCTGTTGTAGTGTTGCCCGGCGTGCGCGCTGGCCTGCACCTCGCGCGTGTCGAAGGGCACCCGCAGGCCGGCGCGCGCCGGGGCGGCGGCTGACGATGCCGATGCTGCCGGTGTCGCCGCATCCAGCCGCTCGACGTTGTCGAACACGCCGGTCAGCGCGGCGCGCTGCTCGGGCGTCAGCCGCGGGCTGGCCATCGCCTGCTGGCGCAGCTCGGAGACCACCGGGCTGGCGGGGCTGAACAGGCTCTGTCCGAGCCCCTCCATCACATGCTGCGCCAGCACGCCGCGCACCAGCGGCAGCACGGTCGACTGCGAGGGGTCGTACACGACCGTGACTTGAGGCCGCGGCCCGGCCCCGAACAAGGCCGGCCCGGCCTGCGCGCCGAAGCCCGCCGGCAGCGTGATCGCCGCGCGCAGGCTGCCGTCGCGCACCTGCGCCATGCCCTGCGCGGGCGTGGCGTCGACGATCTTCAAGGCCGGGTCGGCGCGCAGCGCGGCCACCAGGCCGGCAGAGACCGCGCTGTGGTCGAGGTCGGCCATCGCGATCGGCACCGCCGAGGGCTTGGTGTCGCCGCCGAACACGCCGCCGAAGAACACCGCGATCAGAATCGGGGCGGCGATGCTCAGGATCACCGCGCGGCGGTTCGAGAAGTGCAGCACCAGGTCTTTGCGCACCAGCGCGATCAATGCGTTCATGGTCGTGTCCTCAGTCGCGCAGCTGGCGCCCGGTGAGGGCCAGAAAAAGGTCTTCGAGCGTGGCGGGGCCGGCGGCGAGCTGCCGCACCGTGCCCACGCCGGGCAGCGCGCGCAGCGCCGCCAGGTCCACCGTGCCTTCGATCTCGAGCGTCAGCTTCGGCGCGGCCGGCAGGCGCTCCATCAGCGCGGCCTGGGTGCCCGCGGCAACCACCCGGCCGTGGTCGATGATCACCAGGCGGTCGGCCAGGCGTTCGGCTTCTTCCATGTAGTGGGTGGTGTAGACCAGCGCCTTGCCGGCGCGCTTGAGCGCCTCGAGGTTGTCGAAGATGGCATTGCGGCTCTGCGGGTCGACCCCGGCGGTGGGCTCGTCGAGCAGCAGCAGCTCGGGGTCGTGCACCAGCGCGCAGGCGATGTTCAGGCGCCGCTTCATGCCGCCGCTGAAGGTGGACGGCCTGTCGCGCGCACGGTCGGCCAGGCCCACCATCGCCAGCACCTCGGCCGCGCGCTGCTGCAGCTGCGCCCGGGGCAGGCCGTACAGCGCGCCGAACAGCTCGATGTTGGCGCGCGCGGGCAGGTCCTCGAACAGGGCCAGCTCTTGCGGCACGAGGCCGATGCGGCGCTTGAAGGCGTGGGCGTCGTCGGCCAGCGCGAGGCGGCCCAGGCGGATGCTGCCGGCATCGGGCGCGGTCAGCCCGCACAGCATGGCGATGGTGGTGGACTTGCCGGCACCGTTCGGTCCCAGCAGGCCCAGCACCTCGCCGGCGCCCACCTGCAGCGACACGTCCACCACCGCGGCGCGCTCGCCGTAGGATTTGCGCAGCCCGCGCGCCTGCAAGAGCTCGTTCATCCCTGCCCCTTCGCCGCGGGTGAGTCCGCCGCGGGCGATGCTACGCAGGGCGCGCCGGGATCAGGTGCGCGATGCGACGGCCTGCGCCGGCGGGGGCTGGATCGACGGCACGCGGCCGTCGGCGGCGACGATCGCGTCGGCGTATTCGGCCTCCACGGCCTCGACGATGCGGCCCCAGTCCAGCCGCTCGGCCGTCAGGCGCGCCTGGCGGCCGAGCGCGCGCACGCGCGCCGGGTCGGCCGCGAGCTGCCGCGCCAGGTCGCGGAAGGCGGCCTCGTCGCCGGGCGGCGCCAGCAGCCCGTTGGCGCCGTGGCGCAGCAGCTGCCCGGCGGCGGCGTGGTCGTAGGCCAGCACCGCCAGGCCGCTGGCCATGGCCTCGGGCACGACGTTGCCGAAGGTCTCGGTCAGGCTCGGGAAGAGGAACACATCGGCCGAGGCGTAGTGCGCCGCCAGCGCCGGGCCGCGCTGCGTGCCGGCGAACAGCGCCTGCGGGCAGCGCTGCTGCAGCCGCGTGCGCTCGGGGCCGTCGCCCACCAGCACCAGGCGCAGGGGCGGGTGGATCGCCTGCATGGCGGCCACCGCGTCCAGCAGCAGGCCCAGGTTCTTCTCCGGCGCCAGCCGGCCCACGCACAGCGCCACCAGCGTGTCGGGCCCGGCGCCCCAGGTGGCGCGCAGGGCCGGGCTGCGCCGCGCGGGGTCGAAGTGCTGCGCATCGACCCCGCGCGCCACCACGCGCAGGCCCTGGAAGCCGGCCGCCTGCAGCTCGCGCCGCAGGTCCTCGGTGGGCACCATCGTGCAGGCGCACTGGTTGTGGAACTTGCGCAGGTAGGCCATCACCGGCAGGCGCAGCCAGCCGACGCCGTAGTGCCGGCTGTAGGCATGGAAATTGGTGCGGAAGTCGCTCACCACCGGCAGCCGCAGCTGCCGCGCCGCCTGCAGGGCCGACCAGCCCAGCGGCCCTTCGGTGACCACGTGCACCACGTCGGGCCGGTGCAGGGCCCAGTGCCGCACCAGCGCGCGCCGCGCGGGCAGGCCCATGCGCAGCGCCGGGTAGCGCGGGATGGGCAGCCCGCGCATCAGCAGCTCGGCAAAGCCGGGCTCGCGGCTGGCGGCATCGGCGCCGTCCTGGCGCGGCCGGATGAGCTGCAGCGCGTGCCCCTGCCGGCGCAGCCCTTCGACCACCTGCCACACCGTGGCCGCCACGCCGTTGACCTCGGGCGGGTAGGTCTCGGTCACCACCGCCACGCGCAGCGAGCGGCGTGGCGGCAGCAGCTCGTCGACCCGGATCGATTCGTCTGGCGCTTGCAGCATGGCGACCATGGTCGGCGGCTTGCGCAACAGGGCGATGACAGGGCGCACCGACACGCAACCGTCACCGTCGGTTCATGGCCCGTTCATCGCGCCCGGTCACGATCCCGTCACGGTGCAACCGGCACCGCCGCTGCGATCAGGAGCCCTTCGGTGAAGAATTTTCTGCAAGCCCTGGCCACCCAGCGCTGGGACGACCACCGCTACTACCACCACAGCCGCATCAACCAGGCGCTGCACTTCGTGAGCGCGCTCAGCTTCCTGGCCGCGTACGCGCTGTTGTTCGTCGACCCGGCGAGCGCGGCGCTGCTGGCCTGGGGTGTGTCGATGACCACGCGCCAGGCCGGCCACTTCTTCTTCGAGCCGCGCGGCTGGGACGACGTCAACCTCGCCACCCACGAGCACAAGGAAGCGATCAAGGTCGGCTACAACCTGCGCCGCAAGGTGGTGCTGATGACGGCCTGGGCGCTGGCGCCGGTGCTGCTGTGGGGGTCGCCCTCCGTGTTCGGCCTGATCGCGCCGGCGCCGGACTTCTCGGGTTACCTGCACAACGTCGGCATGGCCTGGCTGGCGCTGGGCGTGGGCGGCCTGCTGTTCCGCACCGTGCACCTGTTCTTCCTGCGCGACCTGCAGACCGGGCTCGTGTGGGCGACCAAGATCGTGACCGACCCGTTCCACGATGCGTGGCTGTATCGGCGCGCTCCGGGGCACCTGCTTCGGGGCGAGTTGATCGATCCGATGCACCATGCCCGGGGGGCTTCCGGCGGGTGAGGGATGCGCCTCGCGGCGCGGGCCGCAGCGCCGTCGGTCTGCAAGCACGCAAGCCCCGGCATCGGCCTGCACCGGCTACGCGCAGGCGGCTGCGTCGCGAGCCCGCCAGCCGCCACGTCGGCACCGTCAGGCATGCGACGACCTGCTCAAAACCGATGCCGCAGCATCTCCCGCAACACCGAGCCCCGGATGGCCTTGTTCGTCAGCCCTGGGCCGGCCCACCACCACCCGTCGGCCTGCATCGCGCGCGCCCCGGCCACGAAGCGCTGCAGCACCGCCTCGAACTCTTCGTCGCCGTAGTTCAGGCTGAAGATCAGGCGCCCGGTGCCCACCCAGCTCAGCAGCAGGCCCTGCTCGCGCAGGTAGAACTGCAGCATCCAGTTGTAGCGGCTGGGCTGGGTGTAGTAGACCGTCCAGATGCTGCCCAGGTTGGCCACCTGCACCGGCAGGCCGGCCTCGCGCAGCCGCAGGTTCAGCTGCTCGGCACGGCGGTTCCAGCGCTCGTCGGCGCCCTGCAGCATGACGCGCACCGGCTCGCTGTGCAGCCGCTCCAGGAACACCTGCATCGCCGCCATCACGTAGGGGTGGGCGTTGAAGGTGCCGCGGGCGAAGCAGATGTCGGCCGGGCGCTCTTCGCGGTAACGCTTCATCAGCGCCGCCTTGCCGCAGACCACGCCCACCGGCAGGCCGCCACCCAGCGTCTTGCCGTAGGTCACCAGGTCGGCCTGGACGCCGAAGTACTGCTGCGCACCGCCGATGCCCAGGCGGAAGCCGACGAACACCTCGTCGAAGATCAGCACGATGCCGCGCTCGGTGCACACCTGGCGCAACTGCTGCAGCCAGGCGGCGTAGGCCGCGCGGTCGAAGCCGGCGCGGCGCGAGCTGTCGATGAGCGCGCTGTCGCCCGGGGCGGCGGCATTGGGGTGCAGCGCCTGCAGCGGGTTGACCAGCACGCAGGCGATGTCGCGGCGCTGGCGCAGCACCTTCAGCGTGCGCGCGTCCATCTCCTTCAGCGTGTAGGTGCGGCCCGGCGGCAGCGGGTTGCCGGGGCCGGGCTGCACGTCTTCCCACCAGCCGTGGTAGGCGCCGCTGAAGCGCACCAGGTACGGCCGCCGCGTGTGGTAGCGGGCCAGGCGCACGGCCTGCATCACGGCCTCGGTGCCGCTCATGTGGAAGCTCACCTCGTCCAGGCCCGACAGGCGCTGCAGCTGCTCCACGTTCCAGGCCACGGCAGGGTGGTAGCTGCCCAGCAGCGGGCCCAGCTCGGCCGCGCGCGCAGCGCCCTCGGCGATGCAGGCCTTGTAGAAATCGTGGCCGAACACGTTCACGCCGTACGAGCCCGTCAGATCGTAGAAGCGCTGGCCGTCGAGGTCGGTGACCAGGACGCCGTCGGTGCGCTGCACGAACGCACCGATGCCGACCTGCTGGCGCAGGTAGCGGCTGAACTGGAAGGGCACCCGGTAGGCGCCGGTGAACTGCAGATCCGAGATGCCCGCGCGTGCGCTCTGCGTCAGCGCGATCGACTTCGCGTGGCGCGTGTTCAGGTGCGCGGCCAGGCGCACGAAGCCCGCGCGCCGGCGGGCCAGCACCTCGGGTGGCGCCCCGTCGGCACCGAAGAAGCGCGCCTCGTCGTAGGCGTAGCCCGGCACCAGCGCGGCCACGCGCTTGGCGATGCGCGCGTGGCCGGTCAGCGACGGGTGCTTGGCGCGCGACAGCGCCAGCCGCCGGCTCAGCCGCGGCCAGGCCAGGCCCAGGGCGGCCAGGGCGCAGGCCCCGGCCAGGGTGCCGAGGTCGAAGACGTCGTTCATGCGGGATTCCCGGTGGTGGAAGCCCGGTTGTATGTCTGCGTGTTGACAGGCCTATGAAACCCAAGCTCCGACTTGCCGACTGGCGCGACCGCCTGCTGCTGCAGGAAGACCTGAACTTCCTGCTCACCAACCGCGTGCCGCGGATCGCGCTCACGCGCTTCATGGGCTGGTTCAGCCGCATCCGCCACCCCTGGGTGTGCGCCGCCTCGATCGCGGTGTGGCGGCTGTTCACCGACCTCGACCTGCGCGAAGCCCAGCCCCGGCGCTACGCCAGCCTGCATGAATGCTTCACGCGCGAACTCAGGCCCGGCGCGCGCACGGTGGACGCGCGGCCCGGGGTGCTGGCCAGCCCCTGCGACGGCATCGTGGGCGAAACCGGCACGGTGCAGGCCGGCGTGCTGCTGCAGGCCAAGGGTTTCCCGTACCGCATCGCCGACCTGTTCGGCACGGCCGAGCGTGCCGCGCCGTTCGAGGGCGGCTGCTACGTCACGCTGCGCCTGACCTCCAGCATGTACCACCGCTTCCACGCGCCGCACGACGGCCGCATCGAGCATGTGAGCTACCTGGGCGGCGACACCTGGAACGTGAACCCGATCGCGCTGAAGCGGGTCGAGCGCCTGTTCTGCCGCAACGAGCGGGCACTGATACGGATGCGGCTGTCGGCGGCGCAGGGCGGCCACCCGATCGCGCTGGTGCCGGTGGCGGCGATCCTGGTGGCCAGCATCCGGCTGCACTTCCTGGACGTGCTGCTGCATCTGCGCTGGCCGGGGCCGAACGAGATGCCCTGCGATGCCGCCGTGGCCAAGGGCCAGGAGCTGGGCTGGTTCGAACACGGCTCGACCATCATCGTCTTCGCGCCGCCGGGCTTCGCGCCCGCCCCCGGCCTGGCCACCGGGCAGCGCGTGCGCATGGGGCAGGCGCTGCTGCACCTGCCGGCGGCCGCGCAGGCGCCCGGCGCGGCGCGCGATCGACACGCCGGGCAGAATCAGGGCGTTGCCAGCCCTGAACGCCCGCCATGCGAGCCGACCTGACCCTTGCCGATCTCGCCCGGCGCCTGGCCGCGACGACGATGTTCTCGCCGCTGCCCAAGGCGCAACTGCTGGCGCTGCTGGAACGCAGCCCGCGGCGGCTGGTGCCGGCCGGTGCTTGGATCGACGACTCGCCCGAAGGGCTGCAGCACCACGTGGTGCTGCTGGCCGGCGAGCTCGAGGCGCGGCGGCGCTGGCGCGACCCCGACGGCAGCGAGCGCGCGCATGCGCGCCGCGTCGTCGTCGATGCCCAGGGCCCGGGCTTCGCGCTCGTCAGCGCCGCCAGCAGCCAGCTGCGCGTGCGCGCCACCACCGACGCCGAGGTGCTGAGCATCGACAGCGACGACCTCGACGAGTTGCTGGGCTGGGATTTCCTGGGCGCCTTCGTGCTGCCCGAGTCGCACCTGAAGGTCTTCCACGGCCTGCCGCTGGAGAACGTGGCCAAGGCCATCAACCGCCTGGTCGAGCGGCCGGTGGCGGCGGGCGAGACCATCGTCACCCAGGGCGAGGCGGGCGACCGCTACTACGTCATCCTCGCCGGCGATGCCGAGGTCTGGGAGACCGACCCCGACAGCGGCCGCCCGGTGCTGGTGAACCGGCTCAGCGACGGCGACAGCTTCGGCGAAGAAGCGCTGCTGGTCGGCGGCGAGCGCACCGCCACCGTGACCATGACCACACCCGGCCAGCTGCTGACGCTGGGCAAGGACGACTTCGACGCCTTGCTGCGACCGCCGATGGTCGAGGAGATCGACGCCCGCCGCGCGCACGCGCTGCTGGCGCGCGGCGCGGTGCAACTGCTGGACTGCCGCCATCCGGCCGAGCATGCCGAGGGGCGCATCCCCGGCGCGCGGCTGCTGCCGCTGGAGCGGCTGCGCCACGAGGGCGTGTACGCCATCGACGTCGACAGCGCCTACGTCGTCTACTGCCGCAACGGCCGGCGCAGCCGCGCCGCCACCTTCTTGCTGCGCGAGCGCGGCATCCACGCCATGTCGCTGGCCGGCGGCATCGCCGAGTGGCCCTACGCGCTGGAGCACGGCGGCGCCTGAGACCAGCGCGGCCGGCGGGCCGCCCCGGGTCCACGCCACCGCGGTGTCATGCCGCGTTCATGCGAGCGTCATGCGCCGGCCCAACCATCGGCGCCATGACGACCATCGATCTGGTGTGGTTCAACGCCGGCGGCGGCCACCGCGCCGCGGCCCAGGCGCTGGCCCAGGTGATGCAGGCCCAGGGCCGGCCGTGGCGCGTGCGCAAGGTCAACCTGACCGAGGTGCTCGACCCGACGGCGCGCTTCCGCCGCCTCACCGGCATCGAGCCCGAGGACCTGTACAACAAGCGCCTGGCCAGCGGCTTCACGCTCGGCCTGGCGCAGGAGCTGAAGCTGCTGCAGGGGCTGATCCGGCTCGGCCACGGTGCGCTGGTGCAGCGCCTGGCGCGGCACTGGCAGGCCACGCGGCCCGACCTGGTGGTCTCGCTGATCCCCAACTTCAACCGCGCGCTGCACGACAGCCTGGCGCTGGCGCGGCCCGGCGTGCCCTTCGTCACCGTGCTCACCGACCTGGCCGACCACCCGCCGCATTTCTGGATCGAGCCCGGCCTGGCGCAGCACCTGGTGTGCGGCAGCGAGCACGCCGTGCAGCAGGCGCTGGCCGCCGGCTGCGACCCGGCGCGGGTGCACCGCGTCAGCGGCATGGTGCTGCGGCCCGAGTTCCACCTCGGCCCGCCGATCGACCGCGCCGCCGAGCGCCTGCGCGCCGGCCTGGATGCGGCCACCCCCACCGGCCTGGTGCTGTTCGGTGGCACCGGCTCGGGCGTGATGAAGCGCATCGCGCAGGCGCTGCCGGCCACGCCGCTGATCCTGATGTGCGGCCGCAACGAGGCGCTGGCGCAGGCGTTGCGTGCGCTGCCGGCGCCGGCGCCGCGCGTGGTGGTGGGCTACACGCCCGAGGTGGCGCGCTGGATGCGCCTGGCCGACTTCTTCATCGGCAAGCCCGGGCCCGGCAGCCTGAGCGAGGCGGTGCAGCTGGGGCTGCCGGTGATCGTCACGCGCAACGCCTGGACCATGCCGCAGGAGCGCTACAACACCGAGTGGGTGCGCGCGCAGGGCCTGGGCGTGGTGCTGCGCAGCTTCGGCCAGGTGGGGGCCGCGGTGCAGACGCTGACGCAGCGGCTGCCCGAGTTCGGCGCCCGCGTGGCCGCCGTCGACAACCGGGCGGTGTTCGAAGTGCCCGAGGTGCTGGCGCGGGTGCTGGCCGGGCAGGCGGCGCCGCCGCTGTCGTCGGCGCACGCGCGTCACCGCGCTGACGCCGTGGCGTCATGACGGCGTCGCGCGCCGCCGCCACGATCGCCCGCGTCATGCGCCGCGACGAACTGCCTGCCCCGCCCGGACCGGCTCCGCACCACCCCGACCCGCCCGAGGCCGGCCCGGCCGGGCTGCAGGTGCGCACCGTGTGGATCTCCGACCTGCACCTGGGCACGCCGGGCTGCCAGGCGGCGGCGCTGCTCGACTTCCTGCGCAGCGTCGAGTGCGAGACGCTCTACCTGGTGGGCGACATCATCGACGGCTGGCAGCTGCGGCGGCAGTGGTACTGGCCGCAGGCGCACAACGACGTGGTGCAGAAGCTGCTGCGCAAGGCGCGCAAGGGCACGCGCGTGATCTTCGTGCCCGGCAACCACGACGAGTTCGCGCGCAAGTACCTGGGCCACAACTTCGGCGGCGTCGACGTGCTGGAACATTGCGTGCACGTCACGGCCGACGGCCGCCGCCTGTGGGTCACGCACGGCGACCTGTTCGACGGCGTCGTGCAGTGCGCCAAGTGGCTGGCGTACCTGGGCGACTCGGCCTACGAGTTCACGCTGCGGCTGAACCGGCACCTGAATTCGGTGCGGGCGCGGGTCGGGCTGCCGTACTGGAGCCTGTCGCGCTACCTCAAGCTCAAGGTCAAGCGCGCCGTGAGCTACCTGGCCGATTTCGAGGCCGCGGTCGCGCGCGAGGCGCGCCAGCGGGGCCTGCACGGCGTCGTCTGCGGCCACATCCACCACGCCGAGATCCGCACCATCGGCGGCGTGCTGTACTGCAACGACGGCGACTGGGTCGAGAGCCTGACCGCGCTGGTCGAGCACGCCGACGGCCGGCTCGAGATCCTCGACTGGACGCAGCGCGCGGGCGGCACCGGCCTGCCGGCCGCCGCCGGCACCGCCGCCGCGCCGGGCCTGGGTGATACTCGGCGCCCGCTTCCGCTTCCCGTTACCCCATGAAGTCGCTGTTGTCCGGGCTGGCGCTGATCGGCGCCGGCCTCTGCGCGCCCCTGCTTCCCGCCACCTTCGCGCAGCCGGTGGGCGCGCCGCTGCCGCCGGCCATCCCGGCCGGCCGCGCCGTGCCCTACCCGGGCCTGCTCACGCTGCAGGTGGATGCCACCGACGTGGCGCGCCACATCTACCGCGTGCGCGAGACCATCCCGGTGGCCGGGCCGGGGCCGATGACGCTGTCGCTGCCGAAATGGATACCCGGCGAGCACGCGCCCACCGGGCCGATCAACCTGCTGGCCGGGCTCGTGATCAGCGCCAACGGCCAGCGCCTGGCCTGGGTGCGCGACACGGTGGAGATGACGGCCTTCCACATCGTCGTGCCGCCGGGCGCCGAGCAGATCGAGCTGGAGCTGGCCCAGACCGCGCCCGGCTCGGGCTCGTTCAGCGGTGCCGCCGTCACGCCCGAGATGCTGGTGCTGAAGTGGGGCGGCGTCTCGCTGGTGCCGGCCGGCTATGCCGTCAGCGGCATCCGCATCCAGCCCAGCGTGCGGCTGCCCGCGGGCTGGCGCTTTGCCAGCGCGCTGGACGGCGCCGCCACCACCCCGCAGGCCGGAGGCGACGTCACCCGCTTCGCGCCCACCACCTACGAGACGCTGGTGGATTCGCCGCTCTACGCCGGCAGCCACATGCGCCGCTACGACCTCGCCCCGGGCGCGCCGGTGCCGGTGCACCTGAACGTGTTCGCCGACGACGAGGCGCACCTGGCGGCCACGCCGGCGCAGCTCGACGCCCACCGCCGGCTGGTGCAGCAGGCCACCAGGCTGTTCGGCAGCCAGCACTACGACCACTACGACTTCCTGCTCACGCTGGACGACGAGATCGGCGGCGTCGGCATCGAGCACCACCGCAGCAGCGAGAACGGCACCGGACCGAGGTATTTCACCGACTGGGATGCCACCGCGCCCGACCGCGACCTGCTGCCGCACGAGTACGCGCATTCCTGGAACGGCAAGTTCCGTCGCCCGGCCGACCTGTGGACGCCCGACTACACCACGCCCATGCGCGACAGCCTGCTGTGGGTGTACGAGGGCCAGACCCAGTTCTGGGGCCAGGTGCTGGCCGCGCGCAGCGGCCTGCTGACGCGCCAGCAGGTGCGGGACAGCATCGCGCTGATGGCGGCCCGTCTCGACCACGAGCCGGGCCGCCGCTGGCGCTCGCTGCAGGACACCACCAACGGCGAGATCGTGAACACGCGCAACGCCGCCAGCGGCTACCGCAGCTGGACGCGCGGCCTGGACTACTACGCCGAAGGCGCCCTGATCTGGCTCGACGCCGACACGCTGATCCGCCAGCAGACCGGCGGCAAGAAATCGCTGGACGACTTCGCGCGCGCCTTCTTCGGCATCGACGACGGCAGCTATGTGCCGGTCACCTACACCTTCGGCGACGTGGTGGCGGCGCTGAACGCCGTGCTGCCGCACGACTGGGCCGGCTTCCTGCGCCGGCGCCTGGACGGGCATGGCCCGGGCGCGCCGCTGGACGGCATCGCGCGCGGCGGCTGGCGGCTGGTCTACACCGACCAGCCCAGCGCCCTGGCCAAGGCGCAGGAGGCGCTGTACAAGTACACCGACTTCAACTATTCCATCGGCCTGGCGGTGGGCAAGGACGACCGCTTGAGCGACGTGCGCTGGGATGGCCCGGCCTTCGCCGCCGGCCTGCCCACCGGCGCCACGCTGGTGGCCGTCAATGGCGTGCCGTACGACGCCGACGTGCTGCAGCAGGCCATCCGCGACGCTGCCGCGCCCGGCGCGGGCGCCATCGCGCTGCTGGTGAAGGCCGACAACCGCTACCGCACGGTGTCGGTGGACTACCACGGCGGCCTGCGCTACCCGCACCTCGAGCGCGTGCCGGGCACGCCCGACCTGCTGGATGCGGTGCTGACGCCCCGACCCTGACGCCCGGGCCTAGGAGTTGGCCCGCACTTCCTCGATCGAAGTCACCCCGGCCAGCACCTTCTCGATGCCGTCCTGGCGCAGCGTGCGCAGCCCTTCGCCCAGGGCGTGACGTTCCAGGTCGTCGGCGCGGCTGTTGGTCTGGATCAGGTGGCGCAGCCCGCGCGACACCATCATCAGCTCGTGGATGGCGGCGCGGCCGCGGTAGCCGCTGCCGCCGCACTGCTCGCAGCCGGCGCAGCGGTAGCGCGCGAGCGGCCCGCTGCGGGTGCCGTCGGCGGCCACCTGGCGGCCGAAGCGGGCGCGCCAGTCGGCCCGCACCGCGTCGGCACCGGGCGGGTTGTCGGCGCCGCTCATCGCGTGCAGGTAGTCCTGCAGCAGCTCGTCCTCTTCCTCCGGACTGGCGTCGGTCTCGCTGCGGCACTGCTTGCACAGGCGGCGCACCAGGCGCTGCGCCAGCACGCCCAGCAGCGCATCGGCGAAGTTGAACGGGTCCATGCCCATGTCGAGCAGCCGCGTGACGGTCTCGGGCGCGCTGTTGGTGTGCAGCGTGGACAGCACCAGGTGGCCGGTGAGCGAGGCTTCGATCGCCACCTGCGCCGTCTCCTGGTCGCGGATCTCGCCGACCATGATCACGTCCGGGTCGGCACGCAGGAAGGCGCGCAGCGCCTTGGCGAAGGTCCAGTCGATGCGCGGGTTCACCTGCACCTGGCGCAGCCCCTGCTGCGTGATCTCGATCGGGTCCTCGGCCGTCCACAGCTTGCGCTCGGCGGTGTTGATGCTGCTCAGCACCGAGTGCAGCGTGGTGGTCTTCCCCGAGCCCGTGGGGCCCACGCACAGCAACAGGCCGTGCGGGCGCTGCGCCGCTTCGCGCACGCGCTCCAGGATGGCCGGCGCCAGCCCCAGCTGGTCCAGCGGGATGGGCCGGTTCGAGGCCAGCAGGCGCAGCACCGCGTCCTCGAGGTTGTTCTGCGTGGGGATGGTGGCCACGCGCAGCTCCAGCCGCACGCCCTGCACGAACTTGGCGAAGTTGATCTTGCCGTCCTGCGGCTTGCGGCGCTCGCTGATGTCGAGGTCGCACATGATCTTCAGCCGCGCGATGATGGCGCTGCGGTAGCTGGGCGGCAGCTCGAGGTAGGGGCGCAGCTGTCCGTCCTTGCGGAAGCGGATGCGCACCTTCTCCCGCCCGCCGGTGCATTCGATGTGGATGTCGGAGACGCCCTGCGTGTGGGCCTCGACGATCATCGAGTTGATCAGCCGCACCAGCGTGTTGTCGCTCTGCTCGATGACGCTGCCGTCGTCCTCGTCGGGGCGCGGGTCGGCGCCGCTTTCCATGCTGGCCAGCAGCTTGCTGGCGTTGCCCATCTCGTAGTCGATCGGCGTGGCCGGATCGCCCGGCAGGCGCAGCGCGAAGCTGGCGGCGCCGATCTTCTCGTAAGCCCGGTCCACGGCCGCCTGCAGCACGCCGCTGCGCGCCAGCACCGGCACCACCTTGCACTGGGCGGCGAACTCGAGTTCGTCCAGCCGGGCGCGGTTGGACGGGTCTTCCACCGCCACCACCAGGCGCCCGCCGCGCAGCAGCAGCGGCAGCGCGGGCAGTCGGCTGGCCACGGCGTAGGGCAGCCGCGCCACGGCCTCGGCATCGGCCGGAAACTGCAGCACGTCCACCAGCGGGTAGCCCATCTTGCGGGCCAGGGCGGTCTGCAGGTCGGCCTGCGTGACGGCGCCCCGGCGCACCAGCAGCTCGCCCAGCGGCACGCCGCGGTCCTGCCGCTGCAATGCCAGCGCCTCCTGCAGCTGCGCCTCGGTGATCAGGCCCAGGCCCGTGAGCGCCTCGCCGATGCGCACCATCGGCATCCGGGCCTGGTGGTCGATCGCCAGGCCCAGCTCGGCCGCCGTGATGATGTGACGCTCGAGCAGCAGGTCGCCCAGCTTGCGCGTGCGCAACGCGTCCTGCTCGGCCAGCGCCGAGGCGATCTGATCGGGCGTGGCGGAGCGCTGGGCGATCAGCGCCTCGCCGATGCGCAAGCCCACCTCGGCCTCCACGTAGGCCGGCCGGGGCACGAACCAGCGCCGCACCGTGCCGCGCTCGTCCAGCGGCTCGAACAGGAACAGGCCCGAGGGTTCCTCGCGCCGGCCCACGGTGCGGCCTTCCCACAGGTTGCCGTTGCCGAACTCGACCCGGAACGGCATCTGCGGCCGCTCGCCGGCCAGGTCGCGCGCGTCGCCCGGGGCTTCCAGCGCCGGCACCGGATCGAGCAGGCACAGGCGGCGGAACTGGTCGAAGCGCAGCGATACCGGCTTCGCCACGCCCGCGGTGCGCACCTGCAGCAGTCCGGGCACGGGATCGAAGCGCAGCAGCTGGCCTTCGATCGTGCGGCCGTTCAGGCCTTCGATGCGGCAGGCCGGATGGCGGCCCAGCGGGCCGGGTGCCGGGTAGCCGGCCAGGTCGGGCGTGGGCCAGGCGAAGGTCGCCGCCTCGTCGGGCAGGACCGCGAGCGCAGGCTGGGACAGGTCGGACATCGCGCACATCCTTTCGGCAACGCCGCGCCGCGCCCGGCGCAGGCGCACGCCGCGGTGCTGGGGCCGATGCTAGGCAGCCGGCGCCGCAGCCAGGGCCGGAATAGCGCGGTCGGGAGCGGATTGTTCTTGGCTTGTACCCGGCATCGCGCACCGGCCACCGGGTCGCCGGCGGCGTGATAGAAGGTGTCCGGGTTGGACGCGGGCGGCCGCGTTGCCGAGAATCTGTGCCCACGGCTTGCGATCCCCGCTGCAAGCACCGCCACCACCGCCACCACCGCAGACGCGCGTCTGCCCCCGCCGTGTCACCTTCAGCCATCGACCCCCCCGCCGGCGCATCCTCCCCAGCACCCGCCCCGAAGTGGCAGTTCTGGATCGACCGCGGCGGCACCTTCACCGACATCGTGGGGCGCACACCGGGCGGCGAGCTGCGAACGCTCAAGCTGCTGAGCGAGAACCCCGAGCAGTACGCCGACGCGGCGGTCGAGGGTATCCGCCGCCTGCTCGGCTTGCGGGCCGGCGAGGCCATCACGCCGGCGCTGGTGGAGGGCGTGAAGATGGGCACCACGGTGGCCACCAACGCGCTGCTCGAGCGCAAGGGCGAGCGCACGCTGCTGGTGACCACGCAGGGCTTTCGCGATGCGCTGCGCATCGCCTATCAGGCGCGGCCGCGACTGTTCGACCGTCACATCGTGCTGCCCGAGCTGCTGTACGAGCGCGTGATCGAGGCCCACGAGCGCGTCGGCGCCGACGGCGCGGTGCTCACGCCGCTGGACGAATCCCACCTGCGGACCGAACTGCAGGCGGCGCGTGCGGCCGGGCTGGCCGGCTGCGCCATCGTCTTCATGCACGGCTGGCGCCACACGGCGCACGAACAGGCGGCGGCGCGCCTGGCGCGCGCGCTGGGCTACACCCAGGTCAGCGTCTCGCACGAGGTGAGCCCGCTGATGAAGCTGGTCTCGCGCGGCGACACCACGGTGGTGGATGCCTACCTCAGCCCGATCCTGCGCCGCTATGTCGAGCGCGTGGCCGCGCAGATGCCGGGCGTGCGCCTGTTCTTCATGCAGAGCAGCGGCGGCCTGACCGAGGCGCACCGCTTCCAGGGCAAGGACGCCATCCTGTCGGGCCCGGCCGGCGGCATCGTGGGCATGGTGCGCACGGCCAGCGCTGCCGGCCACCAGCGCATCATCGGCTTCGACATGGGCGGCACGAGCACCGACGTGAGCCATTACGCCGGCGAGTTCGAACGGGCCTTCGAGACCCAGGTGGCGGGCGTGCGCATGCGCGCGCCGATGATGAGCATCCACACCGTGGCCGCCGGCGGCGGCTCGGTCCTGGCCTTCGATGGCGCGCGGCTGCGCGTGGGCCCGGACAGCGCCGGCGCCAACCCCGGCCCGGCCAGCTACCGCCGTGGCGGCCCGCTGGCCACCACCGACGCCAACGTGCTGCTGGGCCGGATCCAGCCCGATCACTTTCCGCGCGTGTTCGGGCCCGACGCCGACCAGCCGCTGGACCGGGCGGTGGTGCTGCAGCAGTTCGAGGCGCTGGCCGAGCGCGTGCGCGCCGCCACCGGCCGCGCGGCCACGCCCGAGAGCCTGGCCGAGGGCTTCCTGCAGATTGCGGTGCAGAACATGGCGGGCGCGATCAAGCGCATCTCGGTGGCCCGCGGCTACGACGTCACGCAGTACACGCTGCAATGCTTCGGCGGCGCCGGGGGGCAGCACGCCTGCGCTGTGGCCGATGCCCTGGGCATGGGCCGGGTCTACATCCACCCGCTGGCCGGGGTGCTGAGCGCCTACGGCATGGGCCTGGCCGACCAGACCGCGATGCGCGAGGCCTCGATCGAGCTGCCGCTGGACGAGGCCGGCCTGGCTGCGGCCGGGCAGCGCCTGGCGGCACTGGGCGCGGCGGCGCAGGCCGAGGTGGCCGACCAGGGCGTGCCGCCCGAGCGCATCGAGCTGCGGCGCCATCTGCGCGTGCGCTACCAGGGCACCGACACCGCGCTGGCGGTGCCGCTGGGCAGCCTGGCCGAGATGGGCCGCGCCTTCGAGGCCGCCTACCGGCAGCGCTTCGCGTTTCTCATGCCGGGCCGCGCGCTGGTGATCGAGGCTGCCTCGGTCGAGGCCGTGGGGGCGGGCGAGCGCCACGCCGCCCCGGCCGGCGCGGCCGCACCCGCCCGGCCGCACCGGCCGGGGCCCGAGGCGCAGGTGCGCATGCACAGCGGCGGCTGGCTCGACGCCGGGCTGTACCGGCGCGAGTCGCTGCAGGCCGGCGCCATCGTCGCGGGGCCGGCCATCATCGCCGAGCGCAACGCCACCACGGTGGTCGAGCCCGGCTGGCAGGCCCGGCTGGCCGCCGACGGCGCGCTCGAGCTGCAGCGCACCGAGCCGCGGGCCACCCAGCACGCCATCGGGACCGAAGCCGACCCGGTGATGCTCGAGGTGTTCAACAACCTGTTCATGAACATCGCCGAGCAGATGGGGCTGCGGCTGCAGAACACCGCCCACTCGGTGAACATCAAGGAGCGGCTGGATTTCTCGTGCGCGCTGTTCGATGCCGCCGGCCGGCTCATCGCCAACGCACCGCACATGCCGGTGCACCTGGGCAGCATGAGCGAGAGCATCAAGACCGTGATCGAGCGCAACCCGGCGATGCAGCCGGGCGACGTCTACCTGCTGAACGACCCCTACCACGGCGGCACGCACCTGCCCGACGTGACCGTGGTGACGCCGGTGTACCTGTCGGCCCCCACGCTCCCTGCGGCCGCGGCCTCCCCGGAGGGCGCGTTTCGGGCCGGGGAACCCGGACCCGATACCGGTGCTCTCGGCGCGGCCGGCGCGAAGCCCAGCTTCTTCGTCGCCAGCCGCGGCCACCATGCCGACATCGGCGGCATCACGCCGGGCTCGATGCCGCCGTTCAGCACCACCATCGACGAAGAGGGCGTGCTGTTCGACAACTTCCTGCTCGTGCGCGACGGCGTGCTGCGCGAGGCCGAGCTCGGCGCCCGGCTGCAATCGGGCCCGTACCCGGCGCGCAACCCGGCGCAGACCGCGGCCGACCTGCGGGCCCAGATCGCCGCCAACGAAAAGGGCGTGCAGGAGCTGAAGGCGATGGTGGCGCAGTTCGGCCACGCCACGGTCCAGGCCTACATGCAGCACGTGCAGGACAACGCCGAGGAGTCGGTGCGCCGCGTCATCACCGTGCTTCGCGATGGGGCCTACACGTTGGCGCTGGACAACGGCGCGCAGATCAGCGTGCAGGTGACGGTGGACCGCGCCGCGCGCGAGGCCACGATCGACTTCAGCGGCACCAGCGCGCAGCTGCCGAACAACTTCAACGCGCCCAAGGCGGTGACGATGGCGGCGGTGCTGTACGTCTTTCGCACCCTGGTCGACGACGACATCCCGCTCAACGCCGGCTGCCTGAAGCCGCTGCACGTGATCGTGCCCGCGGGCTGCATGCTGAACCCGCAACCCCCGGCCGCGGTGGTGGCCGGCAACGTCGAGACCAGCACCTGCGTCACCAACGCGCTGTACGGCGCCCTGGGCGTGCTGGCGGCCGGCCAGTGCACGATGAACAACTTCACCTTCGGCAACGACGCCTACCAGTACTACGAGACGGTGTCCGGCGGCTCGGGCGCGGGCGCGCTGCTGGATGCCCAGGGCCGCGTCGTCGGCGGCTTCGACGGCACGAGCGTGGTCCAGACCCACATGACCAACTCGCGCCTGACCGACCCCGAGGTGCTGGAGTTCCGCTTCCCGGTCCGGCTGGAGGGCTACGCCATCCGCGCCGGCTCGGGCGGCGCCGGTCGCTGGCGCGGCGGCGATGGCGGCGTGCGCCGCATGCGCTTCCTGCAGCCGATGACGGCCGCCATCCTCAGCAATGGCCGCGCGGTGCCGGCCTTCGGCCTGGCCGGCGGCGCGCCCGGTGCCCTGGGCATCAACCGCGTCGAGCGTGCCGACGGCCGCGTGGAGACGCTGGGCCACATCGGCTCGGCCGCCATGGAAGCGGGCGACCTGTTCGTGATCGAGACCCCCGGCGGCGGCGGCTACGGCGCCGCCGGTCCCTGAGTCCGCGGCGGCCTATTTGTCGTTGGGCCGGAAGTCGATCGTCATCGGCGACGGCACGATGCCGCGCTCGTCCGGCGGCAGGCGGCCGGTGCGGTCGATCGCGCGCAGCACGGCCGCGTCCCACTCGGGGTGGCCGCTGCTCTTGACGATGCGGCGCGAGATGATGGTGCCGCCCGGGGCCGTGTTGACCTCGACCTCGGTGGCGTTGTTGTCGGGCAGGCTGCCGGCGAAGGTGGAGTTGCGGCGGATCAGCCCCGCCAGCCGCGCCGCGTAGGCGGCCGACGGGCCGGCGTCACGCGCGTCGCGGCCGTTGTGGGTGCTGCTGCTGGTGGCCTGGCCGGCCTCGCCCATCATGCGGGCCAGCGTCTGTTCGCGCAGCTGGGCCAGGCGCGCGGCTTCGGCCTTGGCCTGCTGCTGTTGCTGCTTGAGCTGCTCGGCCTTCTTCGCCTGCGCCGCCTGCTCCTGCTGCCGCCTTTCCTGCAGCGCCTTCGCTTGGGCCGCCTTCTCCTGCAGCGCCTGCTCTTGCGCCGCCTTCTGCGCCTGCGCCTTGCGGCGCGCCGCGCGCTCGAGCGCGATGTCGGGCTCGGCCTCGGCGGGCTTGGGCGGCGGGGGCGCGGGGGCCGGCGCCGGCGCCGGCGCTGGCGCTGGCGTTGGGGGCGGTGGCGGTGGCGGTGCCGGAGGCGCTGGCGCGGGGGTCGGCGTGGGTGCCGGCGGTGGGGCAGTGCCCGCCACCTGGGGCACGCTGGACCAGAGCTCGGCGGTCACCACCGAGGGCGCGTCGGCGTGCCAGTTCACGGCGCTCGTCAGCGCCAGCAGCAGCAATGCGTGCACCGCCACCGACAGCGCGGCGCCGACGCCGTTGCCGCCGGGCGGGCGCGGCAGCAGCGCGTCGTGCACCCGTGCGTCGGCCGTGGTCATGGTTGCCTGGGTCGCCCGGCCTCTCAACCGTTCAACCCGCGCCCTGCTTGACCGACAGCCCGATGCGCGCCACGTGCGCCTTCTGCAGCAGGTTCATCACGTCGACCACGCGCTCGTAGCGCACGCTGCGGTCGGCGCTGATGACCACCGGCACTTGCGCGTCGCCGGCCTGCAGCGCGCGCACCTGCAGGCCCAGCTGCTGCAGCGTCACCGGGGCCGGGCTCTGCTGGTCGACGCGGATGCGCAGCGGGGTGTCGGTGCCCACGATGACCTCGATCACCCGCGCCGGCCGCTGCGCGCTCTGGCCCACCGAGGGCAGGTCGACCACCCCGGTGGTGATCAGCGGCGCCGTCACCATGAAGATGATCAGCAGCACCAGCATCACGTCGATGAACGGCACCATGTTGATCTCGTTCATCGAGCGCCGGCCGCGCCCGCCCGAGCCACGTGCAGCGACGGCCGGCATCAGCGGCTCCCGGCACCCACCGCGGCGCCGGCCGGCTGGCCGGCGTTGCGCTGCAGGATGTTGCTGAACTCCTCGATGAAGGTCTCGAGCTGGATCGCGATGCGGTCGATGTCGCGCGCGAAGCGGTTGTAGGCCACCACCGCCGGGATGGCCGCGAACAGGCCGATCGCGGTGGCCACCAGCGCCTCGGCGATGCCGGGGGCCACGGTGGCCAGCGTCACCTGGGTCATGTTCGACAGGCCGACGAACGCGTGCATGATGCCCCAGACGGTGCCGAACAGGCCCACGTACGGGCTCACCGAGCCGACGCTGGCCAGGAAGCTGAGGTGGCTCTCGATCACGTCCATCTCGCGCTGGAAGCTGGCCCGCATGGCGCGCCGCGCGCCATCGAGCTGGGCCCCGCCGTCCAGCCGCTTCTCGCGCAGCTTCAGGAACTCGCGCATGCCGCTGGCGAAGATGCGTTCCATGGGTGCGGTCTGGGGCTTCTGGCCGACCGCCTGGTTGAGGTCGGTGAGGCTGCGGCCGGACCAGAACTCGCGCTCGAACTCCTCGTTGCTGGCGCGCACCTTGCGCAGACCGAACACCTTGCCGAAGATCACCGTCCAGCTGGTGAGCGAGGTCAGGGCCAGCCCGGCCATGACGATCTGCACCACCAGGCTGGCCTGCAGGATGAGGGCGGTGATGGAGAGGTCTTGGGTCATGTCAGGGTCGAAGCGACTTCGTTCGGGATGCGGCGCGGCTTGAAGGTTCCGCCGTCCACGCAGCCGATGCGGATCTCGCCGTCGGCCACCAGCGTGGGGCCGCGCCAGGCCTGCTGGGCGATGGTCATCGAGGCCGCTCCTCGGTGGCGCAGCGCCACCGTCACCTCGAGCAGGTCGTCCAGCCGCGCCGGGGCGCGGTAGCGCACGGCGGTGTCGGTGACGACGAAGATGGCCCCGGTCTGCTCGCGCAGGCGCTGCTGGCCCACGCCGAGTGCGCGCAGCCACTCGGTGCGCGCACGCTCGAAGAATTTCAGGAAATTGGCGTAGAAGACGACGCCGCCGGCGTCGGTATCTTCCCAGTACACCCGCATGGCGTGGCGGTAGGCGGTGGGCGGTGCGGCGGACGGTGCGGGGGAGGGTGCAGTGGGCGGCATCGGCGGCCTGATTATGCCGCCCGCATCCAGGCGGCCCCGCGCTACGGCAGGACCTTGCGGTAAACCGGCCCCCAGACCGGATGGCCGGCCTCGGAGCGGCTGAGCGTGAAGCCGGGGTCGGCCGCGCGCGCGGCGCGGAACTCGGCCTCGCATTCGGCCAGCCGGTCGCTGGTGCAGGTGATGAAGGCCAGCAGCTTGTGTGCGCTGGCACGGTCGCGGCCGTTGCGCAGGCCCGCAGCGAGCGCCTGCCGCAGCGCGGTCTCGGCCTGCCGGTACTGGCCGTCGTCGTAGGCGCGCATGCCGTCGAACAGCGCGCGCTCGGCCGGACGTTCGATCAGCTCGGTCAGGCCCGGTGGCGGTGGCGGTGGCGGCGGCGGCGTGGCGCAGCCGGCCGCCAGCAGCGCCAGTGCCGCGGCCAGGGCGAGCCGGCGGGTGCGGCTGCCGGGCGGGCGTGTCATGAGCCGAACTGGTGGCGCACGGTCACCGGCTTGTCGGCCCCCACCTGCACCGTGACCGTGTAGGGCGCGAAGTCGGCGTTGCGCACGGTGATCCGGTGCGCGCCCGGGGCCAGCGTCAGGCGGGCCAGCGGCGGGGTGGTGCCGGCGGGGGCGCCGTCGACCTCGATCTGGCCCCAGGGGCTGATCGCGAGCTGCACGCTGCCCGGGGCCGGCGCCGGCGGCGCCGGGTGCGACGCCGCGGTCACGGGCCGCTTGACATGCCGCAGCGGCCGCGCCGCCTTCGCCGCAGGCGGCGGCGTTGCGGCGGCCAAGGTGGTGGCGGCTTCGGCGGCTGCCGAGGCTGCCGCCGAAGCCCGGGCAGCGGCTGTGCCTGCGGTCAGCGCCGGTCCGGGCGCGGGCAGCGGCAGTCCGGCGGCGGGGCTGGCCAGCGCCGGCCGGGCCACCCGCGCTGCCGGCTTCAGCACCACCGCGAAGGTGGCCAGGCTGCCGGCGCCGGCCAGGGCCACGGCGCCCCAGAGCAGGCGCCGCTGCAGGAAGCGGCTGCGCACGCCACGCCGGGCGACCGGGGGCGCAGCGGCGTCGTCGCTGCCGGCCGGCAACGAGACGGGATCGACGGCCGGCTCGGGCGGGTGGCGATCCAGCCACTGGCGCAGGTCCGCGGCCATGTCGGCGGCGCTGGCATAGCGTTCGGCGGGCTCGCGTGCCATGGCCTTGGCGGCGATGGCCGACAGCCGACGCGGCACGCCCGAGCGCAATTCGTGCGCCGGCGCCGGGTGGTTGGTCAGCACGGCGGTGGTGATCTGCTCGAGGCTGTCGCCGCTGTAGGCCTTGCGCAGCGTCAGCAGCTCGTAGAACACGACGCCCAGGGCATGGATGTCGGTGCGGGCATCGACCTCGCCGCCCTGCAGCTGCTCGGGCGCCAGGTAGTGCGGCGAGCCCGCCACCAGCCCGCCCAGCGGGCTGGGGTCGGGGCCGGCCTCGCTCGGCTGGGGGGTGCGGCGCGCCACGCGTGCGATGCCGAAATCGAGCACCTTGGGCTTGTCGCGGCGGCCGAGAAAGATGTTGGCCGGCTTGATGTCGCAATGCACCACGCCGCGCGCGTGGGCGTAGGCCAGCGCGTCGGCCACCCGGCGCACGAGCTGGGCCGCCTGGGCCGGGGTGGGTTTCCAGCCCAGAGCCAGGCGCTGGCGCAGGTCGCAGCCGCGCAGCCGCTCCATCGCGATGTACACGCCTTGCGCCGACAGGCCGGCGTCGTGCACGGTGACGATGTGCGGGTGCGACAGCCCGGCGGCAGCACGGGCTTCGTTCAGGAACAGCCCGTCGAGGGCCACGCGCGAGGGCAGCGCCGCGTCGAGCTGCAGCGTCTTGACGGCCACCGTGCGCGACAGCAGCGGATCCCAGGCCTCGTGCACCTGTCCCAGCCCGCCTTGGCCGAGCAGGCCCTTCAGCGCGTAGCGTCCGATGTGCGACAGCGTGGGCTGCTGCTCGAGCGCGGCTTCGGCCGCCAGGCCGGGCAGGCTTTCGCCCAGGTCGCTGGGCGGGGCCGCGGCGTCGCTGGCGCTACCGCCGGTGTGCTCGTGCAGGCCGTCGTTCGCGTCCTCGCTCGTGCGGTCGGCCGCGCCGTCGGGCACCGACACGACGGTGGCGGCGAAGTCGGTGATCGGCGCATCGCCGCGCGCGCGCCCACGCCGCTGGAAGAGGTTGTAGCCCACAGTCGCGCAGCTTATGCCGGTGCCGTCCGTGCTGCTGTTGCAAAAGCGGGGCGAATGGGGCCGAGTTAACGCCCGGCGGGCGCGGGCAGCTCGCGCGCCAGGCGCCCCAGGGCCTGCTGCAGGTCGTCCAGGGCGCTGGCGTACGACAGCCGCACGAAGCGCTGCGCCAGGGCCGGCCCGAAGTCGCGCCCCGGCGTCAGCGCCACATGCGCGCGGCGCATCATCTCGAAACAAAAATCCCAGCTGTCGGGGCTGTGGCGCGAGCAGTCGAACCAGGCGTAGAAGGCGCCGTCGGGCGCGACCGGCACGTCCAGCCCCAGCGCGCGCAGGGCCGGCACCACCACGTCGCGGCGGGCCCGCAGCTCGTCGCGGCGGCGCTCGCACTCGGCGATCGAGGCGGGCTCGAAGCAGGCCAGCGCCGCCTGCTGCGCCAGCGTGCTGGGGCAGATGTAGAGGTTCTGCGCCAGCCGCTCCACGGGCCCCACGAGGGCGGGCGGCAGCACCAGCCAGCCCAGGCGCCAGCCCGTCATGCCGAAATACTTGCTGAAGCTGTTGATGCAGACGATGTCCTCGCCCAGGCCGTCGGCCAGGCCCAGGGCGCTGTGGCCGTAGGCCGCGTCGAAGCTGAGGCCCAGGTAGATCTCGTCGACCAGCGTCACGCCACCGCGGTCGCGCACGGCGCGGGCGATGGCCGCCATCTCGGCGGTCGCGATCGAGGTGCCCGTGGGGTTGCCGGGCGACGCCAGCAGCACGCCGCGCGTGGCCGGCCGCCACTGGGCCGCCACCGAGGCTGCGTCGAGCTGGAAGCGGGCCCCGGCGCCGGCCGGCAGCAATCGCGCCGTCGCGCCCGCCGCGGCCACGAAATGCCGGTTGCACGGGTAGCTGGGGTCGGGCATCAGCACCTCGTCGCCGGGCTCGAACAGGGCCAGGCAGGCCAGCTGCAGCGCCGCCGACGCGCCGGCCGTGACGACGATGCGCTCGGGCGCGATGCGCAGCCCGAAGCGGCTGCCATACCAGGCCGCGATGCGCTCGCGCAGCGCCGGCAGCCCGGTGGCGGGGGTGTAGGGCAACCGGCCGCGCTGCAGCGCCTGCTCGGCGGCCCGCAGCACGGCCGGCGCGGCGCCGAAATCGGGCTCGCCGATGTTCAGGAAGATCATCCGCTCGCCGCCCTGCGCCGGGTCGCAGGCCGGGCTGTGCGCGATGGCCTCGGCCGCCTTGGCGCACTCCATGACGTAGAACGGCTCGATGTGCTCGAGCCGGCCGGCGGTGCGAATCATCGGCGCGCCGGCCGCGCCTCGTCGGGGCGCAGCTCGGCGGCGCACTTGTCGAGCACGCCGTTGACGTACTTGTGGCCGTCGGTGCCGCCGAAGGTCTTGGCCAGTTCCACCGCTTCGTTGATGACCACGCGCCAGGGCACCTCGATGCAATGGGTCAGCTCGTAGACGCCGATCATCAGCACCGCGTGCTCCACGGGCGACAGCAGCGTGGTCTTGCGGTCGACATGGCGCGCGAGCACCGCGTCCAGCGCCGCGGCCTGCGCGATGCTGCCGTGCAGCAGGGCGTCGAAATGGGCGCGGTCGGCCTTGCCGAAGCCGTCCATCTCGTGGATGTGGGCCTCGATCGCCGCGCCATCGCCGCCGCCGATCAGCCATTCGTACAGGCCCTGCATGGCCAGCTCGCGCGAGCGGCGGCGCGCCGATTTCGGCGGCGCGCGCCGGGCCGGGGCGGTGGCGGCGGGGACGGAGGAGGGCGCCGGGGCCGGCTCCGGCACGGGTTCGGTCTGGGCGCTCACGCCAGGTCGTCCAGCAGGTTGGCCATCTCCACCGCGACCCGCGCCGCGTCGCGGCCCTTGTCGTCGGCGCGGGCCCAGGCCTGGGCCTCGTTCTCGACCGTGAGCACGGCGTTGGCGATCGGGACCTGGTGGTCGAGCGCGACGCGGGTGATGCCGGCGCCGCTTTCGTTGGCCACCAGCTCGAAGTGGTAGGTCTCGCCGCGGATGACGCAGCCCAGCGCGATCAGGGCGTCGAACTCGCCCGACTCGGCCAGCGCCTTCAGCACCACCGGGATCTCGAGCGCGCCCGGCACCACCACGTGCTTGATGTCGCCGGCATCGACTTCGAGGCGATCGAGCTCGCTCAGGCAGGCGGCGGCCAGGCGGCTGGTCAGCGCATCGTTGAAGCGGGCGCGCACGATGGCGATGCGCAGGCCTTCGCCGTTCAGCTCGCCGGCACTGCCCTGGTCGAGGGTCTGCATCAGGCCGCCGCGGCCGTGAAGCCGGTGATCTCGAGGCCGTAGCCGGCCATGCTGGGCATGCGGCGCGGGCTGCCCAGCAGGCGCATCCGGCGCACGCCGAGCTCGCGCAGGATCTGGGCGCCCACGCCGTAGGTGCGCAGGTCCATCTGGGCCCGCGGCGCGGCGGCCGGGGCGGCCGGGGCCGGCGCCACCTGGGCCAGCAGCATGGTGGCATCGGCGCTGCAGTTGAGCAGCACGGCCACGCCGCAGGGGCCGCTGCGCAGGCGCTGCAGCGCGGCCGGCAGGGGCCACGAATGGCCGGTGCCGCCGGCGTCGAGCAGGTCGAAGGCGGTGAAGGGCTCGTGCACGCGCACCGGCACTTCGTCGCCCGGCTGCCAGCGGCCGTGCGTCAGCGCCAGGTGCACGCCGCCGCCCTTGTCGCGGAAGGCGTGGCAGGTGAAGTCGCCCATCGGCGTGCGCAGCAGGCGCTGGCCGCCGGCCTCGATCAGGGTCTCGTTGCGGCTGCGGTAGCCGATGAGGTCGGCGATGGTGCCGATCTTCAGGCCGTGCTCGCGCGCGAAGACCTGCAGGTCGGGCAGGCGCGCCATCGTGCCGTCGTCCTTCATCACCTCGCAGATCACGGCCGCGGGCAGCAGGCCGGCCATGCCGGCGAGATCGCAGCCGGCCTCGGTGTGGCCGGCGCGCATGAGCACGCCGCCGTCCTGCGCCTGCAGCGGGAACACGTGGCCGGGCTGCACCAGGTCGGAGGGCCTGGCTTCGCGCGCCACCGCGGCCTGGATGGTGCGCGCGCGGTCGGCGGCCGAGATGCCGGTGGTGACGCCGGTGGCGGCCTCGATCGAGACCGTGAACGCGGTGCCGTGCTTGGTGCCGTTGCGGGCCGCCATCGGCGGCAGCTGCAGCCGCTCGCAGCGCTCGCGCGTGAGCGTGAGGCAGATCAGGCCGCGCGCGTGGCGGGCCATGAAGTTCACGGCCTCGGGCGTGACGTGCTCGGCGGCCAGGACCAGATCGCCTTCGTTCTCGCGGTCTTCCTCGTCGACGAGGATGACCATGCGGCCGGCTGCCAGCTCGGCGACGAGCTCGGGAATGGGGGCCATCGACATGCCGCGATTGTAGGTGGCACGGCTAGAAGACCTCGCGGTCGGGTGGTCGCGCCCGCAGGCGGATGTCGTCGCCCACGGCCTGCATCTCGATGAAGCGGAACGGCAGCGCACCCTCCAGCGCCTGCAGCGCCGGCAGTGCGGCCATGTCGCGCCCGGGGCCGATGAGTCTGGGTGCCAGGTAGACCAGCAGCTCGTCCACCAGCCCGGCGCGCAGCAGCGAGGCGTTGAGCCGTTCGCCGGCCTCGACATGCAGCTCGTTGACGCCGCGTCCGGCCAGGGCCTGCAGCATGGCGGCCAGGTCGACCTTGCCGCGCGGATCGGGCAGCACGATCACCTCGGCGCCGCGCGCGGCGAGCGCGGCCCGGCGCGCGGCGTCGTCGGTGGCGGCGAAGATCCACACGCCGCGGCCGGGCGGGTCGAGCAGGCGGGCCGTGGCCGGCGTCTCGAGCCTGGAGTCGACCACCACGCGCAGCGGCTGCAGCACGGTGGGCACGGCGCGCACGTCCAGCCGCGGATCGTCGTCGCGCACGGTGCCGATGCCGGTGAGCACGGCCGAGGCGCGCCGGCGCCAGGCATGGCCGTCGACGCGGGCCGCCGCGCCTGTGATCCACTGGCTGAGGCCATTGGCCAGCGCGGTGCGGCCGTCGAGCGAGGCCGCGATCTTCAGCCGCACCCAGGGCCGGCCGCGCCGCACGCGCGAGAAGAAGCCGATGTTGAGCTCGCGGGCGGCGGCGGCCATGGCAGGGCCGGCCATGTCGACCGCGATGCCGGCCGCGCGCAGGCGCGCGATGCCTTGGCCGTCCACCTGCGGGAAGGGGTCGCCGACGGCGACGACGACGCGCGCGATGCCGGCGGCGACGAGTGCGTCGCAACAGGGCGGCGTGCGGCCATGGTGGGCGCAGGGCTCGAGCGTGACCCAGGCGGTGGCGCCGCGCACCGATTGCCCGGTCGCGGCAGCATCGCGCAGGGCCATCACCTCGGCATGCGGGCCACCCGCCTGCTGCGTGGCGCCGGTGCCCAGCACGCGCCCGTCCGCCCGGCCGATGACGCAGCCCACGCGCGGGTTGGGCTCGGTCACGCCGATGGCGGATTCGGCCAGGGCCAGCGCCTGGTCCAGCCGCGTCAGGTCGAGTGCAGGATCGGGGGGGGAATCCAGGCGGAGATCGGTGTCGATGGGCACGGCCCGCCCAGTGTAGGCGCCGCCTGCCGCGGCAGCGGCCTCAAGGGGCCGAGGCCGGCTGCGGGTAGGTCGTGCTGCCCGAGGGCAGGGGCGAGCCGTCGGGGCAGTCGGCCACCCCGCCATCGTCATACGGCACGACGAGGAAGTTCTGCGCCGACAGCGGCCCGGCGACGCGCAGGTAGGCGCGCGGGTGCTGGACGTTGGCGATCGCGGGCACCACCAGGTCGGAGCGCGAGGCGACTGCGGGCGGGCCGGCGGTGTAGCGGCAGACGCTGAAGCCGCCGGCGGCGCCGGTGATGCGGGTGCCGCTGACGAAGCTGTAGCCCGACCAGGCCAGACCGGGCAGGCTGCTGGCGGACACCGGCACGGCGCACAGGTAGCCGAGCGATGAAGTGCCCGCGGTCGACGGCGGGGCCGTGTAGCAGGCCGGGGCGCCGACCCCCGTGCCGGGGAAGGTCTGGGTCAGGCCCACCTGCACGGCCTGCGGTGACCCGGCGGGCGCGACGGCCTGGGCCGCCGTGCCGGCGCTGGCGAAATTGACCGTGCCCGCCAGCGGCCAGGCCTTGGCGGCGGTGCAGCTGAGCTGGCTGGGTGCGTTCAGCAACTCGTTGCTGGCCACCGCGGTCGAGCACAGCGTGATCATGGCGGTGAGGTTGTCGAAGCGGAAGGCGGTGCTGTCGCCCACCGTTCGGCCGGGCGGGATGTAGCCGCTCGTGCCGTCGCCGAAATTCACGGCCGGCCGCGGGATGTTGGGGTTGCGCGCCCGGGCCCAGCGCGTGGGCACGCCGTCGGCACCCACGGCACCGGCCAGGGCCACGCTGCCCGCGAGCTCGGGGGCCGCGCGCTCCAGCGTCGTGCGCAGCACCACGTTCTGCAGCCCGCCGCTGCGGTCGGTCCAGCTCACGGTGACCTGCAGCGCCTTCATGCGCGGGTCGGTCGAGCCGGGGGTGTCGCCGCTGGCCACGATGTTGCGGTTGACGGTGTAGCTGGTGTTGCTGCCGTATACCGGCAGCACGGCGCCGTAGTTGGTGGTGTAGCCGTGGCCGGCGTCGACGACCTGGGTGTCGTTCACGAGACTGGCGTAGTTGGGCACGCCCGCGGTGGCCGGCAGGGCCACCTGCACGAACGATCGCGCGTCCTCGATCGCCTGCTGCGCCAGCCGCACCGCCTCGGAGCGCTGCCGGGCCACGTCGGCGTTGAAGCGCAGCGTGGCCTGGATGCCGACGATGCCCAGCATGCCGAAGGCCATCACGGCCAGGGCCACCAGCGCCTCGACCAGCGAGACGCCCTGCTGCGGGCCGGGGCGGGGTGGGGCGGGGCGGGGCGGCATGGTCAGTTGTCCAGCCAGCTGCCGGGCACGCGCACGAACGAGCCCGAGGCCAGGCGCAGCCGGGCCAGCGTGGGCAGGTCGTAGCTCACGGCCAGGCTGCCGGTGCCCAGCGCATCGCCTTCGACCAGGGCGGCGCCGACGACGGCCAGGGGCCCGCCGGTGGCCCAGGTGCCCGCCGCGTCGTAGCTGTACAGCAGGCCGTAGAGCGTGACCGGCGCGCCGGCGACCGTGAGGTTGCCGTGCGACACCAGCACCACCGGCGCGGTGGGCGAGCCGATGCTGGTGGGACTGGTGCCGGACAGGGCGGCGTCGCCTTCCAGCCAGAGGATGCGGCCGGGGTTGGCGGCGGCCACGCTGGCCAGGTTGGAGGCGCTGCAATCGAGCGGGCAGTTCAGCGTGATGGTGGCCGGCTGCTGCTGGTAGGCGGTGCGCGACATGCCGAAGACGGTCGCGAACAGGGCGTCGTTGGCGCTCGGCGCCGGCGTGGTGGCCAGCGGTGCCGGCATCGTGCTGTCACCGGCCAGGTACGAACTGGCCGCCGGCGAGCCGGGGGTACTGGTGAGCGTGAGGTTGGCGGTCGAGACGCTGCCGGCGGCGTCGATGGTCAGGCCGTTCACCAGCGGCTCGGCATTCGTCACCGCCAGTGTGCCGCCGGCGCTGAAATCGACCTGGCCCGGCGTGCCGGCCGCCGACGGGGCGGTGGTCAGGGCGGCGGCCGGCGGCGTGGCGAGGGCGCCTTTCAAGGCGACGACGGCGGTGATGATGTCCGCGGCGTCGCCTTCGGAGACGTTGGGCGGAAAGCTCAGGCAGCCCGCGTCCAGACGCGTGCAGCCCTGGGCTCGGAGCGTCACGTAGCCCGGCCCGCCCGTGGAAGGCAGGAAGCTGACCTGGAACGCCGGCGCGGTGGCGCTGGTGGTGGGGGCGGTCAGGCTGGGCGCGGCGTTCGTCGGGCAGCTGCACGACCAGCCGCCGCCGTTGGCCACGCACTGCACTGCGTAGCGGTTGGGGCCGCCGGTCGGGTTGGGCCAGAGCCGGCTGGTGACGACGCCGCTGCCGGTGTCGATGTTCAGGTAGCGCGCGCGGAAGCTGGTGCCGGTGGCGCTGGGCAGGCAGTTGTCGTCGACCTTGCCGCCGTTGAGCAGGGCCAGCGCCCATTCGATGCCGGCCTCCGCGGCCTCGAAGGCCTGCGTGGAGCGGTACTGGTTGGCCGAGATCTTCTGCTCGAAGATGATGTTGCGGTTGGCATAGGCCGCCACCAGCGAGATGACGAAGAACAGCACCAGCACCACGATCAGCGCGCCGGCGCCGCGCTGGCGCGCCGGCGGTGCGGCCGGGTGGCGTCGCGCCCGCCGGCCAAGCTGCAGGCGGCGCAGGGGCAGGTTCACGGCCACCTCAGCTCGGGCACAGCGGCCCGCCCAGGCCGGTGCCGTTGTGGTTGACGATCTGGTCGTTGCGCAGCCGCACGGCGCTCTGGATGGTGCGCACCACGCTCGGGTCGCTGACCGCCTGGCCGGTGATCGTGATCAGCAGCTCCTGCGGCTGCAAGGTCGGCCAGCAGGCCTGGGTGCCATCGGGGCATAGCGCGGGGCAGCTCATCGGCACCGCGGCGATCGGGGCCAGCTGCAGGTTGAAGCCGGTCACGTTCATCGTGGTGCCGTCGGTGAGGGCCTGCGACGGGTTGGCGCCGTACTTCTGCATCAGCACCCCGGGTGGCCCCGGATTGAGGTAGTAGCCGGTGACGGCCGAACCCGACAGGGCGATGGTGACTTCGGTGGGCGAGACCAGCGTGACGGCGCCGCCGGGGTTCAGCGACCAGGGGGCCCCGGGCGACCACACGGTGCTGCTGGCCGCGCTCCAGTAGCCGGCACGGCGCAGCTGGCGCACCATGATGTCGGCCGTGGCGCGCAGATCCTGCTGCATCTGCGTCTCGAGCGTGAGCCGGCGCGAGTCGGCCAGCTGGGTGGCCACCACGGTGGCCGCACCCGCCACGATGAACAGGCCGATGGCCACGCCCACCATCAGCTCCACCAGCGACAGGCCGCCCTGGGCTGGCCGCATCGCGGACCGCGGCGTCAGCATGTCGGCACTCCCGAGACCGAGCCGTCGGGCGTGCACACGCTGGGCCGGCCCATCGGGTTGACCGTGGTCACCAGCGTGCCGGGTGCGCCGCTGATGCGGCTGGTGCGGATCGTGAAGCTGGCGCCGGGGGTGCCCGACATCTGGCCATCCGACGAAAAGCTCAGCGGTGCGGCGCCGGCGCTGAGGCGACGCACCTGTACGTCGGTACCGATCGGGATCTGGGTGGTCTGCAGCTCGGCGCCCAGGCCTAGGACGCACGCGCTGCCAGGCGTGCGCGTGCAGTCGCAGTCGGTCACGCCGCCCTCGATGAAGACCATGTAGCAGGTCATGGCCGACGACCGCATCAGCATGAACTGGATCGACGTGTTGCGCGCCACGGCCTCGGTGCGGGCGTACTGCAGCGCCGTCACCAGCTCGGCATTGATGCGCTTCAGCCGCTGCTGGGCGATGAGCTGGGTGAACGACGGCGCGGCCACCGTGACCAGTATCACCAGCACCGCCACCGCCACCAGCATCTCGATCAGCGTGAAGCCACCGGCTGCGTGGCGGCTGGCGCGGCCAACGGGATCGGCGCGATCGGCGATCGGGCGCGGCGCTGCCATCACTTCGACCAGCAGCGGTTGGGGTCGGGCACGGCAGCACCAGCCGGCGCGCTGCAGGCAGCAGCGCAGCCGCCATAGAAGATCGCGCCGTTGAACAATTGCAGTTGCATCGTCTGGCAGCCGGTGTCGCCGGCCTGCGACGTGCCGGCGACCGCCTGCGCGGCCAGCACGTAGCCGGTGGCATCGGCTTGCTGGATGCTCAGCGTGTAGTAGCCGCCGGGCCCTGTCACGGCGCCGGAGGCCGGCATGCCGGCATTCAGGTCGGTGAGCGAGGCCGCGTACTGCTGGTTGTTGGCGCGCCAGCGTTCCTGGCCCTGCTGCACCGCGCTGAGCGCGGCCACCGCCTCGGACCGCCGGCCCTTGCGCAGGGCATTGAGGTAGCTCGGGAAGGCCACCGCGGCCAGCACCGCCAGCACGGCGATGGCGATCGTCAGCTCGACCAGCGTGAAGCCGGTGCGGCGCGTGCGAAGCCGGGTGGGCGGACAGTTCATCGGCCCGATTATCCGCAGCACAGCGTGACGAATTCCTCGCGGGAGCCGCCGTCCGTCGCCGCCACGCGACCGTCGGTCGGGGACCGTGCCCGGGGAAACCCGCGGGCCCCCTCAGCAGGCGGCGTAGCCCGTCAGCGCTGCGCCGGTGCTGCAGCCGCGGACCCGGCCGAGCACGTTGACGACGAGCCTGACGCCGCTGCCGTCGCGGCCCTGCAACTGCACCGTGGCCGTAGGCGTGACGGTGCCGTTGCGGGGGTCGAAGAGCATCGAGCGCGAGTTCGAACGCACCGACACCGGCGCGTCGGCCGCGAAGGGCATGCTGCGCAGTGCGACCGCGCCCGCCCTGCAGACGGGCTGGCCCTGGGCGTCGCAGGGGCAGGCGTCGGCGGCGCCGGTGTGGATGACGTAGCAGGTGAGCGCGGGGCCGGATGTGAAGCTGACCCGCACCGGCGCGTTGCGGGCCACGGCCAGACTGCGCGCGTAGTGCAGGTCGCTCTCGATCTGTGCCGAGGCGCCCTGCAGCTGATGCCGCTGGCGCGCCGAGCCCAGGTCCGGCACGGCTGCGCTCAGCCCGAGCGCGGTGACGGCCAGCGCGGCGCAACACTCGATCAGCGTCAGGCCGCGTTGGCCGGGCTGGCCGGGCGGCGGGTGGCGCCGGTGCGATGCGCGTGGCAGCTGCGCAAGGCGCGGCAGGGGGGTGCGGGTCATGGGGGTCTCCTGGGCGAGGCGGGGCATGGCCTGCACTCTAGGAAACCGCCTGCGTTCCCGCGTCCCCCGCGCTGGCGGCCCGCGGAGGGCGCCCGGCCGGGCGCCCCACGGCGGGGGTGGCGCCTCAAATGTCCCGGATCAGCTGCCGGAAGGCATCCACGTCCTCGAACTCGCGGTAGACCGAGGCGAAGCGTACGTAGGCGACCTTGTCGATGCGCTTCAACTCGCGCATCACCAGCTCACCCAGGCGCGTGCTGGGCACCTCGCGCGCGGCGGTGGCGATCAGCTTGTCCTGGATGCGCTCGATCGCTGCGTCGATCTGCTCCACGCTCACCGGCCGCTTGCGCAGTGCCAGCAGCATCGAGGCGCGCAGCTTGGCGGGGTCGAACTCGACCCGTGCGCCGTCCTTCTTCACCACCGCGGGCAGTGCGATCTCGGTGCGTTCGTAGGTGGTGAAGCGCTTCTCGCAGTGGGTGCAGCGGCGGCGCCGGCGGATGACGTCGCCTTCGTCGGACTCGCGCGTCTCGACGACCTGCGTCTCTTCGTGGGTGCAGTAAGGGCAGCGCATGCGCAGCCAGGCTGCCGCCTCAGCGGTAGACCGGAAAGTCGCGCGTCAGCGCCGCGACTTCGGCCCGCACGGCGGCGATGGCGGCGTCATCGTGCGGGCGGTCCAGCACGTCGGCGATGAGCTGCGCCGTGCGGCGCGCCTGCGCTTCGCGGAAGCCGCGCGTGGTCAGCGCCGGCGTGCCCAGGCGGATGCCGCTGGTCACCATCGGCTTCTGCGGGTCGTTCGGGATGCCGTTCTTGTTGCAGGTCATGTGGGCCCGGCCCAGGATCGCCTCGGCGTCCTTGCCGGTCAGGCCCTTGGGGCGCAGGTCGACCAGCATCACGTGGCTCTCGGTGCCGCCGCTGACGATGCGCAGGCCGCGCTCGATCAGCGTGTTCGCCAGCACGCGGGCGTTGGCCACCACCTGCTGCTGGTAGGCCTTGAACTCGGGCGCCAGCGCCTCCTTGAAGGCCACCGCCTTGGCCGCGATCACGTGCATCAGCGGACCGCCCTGGATGCCGGGGAAGATCGCGCTGTTGATCTTCTTGGCGATCGCCTCGTCGTTGGTCACGATGATGCCGCCGCGCGGGCCGCGCAGGCTCTTGTGCGTGGTCGAGGTGACCACGTCCGCGTGCGGCAGCGGATTCGGGTACACGCCGGCGGCGATGAGGCCGGCGTAGTGCGCCATGTCGACCATCAGGTAGGCGCCCACCGCGCGGGCCACGCGCGCGAAGCGCTCGAAGTCGATGCGCAGGCTGTAGGCCGAGGCGCCGGCGATGATGAGCTTGGGCCGCGTCTCGTGCGCCAGCCGCTCCATCGCCTCGTAGTCGATGGCTTCTCGGGCGTCCAGGCCGTAGCTGACCACCTTGAACCACTTGCCACTCATGTTCAGCGGCATGCCGTGGGTCAGGTGGCCGCCTTCGGCCAGGCTCATGCCCATGACGGTGTCGCCCGGCTGCAGCAGGCCGAAGAAGACCGCCTGGTTGGCCTGCGAGCCCGAGTTGGCCTGCACGTTGGCGTGGGCGGCGCCGAAGAGCTGCCGGCAGCGGTCGATGGCCAGCTGTTCGACCACGTCGACGTTCTCGCAGCCGCCGTAGTAGCGCTTGCCCGGGTAGCCCTCGGCGTACTTGTTGGTCAGCTGCGAGCCCTGGGCGGCCATCACGGCCGGCGAGGTGTAGTTCTCGCTGGCGATGAGTTCGATGTGATCTTCCTGGCGCCGGTTCTCGGACTGGATCGCGGCCCAGATCTCGGGGTCCACCTGGGCGACGGTGGAAACGCTGCGGTCGAACATGGCAGTCCTCTTCGGGTGGAAGGGCCTTCGCGCCCCGGCCAGCGCGGTCTCGCAGGGCCGGAGATCCGAGGGCTGCCCAGGCGCACGGCTGACAACCGCCGCGCGAGTCCGCGGCAGCCTGCGCTTCCCGGTGGTCCTCCACCTCGGAGCCGCAAGGCCCCTATCGCCAGTCGCACAGAGGGCGAGAGTGTAGCTTTGCCGCGGCGGGTGAGGCCGGCGCGGGCTGCGGCCGCTGATCAGTGAGCCAGCGCCACGCGCTCCGAGCCGGCATCGGCCGACGAGGTCTCGGCGGCTGCCGGCGACACGGCGATCCCGGCCGCCGGGGCCGAGGTCTGCTGCAGCCCGCCGGGTTGGGGCGTCTGCGCGGTGGGCGCAGGCAGCGCCCCCGGCGTCACGATCGGCACGTTGACCGGCACGCGCTGGCCGTCGGCCACCGCGCGCATATGCGACTGCTCGGCCAGCACCCGGCTGACGTAGCCGCCGTCGTTGCCCAGCAGCGCCGCGCCGACGTAGTAGCGCAGTCCTTCCTGCACGCTGCCGGCCTGCACGATGCAGTCGTGCAGCACCTGCACCCCCACGCGCAGGTTGCTGATGGGGTCGAAAGCCGCGCGCGCGCCGCCGAAGGCCTCGTACTTGTCGTCGTGCACGCGCGTCAGCACCTGCATCAGCCCCTGTGCGCCGACGGTGCTCTGGGCGAAGGGGTTGAAGCTGGACTCGATGGCCATGATGGCCAGGATCAGGGTGGGGTCGAGGTGGGCGCGCTGGCCCACCGACCAGGCTTCCCGCACCAGGGCGCCGATGGGCTCGGGCGCAACGCGATAACGGCGGGCGATCCAGTTCGCCAGGGTGGCCTGCTGGCGCGGCAGGTCGGCCAGGCTCGTGGCGGTGGCTCGGGTCACCCCGCTGGGGTCGGCCACGGTCGCCAGCACATTGCCGGAGGCCAGGTCGCGCGCTTCCTGCCGGTTCTGCAGCCATTCGAGCGCCGCCACTTCGGCCTGGTGGCGCAGGTCGGCGCGGCCGAGGGCGAACACGACCAGCCCCACCGCCAGCAGGCCCACCAGGGCCAGGGCGTTGTGGCTGACCTCGAACACGCCGCTGACCACATCGCGCGCGAACACGCGCAGCGACCCCGCGGTTTCGCGCTGGGCCCGGCGCAACAAGGCGATGGCTCGCATCAAGACTCTCCTCAGAACAACCGGCCGCAGCGCACCCCGACAGGGCGCGGTGGATGCCGCAGCAATAATCCCCGACCGACTTGCGGCCCTGAACGAAGCGGGCCACTGGCCGCAGACCCCGTTCCTTCGCTGCGCGTGACCGATGTCCTCGCTGCAGCGGGTAAACCCTGAATTTCAGGCGTGACCAAATTCTAGGAAGCGCTTCATACCCGGTCAAGAATATGAAAATAGTAGTTCATTATCTAAAGGTATGAAGTACCGGGACTTGCGCGATTTCATGGCTCAGCTCGAACGTGTCGGCGAGCTGCGAACCCTGGCTGAACCGGTGTCCCCGCGCCTGGAAATGACGGCAATCGGCGACAAACTGCTGCGCGCCGGCGGACCGGCGTTGCTTTGCAGCAACCCTGCGGGTTACAAAATTCCCTGCCTGATCAACCTGTTCGGCACCACCCGGCGGGTGGCGCTGGGCATGGGTGCGGAGGATCCCGCCGAGCTGCGGGCCATCGGCGCCCTGCTGGCCAGCCTCAAGGAGCCGGAGCCGCCGAAAGGCGTCAGGGACGCCGGCCGGCTGCTGCAAATGGCCAAGGCCCTGTGGGACATGAAGCCGGCCCTGCAGCGCAGCGGCCGTTGCCAGGAGGTGGTGATCGAAGGGTCGGAGATCGACCTGGCCCAGCTGCCGGTGCAGACCTGCTGGCCGGGGGACGCCGGGCCGCTGATCACCTGGGGCCTGGTCGTCACCCGGGGCCCGCAGGGTGTGGCCAATCCCCGGCAGCGACAGAACCTGGGCATCTACCGCCAGCAGGTGATCGGGCCGCGTTCGGTGATCATGCGCTGGCTGGCCCACCGCGGCGGAGCCCTCGACTTTCGCGAATTCGCGCGCGCCAACCCCGGCCAGCCATTCCCGCTGGCGGTGGCGCTGGGGGCCGACCCGGCAACGATCCTGGGCGCCGTGACGCCCGTGCCCGACACCTTGTCGGAGTACCAGTTCGCAGGTTTGCTGCGCGGCAGCCGTACCGAGGTGGTGGCGACCGGGGTCGGCGAGGGCGGCCTGCGGCTGCAGGTGCCGGCGAGCGCCGAGTTCGTGCTGGAGGGGCATATCCCGCCCGCCGCCCCGGGCTACGCCGGCGAGTCGGCGCATGGCGTGCGGCTGCGCGAGCAGGGGGGCTGGCTGCATGCGCTGGAAGGACCGTTCGGCGACCACACGGGTTACTACAACGAGCAGGACTGGTTCCCGGTGTTCGAGATCGAGCGCCTGACGCACCGGCGCGACCCGATCTACCACTCCACTTACACCGGCCAGCCCCCCGATGAGCCGGCCGTGCTGGGGCAGGCGCTGAACGAGGTGTTCGTGCCCATCCTGCAGAAGCAGTTTCCCGAGATCGTCGACTTCTACCTGCCGCCCGAAGGCTGCAGCTATCGCCTGGCGGTGATCTCCATCCGCAAGGCCTACCCGGGCCACGCCAAGCGCCTGATGTTCGGGCTGTGGAGCTTTCTGCGCCAGTTCATGTACACCAAGTTCATCGTCGTCACCGACGACGACGTCGACATCCGCGACTGGAAGCAGGTGGTGTGGGCGCTGACCACGCGCATGGATCCCGTGCGCGACACCACGCTGGTCGAGAACACCCCGATCGACTACCTGGACTTCGCCTCGCCCGTGAGCGGCCTGGGCGGCAAGATGGGCCTGGACGCGACCCACAAGTGGCCCGGCGAGACGCAGCGCGAGTGGGGGCGTGCGATCCGCATGGATGCCGCGGTGGAGCGCCGGGCGGCCGATGTGCTGGCTCGGCTGCTGGCGTAACGATCGCCAGGTGCTGGACTGTCGACCTGGCTGACAGTCCGCTGCTGCCACGTCGGTCGCCGGCCCCGCACCTGCATTCGCGGGGATGACCTAAGCCCTTGATATCGCTTCAAATTTGGGGCTTGACGAAGTTGTGGCACGTTGGGTGCTTTCTAGATCGTCAGCGCAGTTACCTCGCTGCCACCACCCGCCCGGCACCAGGACGAGCATCGTCGCCGCAGGCCACAAGAACAGGAGAACTTCATGAAGTTGAAAAGCGCGTTGGGTTGGTTGCTGGCGGGGACGATGGCGGGGCCGGCGCTGGCGGCGCCCGTGACGTTGACGTTTGATGAATCTGGTTTGGCATCGGCTGCGAGCACGTCTCCGGCCGTTGCGAACTTTTATGCCGGGGGCACCGTCGCGGGCATTACCGGGCCAAGCTATGGGGCGACGTTCGGCTCTTACGCTCTGGCTCTGGCTCCGGCTTCAGGTTCGGCCGCCGACAACGGAACCGCCGGTGTGCTCTGGTTGCAGAACCGTTCGGTCGTGCAAGGTAGCCCGCAGAGCATCTCGTTGACTGTCGCGCCTGGGTTTTTGGGCCCCTTCGATTTCTCATGGAGCGCGCGCGATTCGTTCACCGTTTCCCTGTTCGATGGAGCCAACACACTTAGTCAAAGCTTCGCTCCGAGTGGTGTGTCCTCGGGTGCCTTCTCGGCCTGGACTACGGCCAGCCTGTCCACCGGCAGCATGTTGGTGACCAGGGTCACCTTCGCTGGCGGCTCCAACTCGCTGTTCCTCGACAACATCAGCTTCGATCTGCAGGGCCCGACGGGCGGCACGGTGCCCGAGCCCGGCTCGATGGCGCTGGCCGGCCTCGGATTGATGGCAGCCTGGGGCGCGAGCCGTCGCCGCCGGATGGGCTGAGGGTCCACCGCCCTGCAATCCAGCTTGCCAGCTTCGGCGCATTGATCTAAGGTTGCAGCGCCTGCTCGCAGGCAATCCGAGACGGCGCAGACTCTGCGCGTCAGGAGCCCCGGACCTCAATCCTCCGGAGCTCCAATGGTGGCTTGGCCACCCGCCCCTTCGGCCTTCACGGGCCGGAGGGGTTTGTCGTTTCAGGGGTGGCCGGTCACTGCAACCGCATCGGCTTGCATGCGCGCGTCGGCCTGGATCATCGCCGCGGCCTTCTCGGCGATCATGATCGTGGGCGCGTTGGTGTTGCCCGAGACGATGCGCGGCATGATCGACGCGTCCACCACGCGCAGCCCCTGCAGCCCGTGCACGCGCAAGCGGGCATCCACCACGTCCTGCGGCCCGGGGCCCATGCGGCAGCTGCCCACGGGGTGGTAGATGGTGTCGGCGTGGTCGCGCACGAAGCGCTCGATCTGGGCGTCGGTCTGCGCGGCCGCCGAAGCCGGCAGCTCGCGCCCGCCCAGCGCCGCCAGTGCCGGCTGCTGCAGGATGTGGCGCATGCGCCTGAATCCGCGCACCAGCCGTGCCAGGTCGTCCTGTTCGCTCAGGAACGCCGGGTCGACGAGCGGCGCGGCGTCCGGGTCGGGCCCGGCCAGGTCGATCCGGCCCCGGCTGCGGGGCTGCAGCAGGCAGACATGGCAGGAGTAGCCGTGGCCGAAGACGGTCTTGCGGCCGTGGTCCACGAGCTTGCCGATGACGAAGTGCAGTTGCAGGTCGGGCGCCGGCTGGTCGTCGCTGCTGCGGATGAAGCCGCCCGCCTCGGCGAAGTTGGTCGTCAGCAGGCCGCTGCGCCGGCGCCGCCATTCGACGATGCCCTGCAGCACATGCCAGGCCCCGGCGGCCGACAGGCCGAACAGTTCCGTGAGGCCGGGCGTGTCGACGACCTGGACGACGTCGACATGGTCGTGCAGCTGCAGGCCCACGCCAGGCAGGTGGTGACGCAACGGGATGCCGTGCCGTTGCAGCTGCGCGCCGTCGCCGATGCCCGACAGCATCAGCAGCTGCGGTGACTGCAGCGCGCCGGCGCACAGCAGCACCTCGCGCCTGGCCTGCAGCCGGTGCAGCGCGCCGCCCTGGCGCATCTCGACCCCGGTCACGCGCCGCGGCTCGCCCTCGCGCTCGAACAGCAGCCGCACGGCCTGCGCGCCCGTCAGCACCTGCAGGTTGCTGCGCTGGGCAAGGATCGGCGTCAGGTAGGCCTTGGCGGCGCTGTGGCGCTCGCCGTTGCGGTGCGTGACCTGGTACGGCCCCACGCCTTCCTGGGTGGCGCCGTTGAAGTCGGGGTTGAGGGCGTGGCCCGCCTGCTGTGCGGCCTGCACGAACAGGCCCCCGAAGCGGCTCGGGCTGCGCAGGTCCATCACGTTCAGTGGCCCGCCGCTGCCGTGCCAGGCGTCGGCGCCACGCTCGTTGTGCTCGGCGCGCTTGAAGTACGGCAGCACCTCGTTCCAGCCCCAGCCGGGGTTGCCCTGCGCCGCCCAGTGGTCGTAGTCGGCCGGCTGGCCGCGCAGGTAGATCATCGCGTTCACCGAGCTCGAGCCGCCCAGCACCTTGCCCCGAGGCTGGTAGCCACGGCGGCCGTTCAGCCCCGGCTGTGGCACGGTCTGGAAGCCCCAGTTCGCCTGCCCGGTCTGTGCCAGCAAGGCCAGCCCGGCGGGGCAGTGGATCAGCACGCTGCGGTCGGGCGGACCGGCCTCGAGCAGCCCCACGCGCAGCGCCCGGTCTTCACTGAGCCGCGCCGCCAGCACCGCGCCGGCCGAGCCGCCGCCCACGATCAGATAGTCGAACATCGCCGCCCGTCTAGCGGGGCACCGGTGGTGCCCGGAACGCGCCGCATCATAGTGATCGGTGCTGCGCCGCGATTGGGGGGATGCCTCTACGCGGCAGGCGGCACGGACCGTGCACCGATAATCCGCGCCCGCCTGCGCGGCATCGCAGTTTCGCATCGGCCGCCAGTGCGCCGGGAGCCCTCTTGTTCAAGACCTTCGAGCGGCTCGTGCCGCCCTATCCGCCCGAGCCGCCGCCGCTGCTGCCGCGCCGCTTCTTCGCCTTCCTGTGGTTGTGCTCGAAGGGGCTGCGGCGCTACCTGGCGCTGGTGATGCTGTTCACCGCCGGCATCGGCGCGTTCGAGGCACTGCTGTTCAGCATGATGGCGCATGTGGTGGACGTGCTGGGCCGCGTGCGCCCGGCCGGGCTGTGGCACGAGCAGGGCCATGTGCTGGCGCTGCTGGCCGCGGTGCTGGTGGCCAGCATCGTCTTCGCCGCCCTGCAGGCGCTGTACAAGTACCAGGGCCTGTTCAGCAACTTTCCGATGCGGCTGCGCTGGAACTTCCACCGCCTGATGCTCGAGCAGAGCCTGGGCTTCTACCAGGACGAGTTCGCCGGCCGCATCGCCACGAAGGTGATGCAGACGGCGCTGGCGGTGCGCGACACCTGGCTCATCTTCACCGACATCCTGGTCTACGTGGTCATCTACTTCGTCACGCTGATCGCGGTGGTGGGCGGCTTCGACACCTGGCTCGTCGCGCCGTTCCTGGGCTGGCTGGCGCTGTACGCGGTGACGCTGTGGGTGTTCGTGCCGCGCCTGGGCCGGGTGGGGCAGGCGCAGGCCGATGCGCGCTCGCTCATGACCGGGCGCATCACCGATGCCTACACCAACATCGCCACGGTCAAGCTGTTCTCGCACTCCCAGCGCGAGGCGCAGTTCGCGCGCGGCGCCATGCAGGAGTTCATGACCACGGCCTATGGCCAGATGCGCCTGGTGACCGGCTTCGAGATCATCAACCAGACGCTGAGCGTGCTGCTCATCGCCAGCACCGCCGGCCTGAGCCTGCTGCTGTGGACGCAGGGCGCGGTGGGCGTGGGCGCGGTGGCCGCGGCCACCGCGATGGCCTTCCGCCTGAACGGCATCTCGCACTGGGTGATGTGGGAGCTGGCCACGCTGTTCGAGCACATCGGCACGGTGCACGACGGCATGGCCACGCTGTCGCGTGCGCGCAGCGTGCTCGACCGCCCGGGGGCCGCCACGCTGGCCGTGCCGCGCGGCGAACTGCGCTTCGACGATGTCGTCTTCGCCTACGGCGGCCCGCGCAAGGTGGTCGACGGCTTCTCGCTGGTCGTGCGTCCGGGCGAGAAGATCGGGCTGGTGGGTCGGTCGGGCGCCGGCAAGAGCACCATCGTCAACCTGCTGCTGCGCTTGTACGACCTCGAGTCGGGCCGGGTGCTGATCGACGACCAGGACATCGCTGGCGTGACGCAGGAGAGCCTGCGCCGCCAGGTCGGCATGGTCACGCAGGACACCTCGCTGCTGCACCGCTCGGTGCGCGACAACATCGCCTACGGCCGGCCCGATGCCACCGATGCCGAGGTGCTGCGCGCGGCCGAGCGCGCCGAGGCGCATGACTTCATCGTGGGCCTCAGCGACGCCAAGGGCCGCCGCGGCTACGAGGCCCATGTGGGCGAGCGCGGCGTCAAGCTCAGCGGCGGCCAGCGCCAGCGCATCGCGATCGCCCGCGTGATGCTGAAGGACGCGCCGATCCTGCTGCTGGACGAAGCCACCAGCGCGCTCGACAGCGAAGTCGAGGCAGCGATCCAGCAAAGCCTGTACCGGTTGATGGAAGGCAAGACCGTGGTCGCCATCGCGCACCGGCTGTCCACCATCGCCGCGATGGACCGGCTGGTGGTGATGGACCGCGGCCGCATCGTCGAGATGGGCGACCATGCCAGCCTGCTGGCGGCCGGCGGACTCTACGCGCGGCTGTGGGCGCACCAGAGCGGCGGCTTCCTGGGCGAAGAGCCGGAAGTCGAAGGCGGCCGGGCCGCGGCGCCGGGCACCGCGGTGCCGGCCTGAGCGAGGGCTGCCGATCGCCGGGTGCGTCGGACCCTGGCCGCCAGCCTGGGCGTGTCGCGGCCGACTGCGGCCGAAGCTCAGTGTGTCGCGGCCGACTTCGGCCGAGGCTCAGTGTGTCGCGGCCGACTTCGGCCGCGAGGGCACCGGTGCCGGCTCGCGCGCTCCCGGGCCCACCATCGGCTCCGTGTCGGTCCAGCCGGCCGGCGGGCGTGGCGCGGGCTGTGCCATCCGGTCGAGGGCGCCGCCGAGCGCCTGGCGGCGGGCCCGCAGGTCTCCGCCGCCCGCAGCGGCACCGCGCAGCGCCGGCGCCGGTTCGAGCTCGATGTCCACGCTGGACGGCCGGGTTGGCGCGGCGGTGCCGGGCGCAACATCGCCCTCGGGGGCGCGGCGGCCCCGCAGCTGTTCCCACGAAGCGATCAGCACGGCCATCGCCAGCAGCGCGGCGCCGCCCGCCAAGACCCATTGCAATACGGCCTGCATGCGGGGCATATCGGCGCGTCGGGCCCGGGCTTGAGGGCGCCGCGGCCGGCCGCCGCGCAGCAGCGCGGCGGGGAAACCCCGACAATCCGGACTTCGCCGGCGTTGCCCGGCCCGCCGACCGACGCTCCCTTGCACGCCCTCGCCCCCGCTGACGCCCTCCGCCCCCCGCAGGCGCTCACGGCCTACCGCCCGTTCTGGGCCAAGCGCTTCGGCGCCGCGCCCTTCCTGCCCATGAGCCGGACCGAGATGGAGGCCCTGGGCTGGGACAGCTGCGACGTCGTGATCGTCACCGGCGACGCCTACGTCGACCACCCGAGCTTCGGCATGGCCGTGATCGGCCGCGTGCTCGAGGCGCAGGGCTTTCGCGTCGGCATCATCGCCCAGCCCGACTGGCACAGCGCCGAGCCGTTCAAGGCCTTGGGGCGCCCGAACCTGTTCTACGGCGTCGCCGCCGGCAACATGGATTCGATGATCAACCGCTACACCGCCGATCGCAAGATCCGCAGCGACGACGCCTACACGCCGGGCGGCCAGGGCGGCCGGCGCCCCGACCGCGCCACGCTCGTCTACACCCAGCGCTGCAAGGAAGCCTTCGGCGAGGTGCCGGTGGTCATCGGCGGCATCGAGGCCAGCCTGCGCCGCATCGCCCACTACGACTACTGGCAGGACAAGGTGCGGCGCTCGGTGCTGGTGGACAGCAAGGCCGACCTGCTGGTGTACGGCAACGCCGAGCGCGCCATCGTCGAGATCGCGCACCGGCTCGCGGCCCGGCAGCCGGTCGAGGCCATCACCGACGTGCGCGGCACGGCCTTCATGGTCAAGACCGCGCCAGGGCTGGCGCCGCAGGGCTGGTTCGAGATCGACTCGACCGAGGTCGACCGGCCGGGCCGCATCGACGAGCACATCAACCCGTACCTCACCACGAGCGAAGCCGCAGCCACGCAAGGCCAGGCCTGTGCGCTGGACGAGGGCGTCCCGGCGGCTCCGGTGGCGACCATCGCGATGCCGGCCACGCGCAAGACCGGCGCCCTGACACTGCCGCCGCGTGCGAAGACGGTGCTGCGCCTGCCGGCCTACGAGCAGGTCAGGAGCGACCCGGTGCTGTACGCGCATGCCAACCGCGTGCTGCACCTCGAGACCAACCCCGGCAATGCGCGCGCGCTGGTGCAGCGCCATGGCGACCGCGACCTCTGGATCACGCCGCCGCCGATCCCGCTCACCACGGCCGAGATGGACCACGTCTTCGGCCTTCCTTACGCGCGCAGCCCGCACCCGAGCTATGCCGACGAGAACGGCAGCCACGACGGCGCGACCAAGATCCCGGCCTGGGAGATGATCCGCTTCAGCGTCAACATCATGCGCGGCTGCTTCGGCGGCTGCAGCTTCTGCAGCATCACCGAGCACGAAGGCCGGATCATCCAGAGCCGCAGCGAAGACTCGATCATCCAGGAGATCGAGGACATCCGCGACAAGGTGCGCGGCTACACCGGCGTCATCAGCGACCTCGGCGGCCCCACCGCCAACATGTGGCGCATCGGTTGCAAGAGCCCGGCCATCGAGGCCGCGTGCCGCAAGCCGAGCTGCGTCTACCCCGGCATCTGCCCGAACCTGAACACCGACCACGGCCCGCTGGTGAAGCTGTACCGGCGTGCGCGCGCGCTGCGCGGGGTGAAGAAGATCCTGATCGGCTCGGGTCTGCGTTACGACCTGGCCGTGCAGAGCCCCGAGTACGTGAAGGAGCTGGTCACGCACCACGTGGGCGGGTATCTGAAGATCGCGCCCGAGCACACCGAAGGCGGGCCGCTGTCCAAGATGATGAAGCCCGGCATCGGCAGCTACGACCGCTTCAGGCAGATGTTCGAGCAGTACAGCGCCGAGGCGGGCAAGAAGCAGTACCTCATCCCGTACTTCATCGCCGCGCACCCGGGCACCAGCGACCTGGACATGATGAACCTGGCGATCTGGCTCAAGCGCAACGGCTTCAAGGCCGACCAGGTGCAGACCTTCTACCCCAGCCCGATGGCCACCGCGACGGCCATGTACCACACCGACTTGAACCCGCTGAAGGGCATCAGTCGCGACCCCCGGCGCGCCGAGAAGGTGGACATCGTGCGCGGCGACAGGCGGCGCCGGCTGCACAAGGCCTTCCTGCGCTGGCACGACCCCGCCAACTGGCCGCTGCTGCGCGAGGCGCTCAAGGCGCTGGGCCGTGCCGATCTCATCGGCAACGGCAAGCACCACCTGATCCCGAGCTACCAGCCGGCCACCGACGGCGGCTACGTCAGCGCGCGGCGCAAGAACTCCACGCCGCCGCCGGGCCGGCTGCTGACGCAGCACGTCGGGCTGCCGCCCCGCGCCACGGGCGCAACCCGTGCTGTCGGCGGCCCGGGCGCGGCGGGCAAGCCGGTGCGGCGCAAGCCCGGGCCCTGAGCGCCGGGACCCGGCGCCTGCACAGGCAGATCCGCATCACCGCCGGGTCCCTGCCGAGTCAACGCCACCAGGCGCAGCGGCGTTAGCAGCCAGCCACTACCCACGGGAGCGATCCATGTTCAGAAAATTCCTGGCGGCACTGCTCGCCTTCCTGGCGATGTCGGTGTTTGCCGCCGTCGATGTCAACCAGGCCACGCAGGCCGATCTGGACGCCGTCAAGGGCATCGGCCCGGCGATCGCCGGCCACATCGTCGCCGAGCGCGCCAAGGGCCCGTTCAAGGATTGGCAAGACCTGATCTCGCGCACCAGCGGCATCGGCGAGAAGTCGGCGGCCAAGCTGTCGGCCGCCGGTCTCACGGTCAACGGCCAGACCTTCAACGGCGCTGCGGCCCCGGCGGCCAAGGCTGGCAAGTCGGCCAAGCAGGCGACGGCGCCCGCGACCGCCGCCCCGGCCCCGGCAGCCCTGCCGGCGCCTGCGCCCACGGCCTCGCCGGCCAAGGCTTCGAAGCACAAGCAGGCGAAGGAATTGAAGGCCACCGCCGCGGCGGCCAGCGCACCTGCCAAGCCTTCGAAGAAGGCGAAGGCCGCCTCGGCCGCCTAGACCCCGGCTTCGGCCAGCGCCTGCTCCAGGCGCGCCAGATCGGCTTCGGTGTTGTAGGCCTGCACCGAGACGCGCACGAAGCGGGCCTGGCCATGCTGCGTCACCGGCACCTCGATGCGGTGCCGGTCGTAGAGCCGGCGGCGCAGCCCCTCGGGGTCGTCGCAGCGCACAGGGATCGCCACCATCTGGGCGAAGTCCGTCTCGCGCGCCATCGCCACCAGGCCGTTGCGCGCCAGCACGCGGCGCTGCAGCGCGGCGGCCATCGCGTGGCAGTGCGCGCGCCGGGCCGGCCAGCCGTGCCGCACCTGGAAGTCGATCGCCGCCGGCACGGCCAGAAACGCCGCGATGTCGCGCGTGCCCTGCCATTGCAGCCGCTGCTCGAGCGGCGTGCGGCCGGTGTAGGCCTGGAGCGCCTGGAGCACCTCGCGCCGGCCTGTGCCGGGGGCCGTGTCGGCCGAGGCGGCCAGCTCGGCCGCCACATGGCCCCAGCTCACCACCGGGCCCTCGAGCTCCTGGCCCAGGCCGGGCCGCACGTGCAGGAACGCGGCACCCTTGGGCGCGCACAGCCACTTGTGGCAGTTGCCGGTGTAGAAATCGGCGCCCACCGCGGCCAGGTCGAGCGCCAGCTGGCCGGGCGCGTGGGCGCCGTCGATCAAGGTGGCGATGCCGCGTTCGCGCGCCGCGGCGCACAGCGCGGCGACCGGAAACGTCAGCGCCGTCGTCGACGTGATGTGGCTGACGAAGATCAGCCGGGTGCGCGGTGTCACGGCCGCCAGCAGCTGCGCCACGAAGGTGCCGGCATCGAAAGGCAGCGGCACCTGGACGGCGCGGTAGTGCGCGCCGACCCGGCCGCAGACCACGCGCCAGGTGGCATCGCAGGCACCGTACTCGTGGTCGGTGGTCAGCACCTCGTCACCGGCTTGCAGCCCGAGCGAGCGCGCCACGATGTTGACGCCGGTGGTGGCGTTGGGCACGAAGGCCAGATCGTCGGCATCGGCGCCCAGCGCCTCCGCCAGGCGCTGGCGGGCGTGGTGCAGCAGCGTGCCCGATCGCCGGCCGAGAAACGCGACCGGGTTGCGCTCCATCTCGCGCTGCCAGGCCTGGAAGGCGTCGAAGACCTCGATCGGGCAGGCGCCGAACGAGCCGTGGTTGAGGAACACGGTGTCGGGATCGAGCAGGAAGAGATCACGCATGGTCGGGTGCATCTTCGCATCCGGCACGGCGCTGTAGGCCGCTTTCCGACAGCCGTCCCAGGCGCGCGCCGACACCCGGCTTGGCGCCCGTCCCGCGGCAAGCGGGGGCCGGCTGACCTACCTTGAAGGCATGGCATCCACCACAGACGCAGAAGGGTCGCCCGCCATGATCGCCACGCCACAGCCAGCCACAGGCTTCGAGTTGCGCTTCGAGTCGCTGTTCAACGCGGGTCGCGCGCTGGCCTTTCCCTGCGACCCGCGTGGCCGGGTCGAGATCGACGCCCTCAGCGAGCGCGCGCGCCTGAACTACTACTACGCCCGCGCGGTGGTCGGGCGCGAATTCGCGGTGCCGGCCGTGGTCTGCCCGCAGCGCCGGGCGCAAACGTCCGCGGACGGCTGCTAGCGGCCGATGCCCAGCAGCTCGACCTCGAACTGCAGCACGGCACCGGGCGGGATCTCGCCGCCGCCGGCGCCTTGGTCGCCATAGGCGATGGCGGCGGGGCAGGTGAGCTTGGCCTTGCCGCCCACCTTCATGCGCTGCAGGCCTTCGGTCCAGCACTTGATGACGCGGTTCAGGGGAAAGCTGGCCGGCTCGTGCCGGGCGTACGAGCTGTCGAACTCGCGGCCATCGGGGAAGGTGCCGCGGTAGTTGACGCGCACGGTGTCGGTGGCCGTGGGGCTGGGGCCCCGGCCTGTGCGCAGGCTGCGGTAGACCAGGCCGCTGGGCGTGGTGATGGCGCCCGGCTCGGCCGCGGCGCGGGCCAGCGGGTCGGGGGCGGCGCAGGCCGAGGCTGCGAACCAGGCGCAGGCCAGGGCCGGCACGGCACGGTGCAGGGCAGCGGACTTCAGACGTTGCAGGCGTTGCAAGACGGGCCTCTCCAGGCGGGGGTGGTGGGTGGGCGGCTCACGAACTCACGAACGCACGAAGGTGCGGGTGAACCACTGCTGCAGCAGGCGCTTCTCGTAGGGCAGCTCGCCCAGGCGCGGGTCGAGGAAGGCGGTGTCGGCCAGGTAGTTCAGGTCGGCCAGGTCGGCCGTGCCGCTGGCCAGCGTGCGGTCGCCGGCACGCAGCGTGTAGCGCAGGTCGATGCGCGGCCAATCGGCCTGGCCGGTGAGCACGCGCACCTCGCGGGCACGAAACGGCAGCAGCCGGCCGGCGAGGTCGATGTCGGTGAACTGCAGCTGCAGGGTCTGGCCGGCGGGCAACTGTCGCGCCAGCTTCTGCACGAACGCCGTCAGCGTAGCCAGGGCCTGGTCGCGCTCGTGCGGGGTCAGACCGATGTCGGTGAAGCGATCGGGCTGGTGGTCGCTGACCTCGGCACCGCCGGCGGCGGCCGGCACGGGCAGGGCGGCGAGCGAACCGAAGGCGACCAGCAGCAGTGCCCAGGTGGAGGTGCGGATGGCGTGGCGGTGGGTGCGGCGCATGGAACCCTCCTGGGGGCCAGGCAGCCCCGAGGGCGACGACTCTACGCCGCCCAGCCGTCCCTGAGCGTGGTGATGCGATTGAACACCGGACGCTCCGGTGCATGCGCTTCGCGGTCGGCGACGAAATAGCCGTGTCGCTCGAACTGGAAACGCTGTTCGCGCTCGGCGCCGGCCAGCGCCGGCTCGACCCAGGCCGTCGCCACGCGCAGGCTGTCCGGGTTGAGCACGGTGCGCCAGTCGCGCCCGCCGGCTTCGGGCTGGGCTGCGGTGAACAGGCGGTCGTACAGGTTCACGGTGGCGGCCACCGCATCGTGCACGCCGACCCAGGTGATGGTGCCCTTGACCTTCACCGCGTCGGCGCCGGGCGTGCCGCTGCGGGTGTCGGGCACCACGCGCGCCAGCACCCGCGTCACGGTGCCGGCGGCGTCCTTCTCGCAGCCGGTGCACTCCACCACCAGACCGTACTTCAGCCGCACCTTGTTGCCCGGGAAGAGGCGGAAGAAGCCCTTGGCCGGCGCCTCGGCGAAATCGTCGCGCTCGATCCACACCTCGTGCGACAGGCCGAACCGGCGCTGCCCCAGCTCGGGCCGCTGCGGGTGCACCGGTGCGTGGCAGGGTTCGACATGGGCCGGGCTGCCGTAGACCTCGGCCCAGTTCGTCAGCTCCAGCCGCACCGGATCGAGCACCGCCATCGCGCGCGGTGCGTGGCCCTCGAGGTCGGTGCGCAGGCAGCCGTCGAGCACGCTGTAGTCGAGCCAGATGTTGGTCTTGGACGCGCCGCTGCCGTCGGCCAGGGCGCGGATGCTGGCCGGCGTGTAGCCGCGTCGGCGCAGGCCGAAGATCGTGGGCATGCGCGGGTCGTCCCAGCCCTGCACATGGCCCTCGGTCACCAGCTCGCGCAGCCGGCGCTTGCTGGTGATCACGTAGCTGAGGTTCAGGCGTCCGAACTCGTACTGCCTGGGCAGCGGCCGCGCCAGCAGGCCGAGGTCGGCCAGGCTTTCGAGCAGCCAGTCGTAGAACGGCCGCTGGTCCTCGAACTCGAGCGTGCAGATGCTGTGGGTGATGTTCTCCAGCGCATCCTCGATCGGGTGCGCGTAGGTGTACATCGGGTAGATGCACCAGCGGTCGCCGGTGTTGTGGTGGGTGGCGCGCTTGATGCGGTAAAGCGTGGGGTCGCGCAGGTTGATGTTGGGCGAGGCCATGTCGATCCTGGCGCGCAGCACGGCGGCGCCGTCGGCCAGCCGGCCATCGCGCATCTCGCGCAGCCGCGCCAGGTTCTCGGCCGGCGTGCGGCTGCGAAACGGGCTGGCCGTGCCCGGCGTGTGGAAATCGCCGCGCGTGGCATGCATCTGCTCGGGCGTCTGCTCGTCCACGTAGGCCAGGCCGGCCTGCACCAGCGCCTCGGCGGCGCGGTACATGAAGTCGAAGTAGTGGCTGGCGTAGTACAGGTGGCTGGTGCCGTGGGCGTTCCAGTCGAAGCCCAGCCAGTGCACCGCCTCGACGATGGCGTCGACGTACTCCTGCTCTTCCTGCTCGGGGTTCGTGTCGTCGAAGCGCAGGTGGCACACGCCGCCGTAGTCCTGCGCCAGGCCGAAGTTCAGGCAGATGCTCTTGGCGTGGCCGATATGCAGGTAGCCGTTGGGCTCGGGCGGGAAACGGGTGCGGATGCGCGCCGGGTCGGGGCCGCCGGCGGCGTGGTGGGCGGCATCACCCGGGCTGCCGCCGAAATGCCGGCCGGCCCAGCTGCCGGCCTCGAGATCGCGTTCGATGATGCCGCGCAGGAAGTTGCCCGGCTTGGGGACGGCGGTCGAGGAGGGTTCGCTGGCCATGCGCTCGCGGCATCGAAGTGAGCGCGGATTCTATCGGCGGGCGGTTGCCTCACCGGGGCTGCGCGACGGCCGCACCGGCGCGCCCCGGCGCAGCGACGCCAGCGCGAACACGCCGGCCAGCGCCAGACCCGCCAGCGCGTCCAGCGCCACGTGCTGCTTGACGGCCAGGGTCGAGTAGACGATCAGCGCCAGCCACAGCAGGTTGAGCCCCTTCGGCCAGCGCGGCGTGCCGATGCGGCCCAGCAGGCGGTGCACCCACACCGCGGTGAACGCCGCGCAGGCCACGTGCAGCGAAGGGCAGGCGTTGCCCGCCGCGTCCACGCCCTGCAGCATGGCGAAGCCCGGGTAGCGGCCCGGGTCGACGGCCATCGACAGCGGCGGTACGGCGGTGGGCCAGAAGTAGAAGCAGGCCAGCCCCACGGCGCACAGCGCGGCCATCCAGGCGCCATACGTCAGCATCTCGCGCAGGCCCAGCATCAGCCCGGGCGGAATGCCCACGTACAGCCACAGCGAGACGTAGGCCGCCAGCAGGCCGGGCTGGAACGGGATGGCGCGGTCCAGCGCCGTCAGCGGCATCGTCAGCACCGGCCGCGCCGGATGCCGCAGCAGGTAGAAGTAGCCGACGAAGAACACCCACATGAAGGCCGAGATGCCCAGCGCCTTCAGCACCGGCCGGTGCCGGATGCGCCGGCCCAGGTCGGCGCGCCAGCCGGACTGCGCGGAGCCACCGAGGCCGTGCCCCGGGGCCGGGGTGGCGGCCGCAGCAGCGGTGGGCGGCACGGGGGTGGGCGGTGATGTTGGCAAGGTGGCGCGGCGCAAGGCCGAAAGGGGTGGCCCGCCGAGGGCCCGCGTCACGGCCGCGAAAGGCCCGGGAACGGCCCGCGAAGGATCCCCGAAGGGCCGGCGGCGGCGCAGATTACCATCCGATGCCTTGTCTCCTCTACCGCGGTGAGCCCCTTTCATGCCCCAGGTCGAGCCCCCCGATGCCGGCGCCGGTGCCCCTGACTGCGACGTGCTCGTCGTCGGCGGTGGCCCCGGCGGCAGCACGATGGCCGCTTTGCTGGCGCAGCAGGGGCGGCGCGTGGTGTTGCTGGAGAAGGCGCGCCACCCGCGCTTCCACATCGGGGAGTCGCTGCTGCCGGCCAACGTCGAGTTGTTCGAGCGGCTCGGCGTGCGCGAGGCGGTGGACCGCATCGGCCTGCCCAAGTGGGGGGTGGAGTTCGTTTCGCCGCAGCACCGGCACCGCTCGTTCGTCGAGTTCGGCGACGCCTGGGACAAGCGCATGCCGATGGCCTGGCAGGTGAGACGCTCGGCGCTGGACGAGCTCCTGTTCCGCAACGCCGCCGCGCGCGGCGCGGTCACCGTGGAAGGCTGCCAGGCGCACGCGGTGGTCTTCGACGCCGACGGCGCCACCGTGCAGGCCACGCTCGACGACGGCGCGCCGCGGCGCTGGCGCGCGCGCTACGTGGTCGATGCCTCGGGCCGCGACACCTTGCTGGCGCACCAGTTCGGCGACAAACGCCGTCACCCCCGCCACAACAGCGCGGCGATCTTCGGCCACTTCCGGGGTGCGCGCCGGCTGCCTGGCGCCAAGCTCGAGGGCAACATCAGCATCTTCTGGTTCGCGCACGGCTGGTTCTGGTTCATCCCGCTGGCCGATGGCACCACCAGCGTCGGCGCCACCTGCTGGCCGCCCTACCTGAAGTCGCGCGACAAGCCGCTGAAGGCGTTCTTCCTCGACACCATCGCCCTGGCCCCGGCCCTGGCCGACCGCCTGCGCGATGCCGAACTGGTGGACGACCGGGTGCACGCCACCGGCAACTTCTCGTACTCGGCCACCCGGGCCTGCGGCGAGCGCTGGCTGATGCTGGGCGACGCGTACGCCTTCATCGACCCGGTGTTCTCGTCCGGGGTCTACCTGGCCATGGCCAACGCCTTCGCCGGCGCCGGGCTCGTGGCCGCCACGCTCGACCGGCCGGCCCGCGCCGCGGCGGCCGCCCGGCGTCGCTACACCGCCCACGTGCAGCGCGGGCCGCGCGCCTTCTCGTGGTTCATCTTCCGCATGACCAACCCGGTCATGCGCGAGCTGTTCATGCACCCGAGGAACGTGCTGCGCAGCAAGGAGGCGGTGCTGTCGGTGCTGGCCGGCGATGTCTACGGCGGCTCGCCCATCGGGCCGTCGCTGCTGTTCTTCAAGGCCGTCTACCTGCTGGGCACGCTGGGCCGCTGGCGCGCGAGCCTCGCGGCCTGGCGGCACCGTCGCCTGAACATCCGCGACGTGGGCACGATCCCGGGCGAGAACGTGCTGGTCCCGCCGCCGCGATGAAGGCGAACGCCGCCGCGGCGGCGCTGCTGGCCACCGCCTGCGCCCTGGGACCGGGGCCGGCGCGCGCCGACGAGCCGCTGTGGGAGCTGGGCGCCGGCCTGGCCGGCGTGCGCCTGCCGCACTACCGCGGCAGCGACCAGAACCACGGCTGGCTGCTGCCGCTGCCCTATGCCGTCTACCGCGGCGACATCTTCCGCGCCGACCGCAACGGCGCGCGCGCCGTGCTGCTCGACCGCCCCGGCGTCGACCTCGACCTCAGCGCCGCCGCCACCGCGCCCACCCGCAGCCGTGACGACCGGGCGCGCACCGGCATGCCCGATCTGGCGCCTACGCTCGAGCTCGGTCCCAACCTCGACCTGACGCTGGCGCAGGGCGAGCGCTGGCAGGTGCAGCTGCGGCTGCCGGTGCGCGCGGTGTTCACGGCGCAGCGCTCGCCGCGGGCCATCGGCGCCACCTTCAGCCCGGTGCTCAATCTCGACTGGCAGCTCGAGGGCTGGAACCTCGGCCTGCAAGGCGGCCCGCAGGCGGCCACGCGCGCCTACCACGCCTACTTCTACGACGTGGCGCCGGCCTACGCCACGGCCGACCGCCCCGCCTACCGCGCCGGCGGCGGTGCCGCCGGCTGGCACCTGGGTGCGAGCGCCTCGCGGCGCCTGGGCGCCTGGTGGGTAGGCAGCTACGTGCGCGTGGACAGCGTGGCCGGCGCCGCCTTCGAGCCCAGCCCGCTGGTGCGCCAGCGCAGCAACCTGAGCTTCGGCCTTGCCGTCAGCCGCACCCTCGTGGCCTCGGACCAGCGTGTTGCCGACCGCCGCTGAACCCCCGCCGCCGCCGGCCCGCCCGCGCCCCGGGGTCGGGCTGCGTCTGCTCTGGCCGCTGGCCTGGCTGGCGCTGCAGCTGCACCTGCTGCTGCTGGGCCTGATGTCGGCGGCCTGGAATGCGCTGGCGCTGGTGCTGTATCCGCTGCTGCCGCGTGCCGCGGGGCGGCGCATCGGCCGTGCCGCCATCGCCTGGGGCTACGGCCTGTTCTGGCGCATCGCCGCCGCCACCGGCATGTTGCGCCTGCAGGCGCAGGCACTGGAGGCCCTGCGCGACGAGCCCGGCCTGATCGTCGTGGCCAACCACCCGAGCATGCTCGATGCGCTGATGCTGGTGGCGCGGCTGCCGCGCAGCGCCTGCGTCATGAAGGCCGGGCTGATGCGCAACCCGCTGCTCGGCCCCGGGGCGCGCCTGGCGCGCTACATCCGCAACGATTCGGCCTACGGCATGATCCGCTGCGCCGTCGCCGACCTGGCCGAGGGCGGCCAGCTGGTGCTCTTCCCCGAGGGCACGCGCACCACGCAGGGCGCGGTGAACCCCTTCCACGCCAGCTTCGCGCTGATCGCGCAGCGCGCGAACGCGCCGATCCAGGCCGTCTTCATCGACACCGACTCGCCCTACCTGGGCAAGGGCTGGCCGCTGTGGCGGCTGCCGCCGCTGCCGATCCGGTTCGCGGTGCGGCTGGGCCGGCGCTTCGCGCCGGCCACCGATGTCGAGGCACAGCGGGCCGAGATCGAGGCCTACTTCGCCGCCGGCGTGCAGCACCGCGCATGACGCCACCCGGCCCGCAGGCGGCATCGGGCACGCACCTGGTCCTGATCCCGAGCTACGACACCGGGGCCCAGGTCTACGCCACCGTGGCCGCTGCCCGCGCGCAGTGGTGCCCCGTGTGGGTGGTGGTGGACGGCAGCCGCGACGGCACGGCGCAGGGCCTGCAGCGGATGGCCGCCGCCGACGCGGGCCTGCGCGTGTGGGTGCTGCCCCGCAACCGAGGCAAGGGCGCGGCGGTGCTGCACGGCCTGCAGCAGGCCGCCGCCGCCGGCTACACGCACGCGCTGACGATGGATGCCGACGGTCAGCACCCGGCGGCGCTGATCCCGGCCTTCATGCAGGCCTCGCAGGCGCGGCCCGAGGCGATGGTGCTGGGCCGCCCGGTGTTCGACGCCAGCGCCCCGATGCTGCGCGTACGCGGCCGTCGCGTCTCGAACTGGTGGACCAACCTCGAGACGCTGGGCGCCGGCGTGGCCGACTCGCTGTACGGCTTTCGCGTCTACCCGGTGCCGGCGCTGATCGCCGTGATGCAGCGCCAGCGCTGGATGCGCCGCTTCGACTTCGACACCGAGGCCGTGGTGCGCCTGGCCTGGCGCGGCGTCAAGCCGCTGAACCTCGACGCGCCGGTGCGGTATCTGACGTCCGAGGAAGGTGGCGTCTCGCACTTCCGCTACGGACGCGACAACGCGCTGCTGAGCTGGATGCACCTGCGGTTGATGGTGGGGTTCGGGTTGCGGCTGCCGGGCTTGTTGTGGCGGCGCTGGCGGGGCTTGCCGCCGTTCCAGGCGTAGGGGTGCCGGCTGCCCGCGCGCGCCTTCGCCGCGGGGCCCCACCCCGCCTTCAAGCCGGCTGCAGGACCCCGGCCCCCGACGGCGCCGCAAACAGCATCCGCTGCGCCGGCCGCGCCGGCATCCCGAGTGCCGCCACCGCTTCGAGCAGCGGCGCCGTGTCCAGCGCCGGATGGTCGTGGCTGGCCCGCTCGCCGATCTCCAGCGCCAGCACCTGCAGCCGCACGGCAGCCTCCCGCAGGCGCGCGCGGAAGGTGGCGTCGTCGCAGCGGTCGAGCAGGCTGCGGTTGAGTTCGGCGAACCAGGGGATCGACGCCTGGTCGAGCATCACCGCCGGGTTGCGCCTGGCGCTGACGGCGCCCCAGGCGCGCAGGAAGCGCTGCACCGCGCCGTTCAGGCCCTGGCAGGCGGCGAGCTCGGCACGCAGGTGCGACAGCGAAGCCAGGTCGGTCAGCCGCTGCTGGAAGAACATCGGCGCCAGCACGCTCCAGTAGTACGTGTAGTCCCACAGCACCTTCACCGGCAGCACCTCGGGGTCGCCGAACAGGCCGTACTGGCCCTGGTAGAGCGTGAGCGTGCTGTCGTAGAACGAGCGGAAGATCTGGTCGTAGATGGCCGTGTGGGCGCCCAGCGGCAGGCCGGCCCGGTCGCGTGCCACCAACTCGGTGATGTAGGTGTTGCCGATGGCGATGAAGTCGCTGCCCGGCGAGTAGAACGGGTCGAGGAAGCGCCCGGCCTCGCCGGTGAGCGCCCAGCGCTGGGCCGAGAAGGTCTGCGCGCAGTCGTACGAGAAGCGGCGGAAGAAGGCGAAATCCTGCAGCTTCGTGCGCTGGCCGTCGAGCTCGTCGAACAGGCGCGGCTGGTGCTGCTGCAGCCAGTCCATGGCGCGCTCGAAGGTGTTCATCCGCTCCAGCGGGTGGTAGTCCGGATCGGCCACGATGCCCACCGAATGCGAGCCCGAGGCGAGCGGGATCAGCCACACCCAGTAGCCCGCGCCCACCAGGTGGTTGGTGGACAGCCAGCGCGTGGGCGTGATGCAGCGCGCTTGCCAGCCCGGGTCCTGCGACCAGCCGTCGATCTCGATCCTTGCGCCGATGCGGAACCACACCGCGTGCGCGGCGTGCGCGTTCTCGCGCGCCAGTCCCAGCTGACGCTTCAGCAGCCCGGCGCGGCCGCTGGCGTCGACGACCCAGCGCGCGTGCGTGGTGTGCATCGCCTCGTCGGGCCGTTGCCAGTGCACCCGGTGCCGCGCGCCCTTGTCGGTGGCCAGCGTCACCTCGCGGATCAGCGCGGTGTCGGCGAAGCGGATGCCGCGGCGCTGCACCTCGTGGCCGAGAAAGTTCTCGAAGATGCCGCGGTCGATCTGCCAGCTCGGCACCGCCAGCGGCCGGCTCGCGCCGAGCTCGGTGACGGCGTCGATGTCGCGCCGGCCGTCGCTGAAGAAGAAGCGGAAGCCGAACTTCTTGAGCTGCCGCGCCACCAGGTGCGGCTCCAGGCCCAGCACGTGCTGGAAGTAGTGGCCGCCGATCTCGACGCTGGATTCGCCCACCTTGTGGCAGGCCTCGGGCACGGGGTGGGTGCGGCGCTCGAGCACCAGCACCTCGAGATCGGGCAGGCGCTGGCGCAGCTGCAGGGCCAGTGTCAGGCCGGCCAGGCCGCCGCCCAGGATCACGACATCGGGGTCGGCGGCGCGCGGCGTCGGGGCAGTGCTCGGGCTCATGGCGCGTCCTTCCGGAGCTGGGGCGAACGGCGCATCATGCCGCAGCCGCGGGCGCCAGCGCCGCGGCCAGGGGCTCGAGCTGAAGTTCGAGCCGCGTCGAGGCCGACAGCGGCAGCGTGCGCCGCGCCGGCCGCCCGCCTGCCAGCGCCTCGAACAGCGGCAGCGCCGGGGCCATGGCGTTGGCCGCCAGAGCCCGCGCGGCCGCCGAGGCCGGCGGCTCCTCGTGCCGGTCCGCCGCCGGCTGCAGCCACCAGCGCAGCGCCCAGTGCGAAGCGCCGCTGCGCCGCGGCGCCAGCAACAGTGCCAGCGCCAGCTGGCCGCGGCTGCGGTTGGCCGAGGCGAGCGCGCCGCAGGCCTCGGTGTCCAGCGCCACCAGCAGCACCGGAGCGCCATCGGCGGCGCATTGCGTGGCGGCCTCCAGCAGGCCGGCACCGAAGCTGTGTTCGCCCGCCGCCAGCGCCGTGCTCGCGGCGTGGCTGCCGCTGGCGATGGCCCAGTAGCCCGAGGCGGCGTTGTGCACCGAGTGGTGGAAGCGCGTGGGCGACAGCGCCTGCGGGTCGGCCGCCAGCGTGCGGCACAGCGCGTCGGTGGTGGGCAGATCGCCGTGGGCCGAGGCGAACACGCTGGCCAGGCCTGCCGCGTCGTGGCCCGAGCCGGCCAGCGCCTGCGACGCCACCTCCAGCGCCAGCAGCACGGTGTCGGGGGCGCGGCGGCGTTCGTTCGCGCCCAGCAAGGCCGGGGCGGGGCGCCGCACCGGCGTGCCGGGGCCGGGCGCCGGGTCCGCGGCCGCCGGCGTCTCGCCGCGCAGCGCCGCCCGGGCCGTTGCCCAGCCGGGCAGCGCGGGCGTCCACAGGCCCAGGCCGTCGATGTACAGGGTGCGTTCCATGCCGGTGCCGGTCGCGCTCAACCCCGGCCGAAGACGAGCACGGCATTGTTGCCGCCGAAGCCGAACGCATGGCTGGCCGCCAGCCGCGCCGGCGCCAGGCGTGGCGCGCGCTGCAGCTGCGCGCCGAAGGCGCGGCCCAGCGCCGGATCGGGTGCGTCGCAGCCCGCGGTGCCGGCCTGCAGGCCATCGCACAGCGCCAGGCGGCAGACCAGGGCCCCGACGATGCCGGCCGCGCCCATCGCATGGCCGGTGGTGCCCTTGGTGGCGCTGGCATGCACGTCGGCCCGGTAGCGGCGTGCCACCAGCGCCGCCTCGACCTCGTCGTTGCGTGCGCTGGCGGTGCCGTGCAGGCTGAGATGGTCCACCGCCTCGGCGGCCAGGCCGGCGCGCGCCAGCGCGGCGTCCAGCGCACGCTCGGCACCCAGGCCCTGCGGATGCGGGCTCGACATGTGGTGCGCATCGTTCGACTCGCCATGCCCCAGCAGCAGGAACGCGGACGGGCCGCGCTCGAGCAGCACGTAGCCCGCCGCCTCGCCGATGCTGATGCCGGCACGCGCGGCATCGAAGGGCCGGCAGGGTGCGGCCGCCACCAGCTGCAGGGCGGCGAAGCCGAACAGGATGCTCTCGCACAGCGCGTCCACGCCGGCCACCACCACCGCGTCGGCCAGGTCCAGCCGCAGCCAGCGCTCGGCCACCGCGAAGGCCTTCGCGCTCGACGAGCAGGCGGTGGAGACCGTCAGGCACGGCCCCTGCAGCGCCAGCGCCTCCTGCACGAACATCGTCAGCGCATGCACGGTGTTCAGGCGCGGGTGGCGCAGGGTGGGCGGGAATCCGCCGTCGGCCGCCGGCTGGCGGTAGGCCCGCTCGGAGGCACCGATGGTCGACGCCGAGGTGCCCAGCACCAGACCCACGCGCGCGGCGCCATGCCGGGCCCGGGCCCGGCCCACGGCCTCGATGAAGCCGTCGGCCTGCAGCCCGAGCCAGGCCAGGCGCGTGGCGCGGTCGTCCCAGCCCGCCAGCGCCGGCGGCAGCGCGACGGCCTCGACACCGGGCACGCGGCCGATCCAGCTCGGCAGCGGCACGCGGCTCCAGTCGTTGGGCGTGAGCGCGCTGCGCGCTTCGCGCAGGGCCCGCGCCAGCGCAGGCAGGCCGACGCCGGCGGCGCAGGCCAGGCCGTGCGCCGTCACGGCCACGGGCGTGATGCGCCCGGGCCTCATGCGGGGCAGTGGCCGGGCAGCAGGCCGCGGTCGAGCCAGCGCGCCCACAGCGCGCGCCAGGGCGGCCAGTCGTGGCCGCCGGGTGCGGTGGCCACGCGGTCGGCGGGCAGCAGCGTCGCCAGCAGCCGGTCGCCCTCGATCAGGCGGTCCTCGGTGCCGTACCCGAGCCAGATCGGGGGCGCGATCGGTCGCATGACCGCCGGCGGCGCGGCCAGCCAGTGCCACAGCGCGTGGTCGATGTCGCCCGCCGGGGCCGGCCCGGCCGTGCGCTGCCACGCCGCCGGCCCGCCCGCCGCGGCGATGGCCCGCAGCAACGGCGGCCGGCCGAGGTAGGGCGCGATCAGCGTCAGGCCCTCGATGGCGCCGGGGTGGCGCATGGCGTAGAGCAGGGCCGCGTAGCCGCCCAGGGAGATGCCGCCGAGCCAGATGCGGCGCCAGCCCGCGGCGCGCGCCGGCGCCATCACGTCGTCGTGCAGGCGCTCGAGCAGGGTCCCGTCGTACGCATAGCGCAGGTTGGCGTCGGCCACCGTCACGTCCACCGCCAGGTGGCGCTGCCGCACGGCGGCGATGAAGCCCTGCTGCACCATCTCTTGCGGTGCCATGTGGGCGCCGGTCAGCAGCACCAGCAGTACCGGGGCCAGCGTGGCGGGGCAGCCGCCGTCGTCGACCCAGGTGTCCAGGGGCAGCGCGCGGTGCGCGCGCCACGCGGCGCAGCCGCCCAGGCCGGCGGCAGCTCCCAGGGCCGCCAGGACTGCGCGGCGCGGCGGCATCAGCGGGTGTCGCCCTCGTTGGCGCTGTGGATGATCCAGATCAGGTGCTGGCTGCCGTCGAAGCCGCTGGCGCCGGCGAAGATCAGGCGCCCCTGGCCCTTGTAGACCAGCTCGTAGCGGTAGCGGTCGGAGCCGAAGAAGAACGGGATGAAGGCCTTGCCGGTGATGTACGAGCCCTGGTCGTCGGGCTGGCCCAGCAGCTTCATCGCCTTGGCCGCGCTCATGCCGATCTGCAGCTGCGTGAACTTGCTGCCGGGTGCGGGTTTGCCGGTGATCTCGCCCTCCCAGTCGTCCAGGCCCTTGACGTGGCGGCCGTAGCCCGATTCGACCTTCTTCGAGTCGATCACCTCGCCGGCGGCGTTCATGCCCGGGCCGATCTTGGGTGCCGACGGCGTGGCCGCCGGTGCCGCCGCGGGCGCTGCGGTGCCGCGGTCGGACTTGGAGCCCGGCATCATGCTGCAGCCGGCCAGCAGGCTCAGGCTGGCGGCGAGGGCCGACGAGGTGAGGATTCGCAGATACCTTCCCTGGTGCACTTGCATGGTCGTTCTCTCCCGTTGCGTTCTGGGCCGCGGCGCTGCCGGATCACCGCGCCGCGCCGTCCATCGTAGCGGGGCGTGCAGGCCGCGCGCCAGGGGCGCGGCCCCCCAGGACCGAGGTCAGTGCACCGCGGTGACGATGTAGGCGCCGCCCTCGTGGACGACGTCGAAGTCCACCGTCTTGCCCACGACGAGCCTGTCGAAGAGCGCCTTGTCGCGCACCTGGAACGTCATCGTCATCGGCGGCCAGTGGAAGGCCTTGATCGGGCCGTGCGACAGCGTCACCTTGCCGGCGGCGGCGTCGACGGCCTTCACCAGCCCGGTGGCGCTGGCGGGCTGGGCGGTGCCAGGCTGGGCCGCGGCCATGCCGGGCATCTTGTCCATGGGCTGCTGGGCCTGGGCCGTGGTCGTGGCCAGGGCCAGGGCTGCGGCCAGGCCGGCAGCCGTGCGGGTACCGAGCTTTTGGGGGTGCATGCAGATCTCCTGTTTCAGGGGGTGGTGGAAACGTTGGCGCCGGGGCCCGGGCGGCGGCGTCGCATCAGCAGGTAGACGGCCGGGACGACGAACATCGACAGCAGCGGCGCCGTGACCATGCCGCCGACCATGGGCGCGGCGATGCGCTTCATGACCTCGGAGCCGGTGCCGCCGCCGAGCAGGATCGGCAGCAGGCCGGCCAGGATCACGGCCACCGTCATCGCCTTGGGCCGCACGCGCAGCACGGCACCTTCGCGGATGGCCTCGAGCAGGTCGTCCGGGCTGTCGCGCCCCTGGTCGAGCCGGGCCTGCCAGGCCTGCTTCAGGTAGAGCAGCATGATCACGCCGAACTCGGCCGATACGCCGGCCAGCGCGATGAAGCCCACCGCGCCGGCCACCGACAGGTTGTAGCCCAGCAGGTACAGCAGCCAGATGCCGCCGACCAATGCGAACGGCAGCGTGCCCATGATCAAGAGCGCCTCGCCGAAGCGCCGGAAGGTGAGGTACAGCAGCACGAAGATGATCATGAGCGTGAACGGCACGACGACCTTCAGCCGCGCGGTCGCCCGCTCGAGGTACTCGAACTGCCCCGACCAGGCCACCGAGTAGCCCGGCGGCAGCACCACCCGGCGCGCCACTGCGCGCTGCATGTCGTCCACCGCCGAGCGCAGGTCGCGACCGTGGATGTCGACGTAGACCCAGCCCGACAGCCGCGCGTTCTCGCTGCGCAGCATCGGCGGGCCGTCGGCCACGCGCACGTCGGCCAGGTCGGACAGCAGCACGCGTGCGCCGCGCGGGGTGACGATGGGCAGCTCGCGCAGGCGCTCGGGCGTGTCGCGCAGCGCCCGCGGGTAGCGCAGGTTGATCGGGAAGCGCTGCAGCCCGTCCACGACCTCGCCGACGTTGTCGCCGCCGATGGCCGAGCCGACGATGGCCTGGACGTCGGCGATGTTCATGCCGTAGCGCGCGGCCTGCTCGCGGTGGATGTCGATGTCGATGTAGCGGCCGCCCGTCACTCGCTCGGCCAGTGCGCTGGTGACCCCCGGCACCGGCTGCAGCGCCGCGGCGATCTGGCGCGTGAGGCGGTCGATCGTGGCCAGGTCGGGGCCGGCCACCTTCACCCCCACCGGGCTCTTGATGCCGGTGGCCAGCATGTCGATGCGGTTGCGGATCGGCGGCACCCAGATGTTGGACAGGCCCGGCACGTGCACGGTGCGGTCGAGTTCGGCCACCAGCTTCTCGGGCGTCATGCCGGGCCGCCACTGGGCGCGCGGCTTGAACTGGATCGTCGTCTCGAACATCTCCATCGGCGCCGGGTCGGTGGCGCTGTCGGCGCGGCCGGCCTTGCCGTAGACGCTGAGCACCTCGGGCACGGTCTTGATCAGGCGGTCGGTCTGCTGCAGCAGCTCGGCCGCCTTGCCCGCCGACAGGCCGGGCAGCGCCGTGGGCATGTACAGCAGGTCGCCCTCGTACAGCGGCGGCATGAACTCGGCGCCGATGTGCTGCAGCGGCCACAGGCTGAGCGCCAGCAGCAGCAGGGCGCCGGCCAGCGTGGCCTTGGGCCAGCGCAGCACGGCGTCCAGCAGCGGCCGGTACAGCGCGATCAGCCCCCGGTTCAGCGGGTTGGCCTGCTCGGGCGGGATGGGGCCGCGGATCAGGTAGCCCATCAGCACCGGGATGAGCGTCACCGACAGGCCGGCCGCGGCCGCCATCGCGTAGGTCTTGGTGAAGGCCAGCGGCGCGAACAGTCGCCCCTCCTGGGCCTGGAGCGTGAACACCGGGATGAAGCTCAGCGTGATGATCAGCAGCGAGAAGAACAGGGCCGGCCCCACCTCGGCCGCGGCATCGGCCACCACGGCCCAGCGCGCCTCGCCCTCGAGCCGCCGGCCCGGGTGCGCGTGGGCCCAGCGTTCGAGGTGCTTGTGTGCGTTCTCGATCATCACCACCGCCGCGTCGACCATGGCGCCGATCGCGATGGCGATGCCGCCCAGCGACATGATGTTGGCGTTGACGCCCTGCCAGCGCATCACGATGAAGGCGCACAGCACCCCCACCGGCAGCGAGACGATGGCCACGCCGGCCGAGCGCAGGTGGAACAGGAACAGCGCGCAGACGACGGCCACGACGATGAACTCCTCCAGCAGCTTCTCGCCCAGGTTGTGCACCGCGCGCTCGATCAGGCCCGAGCGGTCGTAGGTGGGCACGATCTCCACGCCCCGGGGCAGTCCCGCCTGCAGCGATTGCAGCTTGGCCTTGACCGCGGCGATGGTGTGCAGCGCGTTCTTGCCCGAGCGCATCACGATCACGCCGCCCACGGCCTCGCCCTGGCCGTCGAGCTCGCCGATGCCGCGTCGCATCTCGGGCCCGATCTGGATATGGGCCACATCGCCCAGGCGCACCGGCACGCCGGCGTCGTCGGTGGCCAGCGGGATGGCGCGGAAGTCGTCCAGCGTGTGCAGGTAGCCCGAGGCCCGCACCATGTACTCGGCCTCGCCCAGCTCGAGCACCGAGCCGCCGCCTTCCTGGTTGGCGCGCCGGATCGCGTCTTCCACCGTCGTCAGCGGCAGGCGGTAGGCGGCCAGCTTGTCGGGGTCCACCACCACCTGGTACTGCCGCACCATGCCGCCGATGGTGGCCACCTCGGCCACGTCGGGCACGGTCTTCAGCTCGTACTTCAGGAACCAGTCCTGCAAGGCGCGCAGCTGGCCGAGGTCGTGCGTGCCGCTGCGGTCGACCAGCGCGTACTGGTAGATCCAGCCCACGCCGGTGGCATCGGGCCCGAGCGTGGCGCGGGCGCCGGGCGGCAGGCGCGACTGCACCTGGTTCAGGTACTCCAGCACGCGCGAGCGCGCCCAGTACGGGTCGGTGCCGTCGGCGAACAGCACGTACACGAACGAGTCGCCGAAGAAGGAATACCCGCGCACCGTGCGCGCCCCGGGCACCGACAGCATCGTGGTGGTCAGCGGGTAGGTGACCTGGTTCTCGACGATGCGCGGCGCCTGGCCGGGGTAGGTGGTGCGGATGATCACCTGCACGTCCGACAGGTCGGGCAGCGCGTCCAGCGGCGTGCCCTGCACCGACACCAGCCCCCAGGCGGTGAGCAGGGCGGTGGCCAGCAGCACCAGGAAGCGGTTGGCCGTGGACCAGCGGATCAGGCGCGCGATCACGGGCGGCCCCCGGCGCCGGCGTTGCTGGCGGCGCCGTTCGCGTCGGCCGGGGCGCTGGCGCCCTGCATCCAGGTCTCCACGCCGCGCAGGCTGGCTTCGGAGTCGATCAGGAACTGGCCCGACGCGACCACGCGCTGCCCCGCCTGCAGGCCGCTCAGGATCTGGGTGCGGCCGCCGCTGTCCAGCCCGGTCTGCACCTGCACCGGGCGGAAGTGGCCGTCGCCCGTGGCCAGCACCACCACGGCGCGCCGGCCGGTGCGGATGACGGCCTCGCTGGGCACCAGCAGGGCCGGGCCGGTGCCGGCGCCGGCCAGCCGCATCTGCACGTACATGCCCGGGGCGAGCTGATGGCCCGGGTTGGCCAGCACCATGCGGGCGGTGAGCGTGCGGGTGCGCGGGTCTACCGCGGGCAGGATGGCCTGCACCCGGCCGCTGAACGTGCGGCCGGGCGCCGATGGGCTCGTGGCCTGCACGCGTGCACCCGGCCGCAGCAGCCCGGCCTGGCTCTCGGGCACCTGCGCATCGGCCCAGACGGTGGCCAGGCCGTTGATGCGGAACAGCGGGGTTCCCGGCATCACGGTCATGCCCTGGCGCGCCTGCAGCTCGACCACCACGCCGCCGATGGGCGCGCGCAGCGTGATGCGCGGCTGCGTGCGGCCGCTGCGCTCCACCAGCGCGACCTGGTCGGCGCTCATGCCCGCCTGCAGCATGCGCTGGCGTGCCGCGTCCACCAGGGGCGCGAGGTCGGGGCCCGGCATGCGCCGCAGCGCCAGGTAGTCCTCCTGCGCCGCGATCCAGTCGGGCACGTACAGATCCGCCAGCGGCTGGCCGGCGGCCACGCGGTCGAGCGTGGCACGCACGTACAGCCGCTCGATCCAGCCGCCGGCACGCGCCTGCACCACGGCCTGCTCGCGCTCGTCGAAGGCGATGCTGCCCACGGCCGCGACTTCCGGCGCCAGCGTGCCCTCCACCACCGGCGCGGTGCGCACGCCCAGGCTCTCCCGCATGCGCGGGCTCACGCGCACTCCGCTGTGGTTGCCGTTGCCGCTGTCTGTGCCGCGGTCATCGGCGTACACCGGCACCAGCGGCATGTCCATGAAGGGCGACTTGCCGGGCTTGTCGAACCGCGACGCCGGCACCATCGGGTCGTGGTAGTACAGGATGTGCTTGCCGTTGGCGGGGTCGATGTCGCCCGCCACGAGCCCTCCGGAGGTGACGGAGGCGGCGGAGGTGGCGGCGCCGCGGCCGTGCTGCACGCCGGCGGTGTACAGGCCCCAGCCGGCGGTACCGAGCAGGACGGCGGCGAGCAGGGCCGCCGCGATGAAAGTCAGGCGTCGGGAGGTCATGCTCAGCGCTCCCGGGGGGTGGTGGCCAGGTCGGCGGAGGGGTCGGCACCGGCCATCGCGCCCGGCCCCAGGTACTCGAGCGCGGCCCAGCGCTCGGCGGCGTCGGCCTGCAGGCGCAGGCGGTCGATGCGGACGTCGATCTCGGCGCGGCGCGCGTCGAGCACGGCCGCCAGGCTGCCGCCGCCGCCGCGGTAGGCCGCGGTGGCCGCCTGCGTGCGCTCGGCCGCCAGCGGGATCAGCGCGTGGTCGTAGTGCGCCAGGCGCTCACGGTCGCTCTGCCACGCCTGCTGCCAGCGCGCGATCTCGGCCTGCAGCGCCCGCGCAGCCTCTTCGCGCTGGTCGCGCAGCTGCTCCACCGTGGCCAGGCGGGCGGCGAGCTCGCGGTCCTGCCGGTTCGCGCGGTCCAGCGTCAGCGGGACCGACAGGCTCACCGACACCATGTTGGAGTAGGCCGGCCCGCGCTGGCTGTAGCGCAGCGCGATGCTCCAGTCGGGGTCGCGGTCGGCGCGCGCCAGCGCGGCATCGGCCTGGGCCTGGCGCTCCTGGCGCCGCAGCAGCACGATCTCGGGGTGGCGGTCCAGCGCCGGCGGCGCAGCGGCGGCAGGCGCACCGGCCTGAGCATCGGCCTGCGCCAGGGCCAGCGGCGGTGGTTCGGCCAGCGGCTGCGTCGCTGCCGCCCCCACCCAGCGCGCGAGGGTGGTCTGCGCGCTGGCGGCCTGCTGCTGCGCCTGCAGGATGCGGTCGTCGATCTGCGCCACCGCCGAGCGCGCGGCGAACACGTCGGCCTGCGCGCCGCGGCCGCCGCGGTAGGCCGCCTCGGCGGCATCGACTTGCAGCACGGCCTCGTCGCGCTGGCGGCGCACCAGCGCCAGCACGCGTTCGGCGTAGTAGCGCGCGAACCAGGCCGCGGCGGTGTCGCGCCGCAGCCGCGCCAGCGCCAGCGCGCGCTCGGCCAGCGCGGTGTCGGCGGCGCGCTCGTAGCGCGCCGAGCGGGCCGCGAGCTTGGCGCCGCGCGTCAGCTCCTGCATCACGCCCACGGTGCGCATCGTCATGAAGTCGCGCGTGAGGCTGAAGCGGTCCTGCGTGTCCACCGGCAGGTTGTCGATGCCGACCTCGAGCGTGGGGTCGGGCCGCTGCCCGGCGGCCACCGCGCGCTCGCGCTCGCTGCTGGCAGCGGCCTCCTGCGACGCGAGCTGGCGCGAGCGCTGCGCGGCCCGCTGCAGCGCCTGGTCCAGGCTCAGTGTCGCCTGGGCGCGGGCGCCGCCGCTGGCCAGCAGCGTGGCCAGCAGCACCGCCGCCGCGCGGCGGCAATGGCGCCGCGGCGGCGCGACGGGGCGCGCACCTGGGCGCGACAGGGTAGGGGCGGAAGGCGCGGACATGGAATCTCCTGGCGACGAAACACGGTGGGTCGCGTCGGCCCCTATCGGCACACCCCGGGCCGGGCCCGGATGCGGCAACAGGGGCGCGACCGTGGCGCAAGACGGCACCGGCCGGGCCGGTGTGCCGTCAGTGCGCGGGGCCGCGGGTGATCAGTTGCGCCAGCAGCAGTGCAGGATGGCCAGCGGCGGCGATGCCGCCGCCAGCGCATCCGCCGCCGTTGCGGCGGCGGCCCGCGCCGGCGCCAGCGCGGGCCCGGGCCGCGGCGGGCTCAGGGAGAGCACCGTCGGCAGGGCCGCGGCCAGCACCGGTGCGGCCGGGGCGTGGTCGCTCTGCTGGCCCTGCTGGCAATGCGCGGCGCACAGGTTGGCGTACCGCGCGTCGGGCTGGGCGCTCATGCCGTCGCAGCCCGGTTCGTGCGGCCCGGGCGCTGCCGTCGCCATCGGCATCGACATCGGCATCGCAGCCGGCTGGGCAGCTGCATCGGCGGCGGGGGCCGCCGCCGGCCCCCGGGCCGGGCAGGCGTAGCCCGACAGGGCCAGCTGCGTGAGCAGCAAGAAGCCGACGAGCACCCGCCCGATGCCGCGCAGCAGGCGGCGCTGGCCGAAGATCGGGTGCAGGATCGAAGGGCTCATGACAGGCGCGCCGCAGTGTAGATCAGCCGCCGTTCGGCCCCGGTCGGCCTACGGATTCACCCGAGGTAGAGCCCGCCGTTGATCGAGATGACCTGGCCCGTGACGTAGCCCGCCGCCGCGCTGCACAGGAAGCCGGCCAGCGCCGCCACCTCGTCGGGCCGGCCCGCGCGCTGGCAGGGCACCAGGCGCTTGATCGCTTCGGCGTCGAAGGCCGCGCCGGCGCCGGTGGCCATGGGCGACTCGATGATGCCGGGCGCGATCGCGTTCACGGTCACGCCGCGGCTGGCCACCTCGAGCGCCAGGGCCTTGGTCGCGCTGTTCAGCGCCCCCTTCGCGGCGGCGTAGTTGACCTGGCCGCGGTTGCCCGCCAGGGCCGCCACCGAGGAGATGTTGACGATGCGGCCCCAGCGCGTGCGCAGCATCGGCAGCAGCAGCGGCTGCGTGACGCGGAAGAAGCCGTGCAGCGAGATGTCGATCACGCCGTGCCACTGGGCCGGCTTCATGCCGGGGAACACCGCGTCGTCGTGGGTGCCGGCGTTGTTGACGACGATCTGCACCGGCCCGTCGGCCAGCATCGCGGCCACCGCTTCGGCGCAGGCGCTGTCGCTGGCGAGGTCGAACACGCAAGGCCGCGCCTGGCCGCCGGCGGCGCCGATCTCGTCGGCCAGCGCCTGCAGCGCCTGGGGCCGCGAGTGGCCGTGCAGCAGCACGCTGGCGCCGTCGGCGGCCAGCCGGCGTGCGATGGCTGCGCCCAGGGCGCCGCTGGCGCCGGTGACGAGCGCGCGCTTGCCGTGCAGGGGTGGGTCGTTCGGGCTCATGGCGGGGCGGGCAGCGCGTTCAGGATGACGGTGGCGCGGCCCTCGAGCAGCAACGCGCCGGCCGCGCTGCGCAGGCTGAAGCCGTACAGCGCCTGGCCGGCGTCGCCGGCGATGCGCTCGGCGCGCACCTGCAGCTCGCCCTCGACGTCGTCCAGCCGCGGCCGCAGCAGGCGCACGCCGCGCACGCTGGCCAGAAAGCCCGGCGTGGGCGGCGTGCCGGGCGCGGCGCTCAGCGTGCCGTGCAAGGCCATCGCCTGGGCTGCGTACTCGATGCCGCAGGGCGCCAGCAGGCCGGCCGGGCTGCGCAGCGGATGCGCCGGGTCGCGGTGCGACAGTGCGCCGCAGACGATGTGCGCCGCATCCCAGGCCAGCAGGCGGTCGAGCAGGCACATCGCTCCGGCATGGGGTATCCGTGCGGCGATGCCGGCGTGGTCGAGCGTGGCCGGGTTCATGGCGGCCCCACCTGCAGCTGCAGGGCGAGCCCCGGCGCGCCTTCCAGGCACAACTCGGCCGCGGCGTCCTGCGCCAGCGCCTGCAGCAGCGGCAGCGCGCGCGCCGAGGGGATGGCCTGGCGCAGGGTCTCGAAGGCGTTGCCGCAGGCGGTGCCGGCCTGCCCGGGGCCCAGCCACAGGCGCAAGCCCCGGCCCGGCCCGGCCGGCACCAGCAGCAGGGCGGTGGCGAACAGGTCGGCCACCGGGCGCAATGCGTGCAGCGGCTCGGGGTAGGGCAGGTCGCAGGCCACCAGCAGCACCGGCGCCTGCGTGGCCGCGCATTGCACCGCGGCTTCCAGCAGGCCGGCGCCGAAGCTGGCGTCGTAGGCGGCCAGGCTGGTGGACGGCGCGCGCGAGGCCGCGGCGATGTGCCAGTAGCCGGCCGCCGCGTTGTGGACCGAGTTCGTGAAGCGCGTGGGCGAGACCAGCCGCTCGGGCGCGGCCAGTGCCTCGCACAGCAGGTGGCAGTTCAGCGGGTCGCCGGTGGACGAGGTGAACACGGTCGCCAGCGCCGCGGGCGCCAGGCCGGCCATCGCCAGTGCCTCGTCGGCCACGCCGACGGCGGCCTTCACCAGCGCGCCGGCGCGGCGCCGCTCGGTCGCCGGCAGGCGCTGCGGCGCGGGCACCGCGGTGGGCGTGTCGAGCCAGGCCGCCGGATCGCGCAGCAGGGCCCGGCCCGCCGGCCAGCCGGCCAGGCCGGGGCCGAGCAGGCCGATGCCGGTGACGCCGACGTCGATCACGCCGGCTTCGCTCCCGCCAGCCGCGTGCAGGGCGGGCGCGGTCATGCGGCCGCCCCGAACAGCAGGCAGGCGTTGCTGCCGCCGAAGCCGAACGAATTGCTGGCCACCACCTCCAGCCGCTGCGCGCGCGGCTGGCGCAGGTAGTTCGCCTGCAGTGCGGGGTCGATCCGGCGCAGGTTCAGCCCGGCGGGCGCCCAGCCGTGCTGGAGCGCCAGCATCGCGATCGCCGCCTCGACGCCGCCGGCCGCGCCCAGCGTGTGGCCGGTGGCGCCCTTGGTGCTGCTGCAGGGCAGGGCGCGGCCGAACACGCCGCACACCGCCCGGTCTTCGGCCGCGTCGTTGCCCGGCGTGCCGGTGCCGTGCAGGTTGAGGTAGTCGACGTCGGCGGGCTGCAGGCCGGCCGATTGCAGCGCCGCGTGCATGGCCGCCGCGGCGCCGGCGCCTTCGGGGTGCGGGCTGCTCATGTGGTGGCCGTCGCTGCTCTCGCCGGTGCCGCGCAGCCAGGCCGCCACGCGCCGTGGCTCGCGCTCGAGCAGCGCGAAGGCCGCACCCTCGCCCAGCGAGAGGCCGGCGCGCTGCGCGTCCCAGGGGCGGCAGATGTCGGCCGACAGCAGCTCCAGCGACTTGAAGCCGTACAGCGTGGTCATGCACAGGCTGTCCACGCCGCCCACCACCGCGGCATCGACCAGTCCGAGCGCGATCATCCGCGCCCCGGCCGCAAACACCTTGGCGCTGGACGAACAGGCGGTGGAGACCACGTACGACGGCCCCTGCAGCCCGAGCGCGGCGCGCACGTAGCCCGCCACCGAGTAGGTGTTGTGGGTGGTGGCGTAGCGCAGCCCCGCCGGCAGCGCGCCGGTGGCGGGGTCGCGGTGGCGGTAGGCGATCTCGGTCTGCAGGATGCCCGAGGTGCTGGTGCCCAGGAACACGCCCACCCGCGCCGCGCCCCAGCGCGCCGCGGCGGCGCGCACGCTGGCGCCGAAGCCGTCGGCGCGCAGGCCCAGCTCGGCCAGCCGGTTGTTGCGGCAGTCGTGGGCGGCCAGCGCCGGGTCCAGGGCCACCCCGTCGACCTCGGCCACCACGCCCAGCCAGGCGCCGATGCGCGCGGTCTCGAAGTCCTGTTGCGCCAGGCCGCTGCGCCCGGCCTGCAGCGCCGCCAGCGTGGCCGCGCGGCCCGCGCCCAGCGCCGTGACCAGCGTGTAGTCGGTGACGGCCAGCGGCTTCATCGCGTGCTGGCTGCCCGCGGCGCTGGCCCGAGATCGGCCACCAGCAGCACGTTGGCGAACGGCGTGCCCTGGCTCATCGGCACCGCGTGCACCGCGAAGCCCAGGCCCTGCAGCAGCGCGGTCCAGGCCGCCAGCGGCCGGCCCCAGGTGGGGGGCCGGGCGTGGCCGCGCACGCCGGTGACCACGCGGTCCACCCACTGGCCGATGGCGTAACGCCGGCGGTCGGTGGCATCGGCCACGCGCAGCAGCAGCCGGCCGCGGCCGGGCGAAGCCGCCAGGGCCTGGCGCACGCGCAGCAGCAGCGCGTCCTGCGCCGCGTGGTCCACGTAGTGCAGCACGTCGAGCAGGATCACCACGTCGCTGGGCGGCAGCTCGGCGCTGCGCATGTCGGCGCAGACGATGCGCGGCGCCGCGCCCGAGCCGAAGGTCAGGCCTTGCAGCGCGGCCTGCGCGCGCGCCGCGTCCTTGGCCATCAGCTCGACGCCGGTGTAGGCGCGCGCCGAAGGTGCGGCCGGCCAGGCATCGGGCCAGCGTCCCTGCCGGGCCAGCGCCTCGGTGGCGTGCAGCAGGGCGGCGATCAGGCCCTGGCCGCAGCCGAGATCGAGCACGCGCGCCGCCGCCGGCAGGTCGCCGCGCTCGAGCAGGCCGCGGAACACCGGGTCGCGCCCGAGCTTGCCGCGGGCCCAGAACCAGGGCCAGCGGTCGGCCGGGCGGTAGAAGATGGCGCTGGCGGCACGGTGCAGCGCCTTCCACGCCGCGTCGGTGCCGGCCCGGCGCGGCGGGCTCGCCGTGGACGGCGGCGGCAGGTCGCGCTTCATGCGCGGCGAGGCGGCAGCGCGGCCGCCAGCGTGACCGGCGTCAGCCCCGCGGCGCGAGCCCGCGCCAGCAGCGGCGGCAGCACCTCGAGCAGCACCGGCCGGCCGCTCGCCGTGCGCCGGGCGTGGCCGTCGTGCAGCAGCACGATGTCGCCGCCGGCCAGGCCGCGCGCCAGGCGTGCCAGCACCACGCCGGGCCGCGCCTGGCGGGTGTCGAAGCCGCGCCGCGTCCAGCTCACCAGGTGCAGGCCCAGCCGGTGCAGCACCGGGTCGAGCAGCGGGTTGCGCAGGCCGGCCGGGGCGCGGAAGCAGTGCGGCCGCATGCCACTCAGGTCGGCCAGCAGGTCCTGCGCATCGCCGATCTCGCGCGCCAGCGCGCGCGGCCCGAGCAACGAGAAATGGTGGCGGTGGCGCAGGCTGTGGTTCTGCACGCTGTGGCCGGCGGCGGCGATGCGGCGCAGCAGCGCCGGCTGCGCCCGCGCGCGCTCGGCGATGCAGAAGAACGTGGCGGCCACGCCGGCCGCGGCCAGCAGGTCGAGCACCGCCGGCGTGACCTCGGGGTCGGGGCCGTCGTCCAGGGTGAGGGCGAACTCGCCGCGCGCGGCCGCGGCGGCCGGCAGGTGCGTGACGTTCGGCCCCAGCCAGGCGCTGCGCGGCCACAGGCCGGCCGCGCCGAGGCCGAGGTGGTTGGCCACCACGGCGCCGGCGGCCCAGGGCCAGCTGGCCGGCACCGCCAGCACGGCAGCGCCGGCGGCCGCGTGCAGCGCCAGGCTGGCGCGCACCAGCGGCGGCAACGGCCAGCGACCGGCGGCCGCCGGGTCGGGCGAGGGCAACGGAGGGGCGTCTGGGATCATGGGCAGGGGCGCGGAAATTCTCCCACTCCCGCGTCGGGCTCAGCCACCGTCGGCGCGGCGCCCTGGCGCTGGCGACGCCGGCGCGCGGGCCGCGGGCACAGGCCCGGGTGCGAAGGCCGCCGACAGCACGAGTGCCAGCAGCGCCCCGGGCGCCACCACGCGGCCGATGGCCGCCAGCGCCGGGATCGCCGACAGTGCCAGCAGCCCGAACGACAGCACCGTGGTCAGGTTGGCCAGCAGCAGCGAGGCCAGGGTGTCGGCCTCGGGGTGCGCGCTGCTGTCGGGGGTGCCGGCTCCGCGCTGGCGCAGCAGGTCGAAGAAGAGGGCGTAGTTCGAGCCCACCGCCACCACCAGCAGCAGGCCCACCAGGTGCAGGATGCCCAGCTTCACGCCCAGCGCGGCCAGCGCCCCCATGGTCAGCAGCACCGCCAGCAGCAGCGGCTGGCACACCGCCAGCAGGCGGCGCCACGAGCGCAGCGTGGCCGCCATCAGCAGCACCACCGCCAGCGCCCCCAGCAGCGCCTGCGCCCGGGCCTCGCCGAGGTAGCGCGCGTACAGGCGCCGGAGCTCGTTGCCGATGGTCAGGGCCTGGGTGTCGGGCAGGCCCTGCAGGGCCGCCTGCACGGCCGCGCGGTCCAGCGTCTGGCCGGCCGGCTGCAGCGGCAGCAGCGCGGCCCAGCCGCCGTCGGCGCGCGGCCGCAGCAGCGCGTCGACCAGCGGCGCCAGGGCCGTGCCTGCGAGCGCGGCCCGCGTGATTGGCGCCTGCTGCCGCGCCTGCTCGACCGCCTGCACGAAAGGCGCCAGCCGCGCCGGCTTCAGCGGCAGCGTGGCCGTGGCCTGGGCCAGCGCCGCCTGCAGGGCCGCCGCGTCGGGCAGGCTGGCCTGGCGCGCGCGCTGGGTGGCCGCGCTGGGCAGCCAGCGCGTGACGCTGTCGAAGCCGCCGATGGCGCCGCGGTCCACCAGCGGGTCCAGCCGCGCGGCGGCGGCTTCGGCGCGCTGCAGCGTGGTCTGCAGATCGGCGCCCTGCACCACCACCAGCACGCTGGCGTCGCCGGCGCTGAGGTCGGCACGCAGGCTGGCGTCCAGGGCCAGCGCGGCCGGCGGCACCGGCGACAGCGAGCTCAGCTCGGCCTGCCACAGGCCGCTGCGCGTGGCCAGCAGCGCCAGCGCCGCCAGGCCCAGCGCCAGCAGCGGCCAGCGCAGCCGCGGCAGCCGCGCCACACCCCACACCCCCAGCCGCCCCAGCAGCGGCCGCAGGCCGCCGCGGCGCGCGCGCGCGCCGCCGGGCATCAGCGCCGGCAGCCCGTAGCGCGTGGCCAGCGCGGCGCCCACCAGCCCGGCGAGCGAGAACACGCCCAGCTGGGCCAGCCCCGGGAACCCCGAGAACGCCAGCGCCGCGAAGCCGCACAGCGAAGTCAGCAGCCCCAGCCGCACCGTGGGCCAGCCGGTGACGAGCCAGCGGCGCCAGCCTTCGGCGCGGGCCTGGATCAGGAAGTAGATGGCGTAGTCCACCGCCTCGCCGATGAGCGTGGTGCCGAAGCCCAGCGTGATGCCGTGCACCGAGCCGAAGGCCAGCGCCACGGCGGCGATGCCGGCCAGCACGCCGCTGGCCACCGGCAGCAGCGCCACCGCCAGCGCCGGCAGGCTGCCGAAGGCCAGCAGCAGCAGCGTGCTCATCAGCGCCGTGCCGGCGATGGCCAGCCAGCGGATCTCGTGCTCGATCTGGGCCCGGCTGTCGACACCGAAGACCGGCGCGCCACTCATCTGCAGCGTCAGCCCGGGGGCCGCGATGCGGCCGAAATCGGTGCGCACCTGCGCGATGGCCTGCGCCTGCGCGTCGAGGTCGGCACCGGCGGCGCGCACGGTGGCCACGAGCAGCGCGCGCGGCACGATGCGCGAAGCCCACACGCCGTCCTCGGTGCGCGGTGCGCGCGCGGGGATCAGGGCCTCGGCGATGCGCTGCGTCTCGCCCGTGGGGTCGCTGTCCAGCAGCGGCTTGATGGCATTGCCGGCCGGCGTGCCCAGCAGCGACAACGTGCCGGTGATGGCGCTGCGCAGCCCGGGGGCCGTGAAGTGCGCCGCGTCCACCGCCGGGCTGAGCTGGTAGCGGTGCTCGAACAGCCAGCGGCCGATGGGCGCCAGGCCGTCGCCCTGGCCGTTCTGCACCTGCTCGTACAGGCCGCTGGCGCGCAGCGCCGCGGCCAGCGCGCGCGAGGCCGCCGCGCGTGCCGCGCCGTCGCCGCCGTCGATGGCGATGAGCAGCGTGCGCGCCGGCGTGCCGCTCTTGAGCTGCTCGATCAGCACCTGCTGGCGGGCGTCGGGGTGCGCGGGCAGGAAGGCCGACAGATCGGCCGTGAAGCGGCTGTGTGCGATGGCCCAGGCGGCAGCCAGCGCCAGCAGCGCCCACAGCGCCAGCACCGCGGCGCGGCGGCCCGCCGGCAGCGGCGCGGCGGCCGTGGGCGCGGCCTTCATTTCGGCGCTGCGTCCGGGGTGGCCGGCACCGGCGTCAGCAGCATCAGCGAGTGGTCGCCGCCGGCCAGCCACAGCTCGATGGTGCGGAGCTCGCTGCCCTGGCCGGCGATCGTCAGCTCGCGCACCTGCTCGCCCAGCTCGGTGCGGCGCGGCGTCAGGGTCAGCGTCCACAGGCCCGGGTTGCCTTCGACGCGGGCCTTGAAGTGGCGCCGCAGCGCCGCGCCGTCGCCGCTCAGGGTGGCGCGCACGGCCTCCATCAGCGCGGTGAGCTGCGGCACGGCATCCAGCGCCATGCGGCGCGTGCGGCCGCCGCGGGTGAGCGTGACGGTGTTGCCGTCGACGCTCATGGACTCGGCCTGCGGCTCGAGCGTGCGGCGCGTGAAATGGTCGGGCGCCGTGAAGCTGAGCGTGCCGCTGGCGCGCAGCGGGCCGTCGAGGCCGCTGACGAAGCGCTCTTCGGTGAAGCGCGCCTGCGCGCTGTGGCGCTGCGCCAGCAGGTGGGTCAGCGCATCGAGGTCGAAGGCGGCCCGGGCCGGGGCCGCGGCCAGCACCGACAGCACCGTGGCCAGCAGCAGCGCCGCGCGCCGCCAGGGCCCCGTCCGGGGTGTCCGGCCCGGGTGTCGATCGAGCCGGGCCGCCCGGCCCGGGGTGGGATCAGGCCTCGCGCCGCGCATCGTCGCCCCAGTAGTCGAAGAAGTTGAACCAGTTCAGCGGCGCCTCGCGCGCCAGCGCCTCGAGCTGCGCCACATAGGCCTGCAGCGCCTCGCGCAGCGCCTGCTCGCGCCCGGCGGGCTCGGCCGGCGGCGTCCGGAAATCGGCCAGCGGCAGGAAGCGCACCTCGTAGCGGCGGCCGCCGTGGTACAGCGCCACCATGAAGATCACGCGCCGGCGCAGCAGCAGGGCGAGCCGGAACGGCCCGTCGGTGAAGCGCGCCGGCGCGCCCAGGAAGGGCAGCAGGGCGCTGCCGCCATGGCGGGCTTCGCGCGCGTCGCCGGCCAGGAAGCGGTCGCCCAGCAGGCCGACCAGGCCGCCGCGGTCGAGCTCGTCGCGGATCTCGAGCGTGGAGCCGCTGCGCCCGATGCCGATGATGCCGAGCTGGAACGCCGGCGCCAGGGCCTGCAGCACGCGGTGGATCTTGCGCGCGTTGTCGGGGTACATCACCATCTTCACGCGCAGGCCGGGGCGGGTCTCGCCGATCGCGTGCAGCGCCTCGAAGCTGCCGATGTGGGCCCCCAGCAGGAAGGCGCCGCGACCCTCGGCGAGCGTGGCGTCCACGTGCTCGACGCCGTGGATGCGGATGTCGAAGGCCTGCATCCGGCCGCGCACGAAGTACACGCGGTCGAGCACGGTGGCGGCGAAGGCGTGGAAGTGGCGGTAGACCTCGTGCCAGCGCGCCGGCCGGCCGAGCGCGCGCGCCAGGAAGCGCCGCGAATGCCGGCGCGGCGCCGACGCCGTGCCCAGGAAGTACAGCGCGATCGGGTGCAGCAGCCCGCGCGCCAGGGGCCGACCGAGCGTGGTCGCGATCCAGGCCATCAGGCGCAGCGCCAGCAGGTTGCTGCGCTCACCGCGGGCGGCCCATTCGGCGGCGGGTGCTTTGCTCATCCGGGCGTCGTGCCGAGCCGTCCGCGCGCCACCGCCTGGCCGCCGGCCTGTACCTCGAAGGCCACGCCGCTGTCCTGCGGCTGCAGCACGATGCGCAGCCGCGTGCCCGGCCCGACCGGCCGCAGGAACTTGGCGCTGCCGATGCAGGGCGCAGCGCCGAGCCGGGCGCGCAGCGCCGGCTCGCGCTCGAGGGCCTGCATCACCAGCGACAGCAGCACCGCGCCGGGCAGCATCGGCCGGCCCGGAAAGTGGCCGGCCAGGGCTGGGTGGTCGGCGGCGATGTGGACCTCGCCGACGCCGTCGCCGTCGACCGCTCGCGCTGCCGCGGCCGCCCCCAGCGTGGCGAGGGCGTAGGCGCGCAGCGCCGCCGCGGTGAGCTTGCCGGTGGCCTCGCGCGGCAGCGCCGGCACCACCACCACGCGGCGCGGCACGAAGGCTGGCTCGAGCTGGCGCCGCAGGGCCCCGATCACCAGCGCCGGCACGCTGGCCGGTGCCAGGCCGGGCGCGACCACGAAGGCCACGGGCCGGGCCACGTCGCCCGGGTTCTCGTCGGGCAGCCAGAAGGCGCCGTCCTGCACGCCTTCGATGCGGTTGAGGTGGAAGTTCAGGTGCGCCAGCGAGCTGCGCTTGCCGGCGACGTGGATCAGGTCGTTGGCGCGGCCCAGCAGCTGGAAGCGGCGCGCGTCGTGCAGCACCAGCACGTCGGCCAGCGGCGTGGGCTGCTCGACGTGGCCGCCGGCGACGCTGCAGCGAGCGCCGTCGGGGCCGGGCTCCTGCGTCAGCCGCAGCGCGCCGAGCGTGGTCCAGGTGTCGCCCTCGGTGGTGCGGCGGCTCGCCACCTGGCCGGCCTCGGTGCAGCCGTAGATCTCGATCAGCACGCCGGCGAAGGCCGCCTCGGCCTCGGCCGCGAGCTGCGGCGACAGCGGCGCGGTGGCCGACAGCAGCAGCCCGGTGGCCGGCAGCGGCACGCCGGCGCGCAGCAGCGTCTTGAGGTGGAACGGGGTGGTCACGAGGGCCCGCGGCGTGGGCACGCGGGCCAGCGCCTGCGCGATGTCGGCGGGATAGAAGGGTCGGCCGGCCTCGAACGCCGCGCCGCCCAGCAGCGCCAGCAGCACGCTCGACTCGAGCCCGTAGCTGTGCTGCGGCGGCACGGTGGCGACCAGGGTCAGCCCGGCCAGGCCGGCTGCGCCGGGCCGGCCGAGCGCTTCGGCCAGGCGCTCGGCCTCGGCGCCGATGTTGGCCACCAGCGCGCCCCAGCGCTTGGCATGTGGCTGCGGCGCCCCGGTGGAGCCCGAGGTGAGCAGGCACACCGCCTCCTGCCCGGCCGCGATGCGCGGCAGCGCGTGCACGTCGGCCAGCGGCGCCACGCCGTGCGGCCGCGCGACCTGCAGGCAGGGCAGCGCGGCGGTGGCGTGCGCGGCGTCGTCGGCCAGCAGGTAGGGCGTGGCGCCGGCCGCGGGCACCTGGCGCAGCGTCTCGGGCAGCGCGTTCGGCGGCAGCAGGCTGGTCTGGCCGCGCAGCAGCGCCGCGGCCAGGCCGAGCGCGAAGTGGTAGCGGTCCTGGCACAGGTTGATAGGCCGCCCGGCCGCGGGCAGCCTCTCGGCCAGCGCGAGGGCCTCGGCCACGAACTGGCCGGCGCTGACGGGACGGCCCGCGCACCAGGCCAGGGGCGCTGCCAGGTCGCGTGCGGCGAGCAGCGGCAGGGTGGGCGCGTCGCCTGCGGTCGAGGCGGCCGTCAAGGCGGCACCGCCTGCTCGCCGCTGCGACGCCAGGCGGCGACGACGGCCCGCAGAGAGACGCGCTCGAACTCGGGGTGACGGCGGTAGCGCACGATGTGCTCGCCGGCGAACAGCGCCGCGGCGGCCAGCGGCGTGAGCACGTTGCCAAAGAACGACCACCACGACCACGGTGCCAGCGCGTACAGCAGCAGCGATACCGCCACCATGGCGCCGAAGTACGCGGCCCACAGGCCGGTGAGCCAGCGCGTGTAGGCCCGCATCTCGGGCGTGAACTGCTCGTGCAGGGACTGCGCCAGGGCCGTGATCAGCGGCGTGCTGCCGGCGCGCAGGGTCAGGCCGAAGCTCAGGCCCAGCGCGACGTGGATGCCGGCATGCTGCAGCACGTACAGCCGGTCGATGTCCGCCACGCCGCCGCGCGCCACCACCCCCCCCAGCAGCAGCACGCCGGCGGCGCAGGCGACCAGCACCCAGGGCTGGCGCCGCTGCCAGCCGGCGCCGGCCAGGGCCAGCAGCAGCGGGCCGAACAGCAGCGCCACGGTCCAGGGCCGGTCGGGGGCGTTCACCATCAGCCAGTGGCCGATCAGGGCGTAGCCGGCCCCGGCCGCCACCAGCGCGGCCAGGGCGGTGCGGGCTGCCATCCGCGCGCCGGGCCTACTGCGTGCGGTGCTGGGCGACATGGGCCGCCAGGCTGCGCAGGTTCTGGAAGATCTTCTGGTTGTCCTCGTCGTCCGAGCGCAGCTGGAAGCCGTAGCGGCGCGAGACCTCCAGCGCGACCTCGAGGATGTCGATCGAGTCCAGCCCGAGACCGTCGCCGAACAGCGGCGCCGTCGGGTCGATGTCGGTCGCCGCCAGCTCCAGGTTCAGGGCCTCGACGAAGAGCTGCGCCAGGTCGCGCTCGAGCGCCTCGGGGGCCTGCACCGGGGCTGGCGCACCGGTGGCGGGCGCAGCGGCGGCAGGGTCGGGGGCAGAGGGCGACACGGACACGGAGGGCGGCTCCAAGGGGCTGCGTGGGGCCCTGGGGCGAGGGCGGGCCTGCAATTGTAGGCGGCCGCCGGCGACCGTCTCAGGGCGGCCCGTCGCGCGCGCCCTCGCGCAGCCGCCCCGCGGCCGACCGGTGGTCGCCCTGCGCCGGCTGCAGGCGGCCGGCGCGGCCCAGGCCGAAGGCGGGCATGTTGACGTACACGCTCTCGCAGCGGCCGGGCCCGCTGAGGTAGGTCTCGTGCCAGATGCCGACCGCGCCGTCGCTGCCCACGGCCCGGTTGAAGGCCTGCCAGGCCGGCAGGTGGGCCGCGTCGCGGTCCTTGGCATAGGCCAGCAGCTGGTCCATCGAGCGCCAGTACTGCACCAGCACGATGGTGCGCGAGAACCACATCTCGGCATGGAGGAAGCCCCGTTGCGGTTGCCGGTGCAGCTCGCGCAGCATCCGCGGCATGGCCCGCGCGACGGGCAGCCACTTGTGCACGCGCAACGGCTGGTTGATGCGCATGCCGATCAGGAAGACGACGAAATCGCCGTCCAGCGTGGCGGTCAGGCGCTCGCGGTGGATCATGGTGCGCGCCGGCCTTTCGCTCAGCGGCGCCGGCCGCCGAACAGCGAGCCCAGCACGCCGCGCACGATCTCGCGCCCCACGGCCGAGCCGATGCTGCGCATGGCCGACGAGGCTGCTTTCTCGGCCAGCCCTTCGCGGCGGCCGCCGCGCGGGCCGGTGCTGCCGAAGAGGGCGTCCTTCAGGCCGTCGACCACGCCGCCCAGGGCGCTGCCGGCGGCCGGGGCCGGGCCGGCCGGGCTGCCCGCCGGTGCCGCCGCCGCGCCGCTGGCCGCGGCGCGGCCCGCCAGCTTCTCGTACGCCGATTCGCGGTCGACCACCCGCTCGTAGGTGCCGGCCACCAGCGAGCCCTGCAGCAGCGCCTGCCGCTGCTCGGGCGTGATCGGCCCCAGCCGGCTGCCCGGCAGCAGCACGTAGGCGCGCTCGGTGAGGCAGGGCCGGCCCTGGGCGTCGAGAAAGCCGACCAGTGCCTCGCCCACCGCCAGCTCGGTGATGGCGGCGGCCATGTCGCCCAGCGTCGGGTTGGGGCGCATGGTGTCGGCGGCCGCCTTCACCGCCTTCTGGTCGCGCGGGGTGTAGGCGCGCAGCGCGTGCTGCACGCGGTTGCCCAGCTGCGCGAGCACGGTGTCGGGCACGTCGAGCGGGTTCTGCGTCACGAAGTACACGCCCACGCCCTTGCTGCGTACCAGCCGCACCACGAGCTCGATGCGCTCGACCAGCACCGCGGGCGCGTCGCGGAACAGCAGGTGCGCCTCGTCGAAGAAGAACACCAGCTTCGGCGCCTCGAGATCGCCCACCTCGGGCAGGCGCTCGAACAGCTCGGACAGCAGCCACAGCAGCGCCGTGGCGTACAGGCGCGGCGCGTTCATCAGGCGGTCGGCGGCGAGGATGTTGACCACGCCGCGGCCGTCCACGGTCTGCATCAGGTCGGCGATGTCGAGCATGGGCTCGCCGAAGAACCTGTCGCCGCCCTGTTCCTCGATCTGCATCAGCCCGCGCTGGATCGCCCCCACGCTGGCGGCGCTGATGTTGCCGTAGCGGGTCTGGAACTGCGCGCCGTTGTCGCCCACGAACTGCAGCATCGCGCGCAGGTCTTTCAGGTCGAGCAGCGCCAGGCCGCTGTCGTCGGCGATCTTGAACACCAGGTTCAGCACGCCGGCCTGGGTGTCGTTCAGCGCCAGCATGCGCGCCAGCAGCAGCGGCCCCAGGTCGGTGATGGCGGCCCGCACCGGGTGGCCCTGCTCGCCGAAGACGTCCCACAGCGTGACCGGGCAGGCCCCGGGCGCCGGCATCGGCAGTCCGCGCTCCTGCAGGGTGGCCGCGAGCTTGGGCGGCAGGCTGCCGGGCTGGCTGATGCCGCTGAGGTCGCCCTTCACATCGGCCATGAACACCGGCACGCCCAGGCGGCTGAAGCCTTCGGCCAGGGTCTGCAGCGTCACCGTCTTGCCGGTGCCGGTGGCGCCGGTGATCAGGCCGTGGCGGTTGGCCAGCGCGGGCAGCAGCGCGCACCGGGTGTCGCCGTGCTGGGCGACGAGGATGGGTTCGGGCATCGAGCGGCTTGGCGGGGGTCTGGGCGCATCAGTCTAGAGGCGTTTGCAGGCACGGATCGGCGTGGTTGCGGCGCACGCGCGCCGCCCCCCCCCTATGCCTTGTTGCACAGGCGCCGCGATTCGGCAGGCGACCAGGGTGTTCCCGGATTGATGCTCCCCGGCGTGCCACTGACGATGATTCAAACAAGACCGCGGCATGCCGATCCGTCGGTGTCGCGCGCCGCCGGATTCGAGGCAGCCGCGCTGCATCGCTCCGAGCCGGCCGGCGATTCAACGGACACACCGAAGTCAACGAGGAGGTTCCATGAAGCTCTACACCTGCTGCGCCGCGGCCGCTGCCGCGGTCTTGGCCCTGGGGTCCGTCGCGGTCCACGCGGAAGACCCGATCGAGACCCTGGGCGCGATGCACAAGACGGCGCCGATCGACTGGCCCACGATTCCCCAGACCGGCCCGAAGGCCGACCAGGTGCGGCAGATCCTGGAGAAGATCAAGCTGCCGCCGGGTTTCCACATCAGCCTGTATGCGCTCGTGCCCGACGCGCGGCACATGGCGGTGGGGCCGCAGGGCGTGGTCACGATCGTGGGCACGCGCAAGACCAAGGTCTATGCCGTGACCGACCGCTCGCGCAGCGGCGTCGCCGACGACGTCAAGGAGTTCGCCCCGTCGATCCCGAAAGACCTGCCCAACGGCCCGTGCTGGTCGAAGGATGGCTTCCTCTACATCGTCGAGCAGAACCGCGTGCTGCAGTACCCGGCCGCCGAGTTCTTCTACGAGAGCCCGGACGTGGCGGTCGGCGTCGTCGTGCCCAAGGGCGACCTGATCCCGACGTCGGAGGAGAGCTTCAACCACACCGCGCGCCAGTGCCGCGTCGGGCCCGACAACAAGCTCTACATCCAGCTCGGCCAGCCGTACAACGTGCCGCCCAAGGAGAAGCTGGACCTGTACCGCAAGCTGGGCATCGGCGGGATCATCCGCATGGACCAGAACGGCAAGAACCGCGAGGTCTACGCGACCGGACTGCGCAACCCGGTGGGCATGGACTTCAACCCCAAGGACAAGACGCTCTGGACCAACGACAACCAGGTCGACGGGATGGGCGACGACATCCCGCCGGGTGAGATGAACCACATCACGAAGATGGGTCAGAACTTCGGCTTCCCCTGGTACGGCGGCGGGCACACGCGCACCAACGAGTACAAGGACGAGAAGCCGCCCGCCGACGTCGTGTTCCCCGAGGTCGAGCAGGCGGCCCATGCGGCCGACCTGGGCCTGAGCTTCTACACGGGCAGCATGTTCCCGGCGAAGTACCAGGGTGCGATCTTCTCCACCCAGCACGGCTCCTGGAACCGCACGGTGCCGGTCGGCGCGCGCGTGATGGTCACCTTCCTCAAGCCCGACGGTCATGTCGCCGGGCCGTCGGTGCCGTTCGCCGAAGGCTGGAATGACAACGGTCACTACCTCGGGCGTCCCGTGGATGTGCAGCAGTACTGGGACGGCTCCCTGCTGGTGTCCGACGACCTGGTGGGCGCGATCTACCGCATCACCTACGACGGCAAGTAGGCCGGTTCCCGCGAGGAGCTGGCACGGCGGCCCGGTCACAGGCCGGGCCGCCGTCCTTCAACGCTTGTCGGCAGCGCCATCCCATGAACCCTGAATTTTCCAGGCGGGCACGCCGGGCCCGGCGCCTGATGCTCCTGTCGACGGCGGTGCTGGCCGGTGCCGTGGCCCACGCCGCCGGCGACGTCAAGGCCGGCCGGGCGAAGGCCCAGATGTGCCAGGCCTGTCACGGGCTGGACGGCGTGTCGAAGATGCCCGAGGCGCCCAACCTTGCCGGCCAGGTCGAGGGCTACCTCATCGCCCAGCTCACGGCCTTCAAGTCGGGCCAGCGCAGGAACGAGCAGATGGCCGTCATCGTGCAGGCCCTGTCGCCGCAGCAGATCGAGGATGTCGCCGCCTACTACGCGGCGATCGAGGTCAAGGTCGGCAAGGCACCCGGGGACTAGCCCGCCGGGCGGCCGACCCGGTCGCCAGACTAAAATGCGAGGTTCCCCAACCCTCGCAGCACCTCTTCATGGCCGGTCATTCCAAGTGGGCCAACATCCAGCATCGCAAGGGCCGCCAGGACGAGAAGCGCGGCAAGGCCTGGACGCGCGTGATCCGCGAGATCATGGTCGCTGCGCGCCTGGGCGGGGGTGATGTCAGTGCCAACCCGCGGCTGCGGCTGGCCATCGAGAAGGCCAAGGCCGTGAACCTGCCGGTGGAGACCGTCAAGCGCAACATCGACAAGGCCACCGGCAACCTCGAAGGCGTGAACTACGAGGAGATCCGCTACGAGGGCTACGGCATCGGCGGCGCGGCGATCATCGTCGACTGCATGACCGACAACCGCGTGCGCACCGTGGCCGAGGTGCGGCATGCCTTCAGCAAGTACGGCGGCAACCTGGGCACCGAAGGCTCGGTGGCCTTCCAGTTCAAGCATTGCGGACAGCTCGTTTTCGCGCCCGGCACGAGCGAGGACAAGGTGATGGAGGTGGCGCTCGACGCCGGCGCCGACGACGTGCTCACCGACGACGACGGCGCGATCGAGGTGCTGAGCCCGCCCGCCGGCTTCGAGGCCGTGAAGGCCGCCCTCGAAGGCGCGGGGCTGAAGCCCGAGGTCGCCGAGGTCACCTGGCGCGCCGAGAACACGGTCGAACTCGGCGGCGATGACGCGGCGCGGATGCAGAAGCTGCTCGACGTCATCGAGGACCTCGACGACGTGCAGGACGTCTACCACAACGCCCTGATCGCGGAATGAGCTGCCGATGAAGGTGCTGGTCATCGGCAGCGGCGGCCGCGAACACGCGCTGGCCTGGAAGCTGGCCCAGGGTGCGCGCGTGCAGACCGTGTACGTGGCGCCGGGCAACGGCGGCACGGCGCAGGACCCGGCGCTGCGCAACCTGCCGCTGACCGACCCCCGTGCCCTGGCCGACTTCGCCGCCGCCGAAAAGGTGGCGCTTACCGTCGTGGGCCCCGAGGCGCCGCTGGCGGCCGGCGTGGTGGATCTGTTCCGCGCCCGCGGGCTGCGCATCTTCGGGCCCACGCAGGCCGCGGCGCAGCTCGAAAGCTCCAAGGCCTACGCCAAGGAATTCATGCAGCGCCACGGCATCCCGACCGCGCTGTACGCCAGCTTCACGGCCTCGGCCGCCGACGTGGCGGCGGCGCACGCGCACGTGGCCCGCCACGGCGCGCCCATCGTCGTCAAGGCCGACGGCCTGGCCGCCGGCAAGGGCGTGGTGGTGGCGCTGACCGAGGCCGAGGCCCATGCCGCGATCGACGACATGCTGGGCGCCAACGCTCTGGGCGTGCGCCACAACGCCGAAGGCGCGCGCGTGGTGATCGAAGACTTCATGCCCGGCGAGGAGGCCAGCTTCATCGTGTTGAGCGACGGCAAGACCGCGCTCACGCTGGCCACCAGCCAGGACCACAAGCGCGTCGGCGACGGCGACACCGGCCCCAACACCGGCGGCATGGGCGCGTACTCGCCAGCACCGGTGGTCACGCCCAACGTGCACGCCAAGGTCATGCACGAGATCATCCTGCCGACCATCGCCGGCATGGCCAAGGACGGCATCCCGTTCACCGGCTTCCTCTACGCCGGGCTGATGATCGACGAGCAGGGCCAGCCGCGCACGGTCGAGTTCAACTGCCGGCTCGGCGACCCCGAAGCCGAGGTCATCCTGATGCGCCTGAAGAGCGACCTGTTCGAGGTGCTGTTGCAGGCCGCCGAGGGCCAGCTCGCCGGCGTCGAGCTCGAATGGGACCGCCGCGTCGCGCTCGGGGTCGTGATGGCGGCGCACGGCTACCCGGCGGCGCCGCGCAAGGGCGACGTCATCACCGGGTTGCCCGCCGGCACCCCGGAGCTGCAGGTCTTCCACGCCGGCACCGCGCTCGAAGACGGCGTGCTGCGCAGCAGCGGCGGCCGCGTGCTGTGCGTCACCGCGCTCGCCGATTCGGTGCGTCTGGCGCAGCAGCGGGCGCTGGAGGCGGTGCGCCAGATCCGCTTCGACGGCGCGCAGTGGCGCAGCGACATCGGTCACCGCGCGATCAAGCATTGAGCGCACGCCCCGACCTTCGCCTGCCGGTGACCACCGGCGCCGCCCGGCCGCGGGCCGCGACCGAGATCGCCGAGCGGACGGTCTCGTTGCGCGGCAGCCGGCTGGCCCGCGCGCTGCTGCGTCTGGCCGGCTGGCGGGTGCTGTTCGACGGCCTGCCGGCGGCACAGGGCGTGGCCGTCGTCTACCCGCACACCTCGAACTGGGATTTCGTCGTCGGTCTGCTCGCCAAGTGGGCGATCGGCCTGCCGATCGTGTTCTGGGGCAAGGACTCGCTGTTCAAGGTGCCGCTGTTCGGCGGCTGGCTCCGTTGGCTGGGCGGGCGGCCGGTGGTGCGCCATGCGCCGCAGGGCGCGGTGGCGCAGATGGCGGCGCAGCTGCGGCAGGCCCGCGAGCAGGGCCAGTGGATGTGGCTGGCGCTGGCGCCCGAGGGCACGCGCGGCCGCACCGAGGGCTGGCGCTCGGGCTTCTACCACCTGGCCACGCAGGCCGGCGTGCCGGTCGGCCTGGTGGTGCTCGACTACGGCCGCCGCCGCGTCGGCTTCGACAGCTTCTGGGTCGTGTCGGGCGATCTGCAGGCCGACCTGGCGAGCTTCGCGCGCCGGCTCGCCGGCTGCCGCGGCCTGCGCGCCCGGCTCGCCGCACCGGTGCGGCCGCTGATCTCGTGACTGCGGTGATGACCGCGAAGCCTGTGAGCCTGCCATGACCGACGTCGCCGCCGTCCGCACCTACCTGCTCGGCCTCCAGGGCCGCATCGTCCAGGCGCTGCAGACCGAGGACGGGCTGCCCTTCCGCAGCGACGGCTGGCAGCGCCCGGCCGGCGGCAAGCTCGAGGGCGACGGCCTGTCGCAACTGCTCGAGGAAGGGCAGCTGCTCGAGCGCGGCGGCTGCAACTTCAGCCACGTGAAGGGCGCTTCGCTGCCGCCCTCGGCGACGCAGCACCGCGGCGAGCTCGCCGGCGCGCCCTTCGAGGCGCTGGGCGTGAGCCTGGTGATGCACCCGCGCAACCCTTACGTGCCCACGGTGCACATGAACGTGCGCCTGCTGGCCGCGTTCCCCGCGGGACGCGATCCCGTCACCTGGTTCGGCGGCGGCATGGACCTCACGCCCTACTACGGCTTCGAGGACGACGCGCGCCACTTCCACCGCGTCAACGCCGATGCGCTGGCGCCCTTCGGCGCCGACAAGTACCCGCGCTTCAAGGCCTGGTGCGACGAGTATTTCTTCCTCAAGCACCGCAACGAGCCGCGCGGCATCGGCGGCGTGTTCTTCGACGACTTCAACGAGGGCGACTTCGCCACCGGCTTCGCGATGCTGCGCGCCGTCGGCGACGCCTTCATCCCGGCCTACCTGCCGATCGTGCAGCGCCGGCGCGCCACGCCCTACGGCGAGCGCGAGCGCGATTTCCAGGCCTACCGGCGCGGCCGCTACGTCGAGTTCAACCTCGTCTGGGACCGCGGCACCCATTTCGGCCTGCACGGCGGCGGCCGCACCGAGAGCATCCTGATGAGCATGCCGCCGCTCGTGAAGTGGCGCTACGACTGGCAGCCCGAGCCGGGCACGCCCGAGGCGCGGCTGCTGACCGACTTCCTGCGCCCGCGCGACTGGCTGCATGAATGACTAGGCGGGTCGGCCTGCTGGGTGGCACCTTCGACCCGGTGCACAACGCGCATGTCGCGCTCGGGCATGCCGCGCTGGCGGCGCTGGCACTGGACGAGGTGCGCTGGATCCCCACCGGCCAGCCCTGGCAGAAGGATCGCCCCGTCACGCCGGCCCGGCACCGAGAGGCGATGGTGCGCCTGGCCATCGCGCGCGAGCCGCGCTTCCGGCTCGACCGCATCGAGATCGAGCGTGCCGGCCCCAGCTTCACGCTGGACACGGTGCAGGCGCTGGCCGCTGCCGAGCCGGGCACCGACTGGGTGCTCGTCATCGGGCAGGACCAGTACGCCGGCCTGCACACCTGGCACGACTGGCCGCGGCTGCTCGGCCTGGTCACGCTGGCGGTGGCCAACCGTCCGGGGCCGCCGCGCGAGCCCGCGCCCGAGGTGCAGGCCTGTGCCCACCGCATGCTGCCGCTGCCGATGCTGGACATCTCGTCCACCGACATCCGCCGTCGCGTGGCGCAGGGCCGGGACATCGCGCAACTGGTGCCGCCGCAGGTGGCGCGCTATATTGACCTGCAGGGCCTGTACCGCGCCCCGGCCGCAGGCGGCCTCAATCCACCCGGGAGCTGAATGGACATTCGCAAGCTGCAACGCGCCATCGTCGATGGCCTCGAAGACGTCAAGGCGCAGCAGATCGCCGTCTTCAACACCGAGCACCTCAGTTCGATGTTCGAGCGCGTGATCATCGCCTCGGGGACCAGCAACCGGCAGACCAAGGCCCTGGCGGCCAGCGTGCGCGACAGCGTCAAGAGCCGCGGCATGCAGGTGATGAGCACCGAGGGCGAGGACAACGGCGAATGGATCATCGTCGACTGCGGCGCCGCCGTGGCGCACATCATGCAGCCGGCGATCCGCGACTACTACCACCTCGAAGAGATCTGGGGCGGCAAGACGGTGCGCATGAAGGTGGGCGACGTGAACACCAAGCTGGTGAAGGCCAGCGAGCCGGCACCGGCGCCACGCAAGACCGCGGCCGCCAAGCCGGCCGGGGCGCGCACGCCGGCGCCGAGGTCCGCGCCGAAGCCGGCGCCGAAGTCCGGTGCAAAGACTGCCGCCAAGACTGCCGCCAAGACCGCTGCCACGAAGGCCGGCAACAAGAGCGCCGCCTACCAGCGCGTGGCGGCGAAGGCGGGCGCCAGGCCCGGCGCCCGCGCCGCCGCCAAGGCCCCGGCGCGCAAGGCCGTGCGGCCGCGCTGAGGGCATGAAGTTGCTGGTGGTGGCCGTGGGCCAGCGCCAGCCCGCCTGGGCCGACGCCGCCTGGGCCGAATTCGCCAAGCGCTTTCCGCCCGAGATGCCGCTGGCGTTGACGGCGCTGAAGGCCGAGCCGCGCCGCAGCGGCAAGACCGCGGCGCAGTGCATGCAGGCCGAGGCCGCGCGCATCGCGGCGGCCTGCCCCAAGGGCGCACGCCGCGTCGTGCTGGACGAGCAGGGCGCACGCCTGTCCAGCGCGCAGCTGGCGCAGCGCCTGCGCGCCTGGCGCGACGAGGGCCAGGGCCGCGACGTGGTGCTCGTCCTGGGCGGCCCCGACGGCCTGGCGCCGGGGCTGAAATCAGGTGCCGATGAAGCGATCCGGCTGTCCGACCTGACCCTGCCGCACGCCCTGGCGCGGGTGCTGCTGGCCGAGGCCTTGTACCGCGCCTGGTCGCTGCTGGGCGGGCACCCGTACCACCGGGAATGATCGGGGCGCGCCGCAGGGCGGGCCATGGACAATGGCCGGCATGCTGTACGACTTCGTCTACCTCGCCAGTGCCAGCCCGCGCCGCGCCCAGCTGCTGGCGCAGGCCGGCATCGCCTTCCGGCCGCTGCTGCCCGATCGCAACGAAGACGCCGAGACGCTGGAGCAGGAGCGCACCGGCGAGCTGCCGCTGGCCTACGTGCAGCGGGTGGCGCTGCTGAAGCTGGGCGCGGCGCGGCGCCGGCTGGCGCGGCGCGGGCTGCCGCCGGCGCCCATCCTGTGCGCCGACACCACGGTGGCGCTGGGGCGCCGCATCCTGGGCAAGCCGCGCGACGACACCCATGCCGCGGCCATGCTGCGCGCGCTGTCGGGCCGCAGCCACCGCGTGATGACGAGTGTGGTGGTCGGCCACGAGCGGCTGCACCACCTGGCCACCAGCACCTCGCGCGTGCGCTTCGCGGCGCTGTCCGAGGCCACGATCAGGCGCTACGTCGCCAGCGGCGAGCCGCGCGACAAGGCCGGCGCCTACGCGGTGCAGGGCCGCATCGCGGCCTGGATCGAGCACCTGGAAGGCAGCTACAGCGGCATCATGGGCCTGCCGCTGCACGAGACCATCACCTTGCTGTCGCGCACCCGCGTGCGCCTGGAGCTGTAGCCATGCCCGCCCAGGACATCCTGATCAACTGGTCGCCGCAGGAGACCCGCGTGGCGGTGGTCGAGAACGGCGCCGTGCAGGAGCTGCACATCGAGCGCACGCTCGAGCGCGGCCTGGTCGGCAACGTCTACCTGGGCAAGGTGGTGCGCGTGCTGCCGGGCATGCAGAGCGCCTTCATCGACATCGGCCTGGAGCGCGCCGCCTTCCTGCACGTGGCCGACCTGCACGGCGGCCCGCCGGTGCGCAGCGACACCCCGCTGGTGCCGATCGAGCGCCAGGTGTTCGAGGGCCAGACGCTGACGGTGCAGGTGATCAAGGACGCCATCGGCACCAAGGGCGCGCGCCTGTCCACCCAGGTCAGTATCGCCGGCCGCATGCTGGTCTTCCTGCCGCAAGACAACCACATCGGCATCAGCCAGAAGATCGGCAGCCCCGAGCTGCGCGAGCAGCTGCGTGCGCGCATGCAGGCGCTGACCGGGTTGCAGCCCGACAAGGCCGGCGACAAGGCCGGCGACAGGAACGGCGACAAGCCCGGCGGCTTCATCCTGCGCACCAATGCCGAGGAGGCCACCGATGCCGAGCTGGCCGATGACATCGCCTACCTGCGCCGCGCCTGGGCGCTGATCCGCGAGCGCGCGCAGAAGAGCCCGCCGGGCACGCTGCTGCACCAGGACCTGAGCCTGGCCGAGCGGGTGCTGCGCGACCTGGCCAACGAAGCCACGCAGACCATCCGCATCGACAGCCGGCTGCAATGCGATGCGCTCAAGGCCTTCGGCGAGACCTACATGCCCGGCGCGGTGGCCAAGCTCGACCTGTACCGCGGCGAGCGGCCCATCTTCGACCTCTTCGGCATCGAGGAAGAGCTGGCGCGTGCGCTGGCCCGGCGCGTCGAGCTGAAGAGCGGCGGCTACCTCATCGTCGACCAGACCGAGGCGCTGACCACCATCGACGTCAACACCGGCGGCTTCGTGGGCGCGCGCAACTTCGACGACACCATCTTCAAGACCAACCTCGAAGCGGCCGGCGCCATCGCGCGCCAGCTGCGGCTGCGCAACCTGGGCGGCATCATCATCGCCGACTTCATCGACATGACGCGCGAGGACCACCAGCAGGCCGTGCTGGCCGAGCTGCGCAAGCAGCTGGCGCGCGACCGCACGCGCACCACGGTCAGCGGCTTCACGCAGCTGGGCCTGGTGGAGATGACGCGCAAGCGCACGCGCGAGAGCCTGGCCCACATGCTGTGCGAACCCTGCCCCACCTGCCAGGGCCGCGGCCAGGTGAAGACCGCGCGCAGCGTGTGCTACGACATCCTGCGCGAGATCCTGCGCGAGGCGCGCCAGTTCAGCCCGAAGGAGTTCCGCGTCGTCGCCAGCGCTGCGGTGGTGGAGATGCTGCTCGACGAGGAGAGCGTGCACCTGGCCGGCCTGAGCGAGTTCATCGGCCGCCCGATCAGCCTGAGCGCCGAGCCGACGATGAATCCGGAGCAGTACGACATCGTGCTGCTGTAGCGTGCTGGCCGATCGCGTGAAGACGGCGCGCGACCGCCGCTGGATCACCCCCGAGCCGCTGAACGTGGCGCCGGCGCTGGTGGGGCAGCCACTGGCCTCGCCGCTGCGGCGCGCCGTGGCCATCAGTGTCGATCTGGGCGTCATCGGGCTGCTGTCCGATGTGAGTGGCTTCTGGCTCCTCGGCGGCCTGGCCCTGGTGGTGCTGCAGCTGCGCAGCCGCCGTGGCGGTGGCTCGCGCGGGCCGCGCTGGGTGCTGGGCTGGATCGGCGCGGCGCTGGTGCTGCTGCTGGCCTTCCAGCAGGCACAGGAGCAGTGGCAGGCCTGGCGCCGGTCGCACCAGGCCGGCTCAGTCACGGCACAGTCGGCCGAGAGCGGCGACGTTGGCGATGGGGCGGATGCCGCCGCCGCGGCCAGCGCGGCCTCGGCCCCGCCACTGACCGATGCCCAGCGCATCGCCAGGCTCGAGGCCGAGCTGGCCCAGGCGCGCCACCCCAAGTCCCTGCACTGGAAGGACAAGCTGGGGCAGCTGCTCGACGATCTCGGCGCCGGCCTGGGCTGGGGCATCGTCTACTTCTCGCTGCTGCCGGCCTGGTGGGGCGGCCAGACGGTGGGCAAGAAGCTGTTCGGGCTGCGCGTGGTCGAACTCACCGGCAAGCCGATGACGGTGATGCGCTGCCTGAAGCGCTACGGTGGCTACGCCGCCGGCGTCGCCACCGGCGGCCTGGGCTTCTTCCAGGTGCTGTGGGACCCGAACCGGCAGGGTATCCAGGACAAGACCGCCCATACCGCGGTCATCGACCTGCGCGCGCCGGGCCGGGCCGAAGCGGCGCCGCCCGCCGACGCTCAGTCGTCGTAGAAGGGTGGCTCGCCCGGCGGCCGGCTCTTGAAGCGCCGGTGGAGCCAGAAATACTGCTGCGGCACCTTCAGCACCTGCTGCTCGATGACGGCGTTCATGCGGCGCGCGTCGGCCTCCAGGTCGGTGCTCGGAAAGCCCGTCAGCGGCGGCTCGATGACCAGGGTGTAGCCGTCGCGCTCGCGCCGCGGGTAGCAGGGCAGCACGGTGGCGCCGGCGAGCGCGGCGATGCGCGACAGGCCGGTGATGGTGGCGGCCCGGACGCCGAAGAAGTCCACGAACACCGAATCGCGCGGACCGTGGTCCTGGTCGGGCAGGTAGTACAAGCGCAGGCCCTGCTGCAGGGCGCGCAGCGCCGGCCGGATGCCGCTCTGGCGCCGGAACACGATGCCGGTGCCGAAGCGCAGCCGCTTGGCTTTCATGAAGGCGTCCAGCGCCGGGTCCTTGTGGCCCGAATAGACGCTGACCACCGGCACCGCCAGCGACAGCCGCAACCCGGCCAGGTCGAGGCCGGTGAAATGCGGCATGCTCAGGATGACGGGCCGGCCTTCGAGGCGCTGCAGGTGTTCCAGGCCTTCGATGCGCACCAGGCGCTCGATCTGCTCGCGCGGGCCGAACCAGCCGTAGCCGTACTCGAGGAACATCTGCGCGATGGCGACGAAGTGACGCCGCAGCAGGCGCTCGCGCTCGGCCGGCACCATGGCGGGAAAGCAGGCCGCCAGGTTGCGGCGGCCCAGGCGCTTGCGCCGCGTCGGCGGCAGCCACATCAGCCAGCCGGTGACGACCCCCAGCCCGGTGACGGCGCCGAACGGCAGCCAGCGCAGCAGGCGCAGGAACGGAATCAGCAGCCGTACCCCCATCGCGGGCCCTGGGGCGAGCTAGCGCCGGCGGCTCGGTGCGACAGTGACGCCCAGGCTCAACGCCACAGCCAGAGCACGAGCAGGCCGCCGAAGATCAGCCACTGCAGGCCGTAGTAGGCGAAGCGGCTGCGCGCCTTCACGCGCTTGCCCCACAGCCGCACGACCTGGATGTAGGCAAAGGCCCGGTTCAGCCCGCCGGTGCGGTCGCCGGGCTGGTTGGGCGCGGTGGCTGCGCCCAGCAGGTGGCGGCTGACGTAGCGGTTGACGGCCGCGGCCGCGCGCGTGAACAGCGGGCGCTCGACATCGCAGAACAGGATGATGCGGTTGGTCTGCGTCTTGTTCTCGGCGTAGTGCAGGTAGGTTTCGTCGAACATCACCGCCTCGCCGTCGCGCCAGGAATAGCGCTGGCCGTCGACGTCGATGTAGCACTCGTCGCTGTTGGGCGTGACCAGCCCCAGGTGGTAGCGCAGCGAGCCGGCATAGGGGTCGCGGTGCCGCACCAGCCGGGCGCCGGGCGGCAGGGCGGCGAACATGGCCGCCTTCACGCTCGGCACCTGCTGCAACAGCTGGGTCGTGAACGGGCACAGGGCCATCGCCGAGGGGTGCGCCTGGTCGTACCACTTCAGGTAGAAGCGCTTCCAGCCGGTCTTGAAGAACGAGTTGAAGCCGGCGTCGTCGTAGCGGTCCGAGGCCTTGATGGCGCCGTCGGCGTACAGGCGCTCGCCCTCGGCGCGGATCTCGCGCCAGTGTGCCTGCAGGATGTCCAGTTCCGGAAACTGTGCCAGCGGCAGGTAGGGCTGGGCCGGCGCCTTCGAGAACAGGTAGAGGAAGCAGTTGATCGGCGCCATGAACGTCGAGTGGTCGGTCAACTGGCGCCAGAAGCCCAGCCGCGCGCGGCCGCGCAGATGCACGTAGGCGGTGCTCAGCACGAACAGGGCGATGATGGCGATCTTGAAATAGGGCATTCGAGACGGGCCCGCTGGCCAGGATGCACGACGGTCGAGCGGCAGCGGCATTGTATTTAGCCGCGCCGCGGCCTTGGGTTACTCTTGGTGCCGTCACCCAGGAGACCTTCGCGATGAACCCGATCACCCGCCTGCGGCTGGCGCGCTGGGACGCGCCGGCCACCGCCGACGAGCAGGCCGCCGCCGTCGATGCGCTCGAGCAGGGCAGCGTGTTGCTGCTGCCGCAGCTGCCGTTCGCGCTGCAGGGCGACGAGGTGCGGCTGCTGTCCGCGGCGCTGGAGGGCAAGGGCAAGAACATCAGCCTCGACCCGCTCACCGGCCGGGTGCGCGGCACCGACGCCGATGCGGCCTTGCAGCGGCTGCTGCAGGGCCTGCTGCAGCGCTATGCGGCGGCCACGCGCGCGCTGCTGCAGCACCTGCTGCCCGGCTATGGCGCGGCGCTGCAGCAGGCGCGCACCAGCTTCCGCCCGGCCGAGATCGCCGGCCGCCAGATCTCCTGGCGCAAGGACGACACGCGGCTGCACGTGGACAGCTTCCCGTCGTCGCCCACGCAGGGCACGCGCATCCTGCGCGTGTTCAGCAACGTCAACCCGAGCGGCCAGCCGCGCGTGTGGCGCCTGGGCGCGCCGTTCGAGGACGTGGCGCGCCGCTTCCTGCCCGCGCTGCGCCCGCCGAGGCCCGGCAGCAGCGCGCTGATGCACTGGCTGCACGTCACCAAACGCCGGCGCAGCGCCTACGACCACTACATGCTGGGCCTGCACGATGCGATGAAGGCCGACGCCGCCTACCAGGCCGAGGTGCCGCAGGTCACGCACGCCTTCGAGCCCGGCTGCACCTGGCTCGTCTACACCGACCAGGCCTCGCACGCCGCGATGCGCGGCCAGTATGCGCTGGAGCAGACCTGGCACCTGCCCGTGGCGGCCATGCACGATCCGGCGCGTTCGCCCCTGCGGGTGCTCGAGCGGCTGAGCGGTCGGGCGTTGGTCTGAGCGGGCGGGCGCCGAAGGCCCGCGGGCCGGGTTCATCCACATGGCACCAAGGTCATCGCGCGCTGGGGCTTTCGCCGCGGTGTCGGCCGGCATACAGTCCGCGCCGTTCCCACCCACCCCTGAGGAGACCTGCATGCCATTCGCCTTGAAGAAGCACATCGCCCTGGCCGCCACGGCCGCCGCCCTGGCCTGGTCGTCGGCGGCGCTGGCCGGCACCGACATGCTCAAGCTCAGCGGCGCCCACGAGGTGCCCCCGGTCACGACCTCGGCCACCGGCACCGGCAGCATCACCGTGGCGGCCGACGGTTCGGTCAGCGGCAGCGTCACCACCACCGGCGTCGAGGGCACGATGGCGCACATCCACATGGCGCCCGGCAAGAACATGAACGGCCCGGTGATCGTCCCGCTGACGCAGACCTCGCCCGGGGTCTGGTCGGTGCCGGCCGGCGCGAAGCTGACGCCCGAGCAGATGCAGGCCTACGCGGCCGGCCACCTGTACGTGAACGTGCATTCCGCGCAGCACAAGGGCGGCGAAATCCGCGCCGATCTGATGCCCTGATCAGGCCGCCGCGGTGCCGCCGCGCCCCGGGCGATACATCGCCGGGGCGGGCTGGCGCAGCGGCTACGGCAACGGCTCGGTGCGCTCCTGCAGCCAGGCCAGTGCCGCACCCTGCAGCCGCGGCGCCAGCCGCGCACGCACCGTCGCGTGGTAGCCATTCAGCCAGGCGATCTCGTCGCTGCGCAGCAGCCCGCGCTCGATGCAGCGCGTGTCGATCGGGCACAGCGTGAGTGTCTCGAACTCGAGAAACTCGCCGAAGCCGCCGCCCTCGGGCGTGGCGGCGGGCACGGCCAGCACCAGGTTCTCGATCCGCACGCCCCAGCGCCCGGCGCGGTAGACACCAGGTTCGACGCTGGTGATCATGCCCGGCTCGATGCCCATGTGGGCGTCGGGCGTGGTCTTGCTGATGCTCTGCGGACCTTCGTGCACGTTCAGGAAATAGCCCACGCCGTGGCCCGTGCCGTGGCCGAAATCGAGCCCCTGCTCCCACAGCGGCGCGCGCGCCAGCGCATCCAGCATCGGGCCCGGCGTGCCTTGTGGGAAGCGCGCGCGCGACAGCGCCAGCGTGCCTTTCAGCACCAGCGTGTAGTCGCGCCGCATCGCCGCATCCACGGCGCCGATGGGCCACACGCGCGTGATGTCGGTGGTGCCGCCCAGGTACTGGCCGCCGCTGTCGATGAGCAGCAGGCCGTCGCCTTCGATCGTGGCGTGGGACTCGGGCGTGGCCCGGTAATGGGGCATCGCGCCGTTGGCGTTGAAGCCGGCGATGGTGTTGAAGCTCAGGCCCACGTAGCCCGGGCGGCGGGCCCGGGCGGCGCTGAGCCGTTCGTCCACGCTCAGCTCGGTGAGGCGCTCGCCGCGCGCCAGCGCGGCCTCGAAGTCCGCGTAGAACTCGCACATCGCCGCGCCGTCCTCGGCCATGGCCTCGCGCACGAAGGCGGCCTCGGCCGCGCTCTTGCGGCTCTTCAGCAGCGTGCTGGGGTTGATGGCCTGCACCAGCTTGCAGCCGGCGCCCAGCTGCATGCGCAGGCCGTGCGTCACGCGCCTGGGGTCCATGAGCAGCGTGTCGGGGGCGCCCAGCTGCGCCAGCGCGCTGCCCGCCTGGCCGTAGGGTGCCAGGCGCAGGCCGTCGGCGGCCAGCTCGGCGGCCAGTGCGGCGTCGATCTTGCCGGCGCCGATGAACAGCGTGCCGCCGTGCCCGTCCAGCAGCAGGTGGGCCAGGAACACCGGGTTGTAGGGCACGTCGCTGCCGCGCAGGTTGGTGAGCCAGGCGATGTCGTCGACGGTGGAGACGAAGTGGTGCGTGGCGCCGTGCTGCGCCATCGCCGCGCGCACTGCCGCCAGCTTGGCCGCGCGCGGCTGGCTGGCGTGCGGGGGCCGGTGGGCATAGACCGGTGCGGCGGGCGGGCCGGGGCGGTCGGGCCAGATCGCGTCCAGCAGGTCGATGTCGGTGCGCAACTGCACTCCGGCGCCGTCCAGCGCGGCCTGCAGCCGCTCGGCGGCGGCCAGGCCCAGCACCTGGCCGTCCACCGCCACCACGGCGCCGCGCGGCAGCTCGCGCGCCAGCCAGTCGACATGGCCCGGCGAGGTGCCCGATTCGATCTTCACCAGCTCGATGCCGCCGGGGGCCAGCTCGGCCTCGGCCTGGACCCAGTACCGGCTGTCGGCGAACAGGGCCGCGCGGTCGGCCGTCACCACCAGCGTGCCCATCGAGCCGGTGAAGCCCGACAGCCATTGGCGGCCCTGCCAGCGCTCGGGCAGGTATTCGCTGAGGTGGGGGTCGCTGCTGGGCACCAGCAGGGCGTCGATGCCGCGCTCGGCCAGCACCTCGCGCAGCTGGGTCAGGCGCAGGCGGATCGGGGAAGTGCGGGTGTCCATGGAAGCGTCTCCGAAGGCTTGCGCGGTGGCCGAAGATTCTAGGCCGGGCGCTGTGGCACCTGCAGGCCGCGCACCACCGCCGGCCGGGCCAGGAAGGCCTGCAGCGCGCGCGCCACCTGCCCGAAATCCGTGAACCCCACCAGCTCGGCGGCGCCGTAGAAGCCGACCAGCGTGTGGACCCAGGGCCAGACGGCGATGTCGGCCACGGTGTAGTCGCGGCCCATGATCCAGTCGCGCCCCGCCAGGCGGCGGTCCAGCACGCCCAGCAAGCGGCGCGATTCCGCCACGTAGCGTTCGCGGGGGCGCTGGTCCTCGATGTCCTTGCCCGCGAACCGGTGGAAGTAGCCGAGCTGCCCGAACATCGGCCCGATGCCACCCATCTGGAACATCAGCCATTGCACCGCCTGCCAGCGCTCGGCCGGGTCGGCGGGCAGCAGCTGCCCCGTCTTCTCGGCCAGGTAGAGCAGGATCGCACCGCTCTCGAACAAGGCCAGCGGCTGGCCGCCCGGCCCTTGCGGATCGAGGATGGCGGGAATCTTGTTGTTCGGGTTCAGCGAGAGGAACTCGGGCGAGGTCTGCTCGTCGGCGTCGAAGCGCACGAGGTGCGGCTCGTAGGGCAGGCCCGTTTCCTCGAGCGCGATCGACACCTTGACGCCGTTGGGCGTGGGCAGCGAGTACAGCTGGAGGCGCTCGGGGTGGCGCGCGGGCCACTTGCGGGTGATCGGGAAGCGGGAGAGGTCGGTGGTCATGCTGCCGCATTCTGGGTGCCGCGCATGAAGCCGATGATGCGGTCGACCGCGATCACGTGGCGGAAGCGCCAGCGCCTGAAGGCGTCTTCCAGATCGAGCTGTGCCTCGTCCAGCCGGTACAGGTCCCAGTGCGCCTGGTCTCGCCGTGCTCGGGCGGCGCCGCGCGGCTCACGTCACGGCCCGCCGCTGATCGAACCCGGGGCGGCGCCATTCTTCGAGCGCCAGCACCTGGCCCAGGTGCGCCGCCGCGTCCCAGGCATCGACGAAGCGGGTGTACAGCGGGGTGAAGCCGAAGCGCAGGATGTCCGCTTCACCGGCCGCGCCGGCCCGGAAATCGCCCACCACGCCGCGCGCGATCAGGGCCTGCATCACGGGGTAGCCGATTTCGGGATGCGAGAAGCACACCTGGCTGCCGCGCTCGGCGTCAGCGCGCGGAGAGGCCAGCGTGAGCGCCGGGCCCGTCGCCGGGGCCAGGGCCTCCACGCGCTGCGCGAACAGCCGCGTCAGCGCCAGCGACTTGGCGCGCAGGGCTGCCAAGCCGCCCAGGGGCTCGGCCGCCAGCACGCTGTCGACGCCGCATTCCAGCGCCGCCAGCGACAGGATGGGCGGCGTGCCGCTGACGAAGCGCGCGATGCCCGGCGCCGGCACGTAGTCGGGCGCGAAGTCGAACGGCGCCGCATGCCCCAGCCAGCCCGCCAACGGCTGCCGCACCTGCGCCGCGTGGCGCGGATGCACCCAGACGAAGGCCGGCGCGCCCGGGCCGCCGTTGAGGTACTTGTAGCCGCAGCCGACGGCGAAATCGGCGCCGTCGCGGTGCAGGTCCACCGGCAGCGCGCCGGCGCTGTGTGCCAGGTCCCACACCGTCAGCGCACCGGCCGCGTGCGCCGCGGCCGACAGCGCCGCCATGTCGTGCAGCCGGCCGTTGCGGTAGTTCACCTGCGTGAGCATCAGCACCGCGGTTCGTGCATCCAGCGCCGCGGCCAGCGGCCCGGGTTGCTCGAGCAGCCGCAGCTCCAGCCCGCGGGCGGCCGCCAGCGCCTGGGCGATGTAGAGATCGGTGGGGAAGTTGTCGCGCTCGCTGACGATCACGCGGCGCTGCGGCCCGGCCGCGGCCGCGAGATCGAGCGCAGCGCTCAGCACCTTGAAGAGGTTGACGCTGGTGGAATCGGCCACCACCAGCTCCCCGGCGCCCGCGCCCACCAGGCGTGCGATCTTGTCGCCCACGCGCTGCGGCAGGCTGATCCAGCCGGCCTGGTTCCAGCTGGCGATCAGGCCCTGGGCCCATTCCTGCTCGACGACCTGGCGCAGGCGCGCCGGTGCCGCGGCGGGGCACAGGCCGAGCGAGTTGCCGTCCAGGTAGATCAGCCCCGGCGGCAGCGTGAACTGGGCGCGCAGCGGCGCCAGCGGGTCGGCGGCATCCAGGGCCAGGGCGTCGTCGCGGTTCATGCGCGCGGGCGTTCAGCGCGTGCTCAGCGGGCCGGCTCGCGCAGCACCGCACGCACGGGCGAGGCGCAGGCCGTGCTCAGCTTCAGCGGCAGCGCGATCAACTCGTAGTCCCCTTCGGGCACATCGTCGAGCAGCAGGTTCTCGAGCACGTGCAGGCCGAGCCGGCGCACCGCCTGGTGGCTGGGCAGGGTCTTGCTGTCCGCGGGGTCGATGCTGGCGCTGTCGATGCCCACCAGCCGCACGCCGAGGGCGGCGAGCCGCTCGATGGTGGCGGCGGCGTAAGCCGGCAGCGTGGCATCCCAGCGGTCCACCGGCGCGCAGGCGTAGGTGCGCACCAGCACCCGGGGCGGCAGCCCGGCGGCGGCGTGCGCGAGATGGTCCCAGTGCACCAGCGCGCCGCAGCCGATGGCGTGGATGACGCGGCAGGGGCCGAGGTAGGCGTCGAGCGCGACCTCGCCGATGGCCGCGCCGCCGCCGTCGTAGTGCAGCGGCGCGTCGGCATGCGCGCCGGTGTGCGGGCTGAGCGTGAGCGTGCACAGGTTGACCGGGCAGCCCGGCCCGATGCGCGCGGCCCAGTCCTGGCTGAACGGCGCGTCGCCGGGGAACACGGGCGAGCCCGGCCGCACGGGCGGCGAGATGTCCCACAGTCGGCGCTGCATGCAACCATCATAGGGGCACCGCCCCTTGATCGCCGCCCGCGTTGGCGTAGGCTCGCCGGGTCCGCCAGGCCCCACGAGGTGACACCCATGAAACCGGTCTCCGAACTGTTGAGACAGCGCGACGGCACGCTGTGGCACGTCCGCCCCGACGACACTGTCTTCGCCGCCCTCGAACTGCTGGCCGCCTACGAGGCCGGCGCGCTGATGGTGATGGACGGCGGGCGCCTGGTGGGCGTGCTCTCCGAGCGCGACTACACCCGCAAGGTGGCGCTGCAGGGCCGCAACAGCAAGACCACGCGCGTGGCCGAGATCATGAGCACCCAGGTCACGACGGTCACGCCCAAGACCGACATCGACGCCTGCATGGCGCTGATGAGCCAGCGGAAGATCCGCCACCTGCCGGTGGTCGAGGGCACCCTGGTGCTGGGCATGATCTCGGTGCGCGACATCCTCGACGACATCATCGCCACCCACGAGGCCACCATCGCCCAGCTGGAGACCTACATCCAGTCCTGATCGCGGGCCCGCAGCGGGCTCGAGCCGGAACGGCGGCCGCGGCCGTGTTTGGGGTCGCGCGGGCCTGCGGTGCGCGTTATCCTCCGGCGCCCATGACGCCTGAAGCCGGCTCCGAAGTCATAGAAGCAGCCGTCCAGCGCAGCATGCTGCGCGTGGCCGTGCGCAACTCGGGGCGCAGCGTGTGGCTGCTGACCGTGGCGGTGCTGTTCGTGGCCTGGCTGGGCTGGCATGCCGGGGATCGCGCCGCCGCCAGCGTCGTCGCCGCCATGGGGCTGGGGGTGGCGGCCTGGCGCTGGATGCTGGGCCGGCAGTTCGGCGGCAGCACCGAGTCCATCGCACCGCCGCGCATCGCGGCCATCGTGCGCGCGCTCGAGGCCAACGCGCTGGCCGTGGGCGCAATGTGGGCCACGGCCACCTCGGCCATCTACCCCACGCTCGGCGGCACCACGGCCACGGTGTACGTCGTCATCGTCTGCGGCTCGGTGGCCACCGGCGCCTTCTTCATGTCGATGGCGGGCCGCAGCTTCCTGCTGCTGACCCTGTTGCAACTGGGCTCGCTGGCGGTGGTCTCGCTGCTGCCGGGGGCGGCCCGGTCGCCGCCGCTGGCGGTGCTGGCGGTGCTGTTCGGCGCGACCATGCTGCTGGCCACGCGCGAATTTCGCGACACGGCGCTGCGGGCCATCCGCCAGGGGCTGCAGGCCGACGCGGCCAACGCCGGCCTGATTCGGGCCAAGAACGAGGTGGAGCTGGCCAACGCCGACCTGCGGCAGACCAAGGCGGCGGTGGACGCCGCCAACGCCGACCTGCTGCAGGCCAAGGTCGCCGCCGAGGCGGCCAACGAGGCCAAGAGCCAGTTCCTGGCGACGATGAGCCACGAGATCCGCACGCCCATGAATGGCGTGCTGGGTGCGCTCGAACTGCTGCGCCAGACCTCGCTCGACCCGCGGCAGCGGCGGCTGGTCAAGACCGCCGCCACCTCGGGCGAGGCCCTGATGGACATCCTCAACGACGTGCTGGACCACTCCAAGATCGAGGCCGGCAAGCTGATCCTGGCTGCCACGCCGATGTCGCTGCACTCGGTGGCGGCCTCGGCGGCGGCGCTGATCCGCGCCAACGCGGAGAACCGCGGCCTCACCCTGGGCCTGCACCTGGACGCGGGCGTGCCCGACGGCGTGGTCGGCGACGCACCGCGCCTGAAGCAGGTGCTGCTGAACCTGCTGGGCAACGGCGTCAAGTTCACCGAACGCGGCGGCGTGGCGCTGAGCCTGAGCGCCGTGCCCGCCGGCCCCCAGGCCTGCCGCGTCACCTTCACGGTCGAGGACAGCGGCATCGGCATCGACGCCGCGGCGCAGCAGCGGGTGTTCCAGCCCTTCCACCAGATCGACGGCACGCGCTCGCGCCTGCGCGGCGGCACCGGGCTCGGCCTGGCCATCAGCCAGCGCATCGTGCGCGAGATGGGGGGCGAGATCTCGGTGCGCAGCCAGCCCGGCGTCGGCTCGGCCTTCAGCTTCACGCTCGTGCTGCCGGTCACCTCGCACCTGCCGCTGCCCTCGCACGACTCCGACTTCGGCGCGCTCGAGCCGGGCGCCTCGCTCAGCGGCATCGTGATGCTGGTCGAGGACAACGTCGTCAACCGGATGATCGGCGCCGAGATGCTGAAGTCCCTCGGCCTGGAGGTGATCGAGGCCGAGGACGGCGCGCAGGCCATGACGCTGCTGACGCACGCCCGCGTCGACCTGGTGCTGATGGACATCCAGATGCCGGTGCTCGACGGCTACAGCGCCACGCGCCAGCTGCGCGAGCGCGAGGCCCGGCTGCACCAGCCCCGGGTGCCCATCGTGGCGCTGACCGCCAACGCGTTCCAGGACGACGCCGCCCACGCCCTGGCCGCGGGCATGGACGCGCACCTGGCCAAGCCCTATTCGCGGATGCAGCTGTTCGACCTGCTGCAGCGCTGGCTGTAGCGCGCCGGCGCTAGAAGCTGAGCCGGTGCGATTGCATCAGCAGCAGGCCTTCGAAGATCAGGGTGTCGACGGTCTCGAAGGGCAGATCGGTGATGGGGGCCAGCTTGGCCGCCGCGCCCCCCGTCATCAGCAGCAGCGGCGCGGCGCCGGCTCGGGCGTGCAGGCGCCGGGCCTGGCGCTCGATGGCACCGGCGATGGCGTTGGCGCCACCGCTCATCAGCGCGTCGCTGGTGTTGCTGGGAAAGTCCACCACCTCGCCCGTGGGCACGCGCAGCCCGGCGGTGCCCATCTCGAGCGCGCGCAGCATCAGGCCGAAGCCGGGCAGGATGAGCCCGCCCAGGAAGCGTCCGTCGGCGTCCAGCGCGTCCACCGTGACCGCGGTGCCCACCATCACCACCAGCGCCGGCGGGGGCCGGTCGCCGGCGGGCGCGCCGGCCAGCGCCCGCGAGCGCGCCCCCGCCAAGGCCGCCCAGCGGTCGGCGCCCAGGCGGCTGGGGTGGTCGTAGCCGTTCACGAGCCCGGCTTCGCGCGTGGCCGGCACCACCCAGTGCGGCACCAGGTCCCACAGCTCGAGCTGCTCTTCCACGCGCCGCCGCACCGCCTCGCCGGCGACGGCGCAGCCCAGCATGCTGGCGGGCTCGGGCAGGCCCTGCCATTCGCGCTCGGCCAGCTCGTCGATGGCCTCGACGAACACCGCCCCGTGGCGCAGCAACGTGGCCCCCGGGTGCGGCGCCGCATACAGCGCCCACTTCAGGCGGGTGTTGCCGATGTCGATGGCCAGGAAGCTCATGGGGAGTCGGTGCCGGATGCCGGGGGCGCGAGCGTAGCAGCGCGCTCGCCGGGCCATGCCGCCGCCTGCTGCGGGTTAACCATGAACGGTGGCCCGGCGCGGGCATCGGCAACACCCCGCGGTGGCATGATGCGATCTGACGTTTACGTAAACGTCAACCGAAGGCGGAGGGCCTGCGGCCGGTGCGTGGCTTCGTCGCCACCCTGCCCGCGCCCTGCCTCCCAGCTGCCCTGCCCCCTCAGCCCGACCTCCCGCACGCCATGACCGAGCTCTCCGCCGACTACCAGGCCCTGGCGGCCTACCGCCCCGTGCACAAGGTGCGCTTCGTCACCGCCGCGAGCCTCTTCGATGGCCACGACGCGGCCATCAACATCATGCGGCGCATCCTTCAGGGCATGGGTGCCGAGGTCGTGCACCTGGGTCACAACCGCAGCGTCGACGAGGTCGTCACGGCCGCCCTGCACGAGGACGTGCAGGGCATCGCCATCAGCAGCTACCAGGGCGGCCACGTGGAGTACTTCACCTACATGGTCGAGCTGCTGCGCCAGCGCGGCGGCGCCCATATCCAGGTCTTCGGCGGCGGTGGCGGCGTCATCGTGCCGGCCGAGATCCGCGCCCTGCAGGCGGCCGGCGTGACCCGCATCTACAGCCCCGAGGACGGCCAGCGCATGGGCCTGGCCGGGATGATCGGCGAGATGGTGATGCGCTGCGACCACGACCTGTCGCCGCATGCGCCGGCCGATGCCGCTGCGCTGCAGGGCCACACCGACGCCGCCTGGCGCGCGCTGGCGCAGGCGATCACGGCGCTGGAGAACGGCGCCGCCCCGGCCGCGCTGAAGGCCTCGCTCACGGCGGCCGCCCAGGCTTCGAAGACACCCGTGCTCGGCATCACCGGCACCGGCGGTGCCGGCAAGAGCAGCCTCACCGACGAGCTGATCCGCCGCCTGCGGCTGGACCAGGGCGACGCGCTGCGCCTCGCGGTGATCTCGATCGACCCCAGCCGGCGCAAGAGCGGCGGCGCGCTGCTCGGCGACCGCATCCGCATGAACGCGATCGGGCCCTGGGGCGCCGGCCCGCGCGTGTTCATGCGCAGCCTGGCCACGCGCGACTTCGGCAGCGAGATCAGCCAGTCCCTGCCCGACGTCCTCGCGGCGTGCAAGGCCGCCGGCTTCGACCTCATCGTGGTCGAGACCTCGGGCATCGGCCAGGGCGACGCGGCCATCGTGCCGCTGGTCGACGTGCCGCTGTACGTGATGACGCCCGAGTTCGGCGCCGCCAGCCAGCTCGAGAAGATCGACATGCTCGACTTCGCCGAGTTCGTGGCGATCAACAAGTTCGACCGCAAGGGTGCGTCCGATGCCTTGCGCGACGTCGCCAAGCAGGTGCAGCGCAACCGCGAGGCCTGGAAGCAGGCGCCCGAGCAGATGCCGGTGTTCGGCACCATGGCCAGCCGCTTCAACGACGACGGCGTGACCGCGCTCTACCAGGCCCTGCGGCCGCGGCTGGCGGCACTGGGCATGCCGGTGACCGAGGGCCGGCTGCCGGCCGTGGCCACGCGCCACAGCACGCACCAGGTGCCGATCGTGCCGCCCGCGCGTGTGCGCTACCTGGCCGACATCGCCGACACGGTGCGCGGCTACAAGCGGCGTGCGATCGCGCAGAGCCGGCTGGCGCGCGAGCTGCAGCAGCTGCGCGCCACGGCCGCGATGCTGACCACCGACAAGCCCGGCCGCCATCGCGCGGTCGAGGCGGTGCACGACCTCGCCGCGCAGCGCGAGGCGAAGCAGGACCCGCACGCGAAGAAGCTGCTCGCGATGTGGCCCGACATGCGCAAGGCCTATGCCGGCGACGAGTACGTGGTGAAGATCCGCGACAAGGAGATCCGCACCTCGCTCGTCCACACCACGCTGAGTGGCAGCAAGATCCGCAAGGTCGCGCTGCCGGCCTACGAGTGCGAGGGCGAGATCCTGAAGTGGCTGCTGCTGGACAACGTGCCGGGCAGCTTCCCGTACACCGCGGGCACCTTCGCCTTCAAGCGGGAGGGCGAGGACCCGACGCGCATGTTCGCCGGCGAGGGGGATGCGTTCAGGACCAACCGGCGCTTCAAGATGGTCAGCGAGGGCCTGCCGGCCAAGCGCCTGAGCACGGCCTTCGACAGCGTCACGCTGTACGGCAACGACCCCGACCCGCGGCCCGACATCTACGGCAAGGTCGGCAACAGCGGTGTCAGCATCGCCACGCTGGACGACATGAAGGTGCTGTACGGCGGCTTCGAGCTGACGAACCCGAGCACCAGCGTCAGCATGACGATCAACGGCCCGGCGCCGACGATCCTGGCGATGTTCATGAACACCGCGATCGACCAGAACCTGGACAGGTTCAAGGCCGACAACGGCCGCGAGCCGACGGACGACGAGGCGCAGAAGATCCGCGCCTGGACCCTGGCCAACGTGCGCGGCACGGTGCAGGCCGACATCCTGAAGGAAGACCAGGGGCAGAACACCTGCATCTTCAGCACCGAGTTCAGCCTGAAGGTGATGGGCGACATCGCCGAATGGTTCGTGCATCACGACGTGCGCAATTTCTACTCGGTGAGCATCAGCGGCTACCACATCGCCGAGGCGGGCGCCAACCCGATCAGCCAGCTCGCGTTCACGCTGAGCAACGGCTTCACCTTCGTCGAAGCCTATCTCGCACGCGGGATGCACATCGACGACTTCGCGCCCAACCTGAGCTTCTTCTTCAGCAACGGCATGGACCCCGAGTACACCGTGCTGGGCCGGGTGGCGCGCCGCATCTGGGCGGTGGCGATGCGCGACCGCTACGGCGCCAACGAACGCAGCCAGAAGCTGAAGTACCACGTGCAGACCAGCGGCCGCAGCCTGCACGCGCAGGAGATCGCGTTCAACGACATCCGCACCACGCTGCAGGCGCTGATCGCGATCTACGACAACTGCAACAGCCTGCACACCAACGCCTACGACGAGGCGATCACCACGCCGACCGAGGAGAGCGTGCGGCGCGCGATGGCGATCCAGCTCATCATCAACCGCGAGTGGGGGCTGGCGAAGAACGAGAACCCGAACCAGGGCGCCTTCGTCATCGACGAGCTGACCGAGCTGGTGGAAGAGGCGGTGCTGGCCGAGTTCGAGAAGATCGCCGAGCGCGGTGGCGTGCTGGGTGCGATGGAGACCGGCTACCAGCGCGGCAAGATCCAGGAAGAGAGCCTGCACTACGAGATGCTCAAGCACACGGGCGAATATCCGATCGTGGGCGTCAACACCTTCCGCAACCCGCAGGGCGACCCGGTGCCCGAAGCGATCGAGCTGGCGCGCAGCACCGAGGCCGAGAAGCAGAGCCAGCTGCAGCGGCTGCGCGACTTCCACGCCCGCCATGCGGCCGAGTCGCCGGCGATGCTGCAGCGCCTGCAGCAGGCGGTGATCGACAACGGCAACGTGTTCGAGGTGCTGATGGACGCCGTGCGCTGCTGCAGCCTGGGCCAGATCACGAACGCGCTGTTCGAGGTCGGCGGGCAGTACCGGCGCAGCATGTAGGCTCGGGGCCCGGTCACCTCCTGCAAGGACGATGCGCATGAAAACCCAGACCTTCGAGGAATTCAGGCACCAGGCCCTGGCCCAGGGCTTCGACGAGGTGCTGGTGCGCGAGTGGGCGCCGGGCCAGCGCGTGGCCACGCACACGCACCCGTTCGCCGTGAAGGCGCTGGTGGTCAGCGGCGAGTTCGCGCTCACCTGCGAAGGCCACACCCGGCGCATCGTGGCCGGAGCCGGGTTCGAGCTGGCGCGCGAGGTGCCGCACGCCGAGCATTACGGCCCCGAAGGCGCCACCTTCTGGGTCGCGCGGCGGCACGCCGCCTGAGCCTCAGGTGCGCACGCGGCGGTCGTCCGGGCTGCCGGCCCGGCGGTCGAAGCCGGTGCGGCGGTCGCCCCAGGCCTGCTCGAGCTCGAGCCGCTTGATCTCCTCGACCGCGCCTTCGTCGGCGCCGCCGGCCTTGCGTGCCTGTGCGCGCGCCAGGCGCTCCATCAGCCGCAGGTCGCGGTCGGTCAGGCCGAGCGCGCTCTCGGCCCACTGGTCGACGATGGCCAGCAGCGTCTCGTAGCGGATCGGCGCGGCCAGGCGCTGGGCCCGCAGCGCGGCCAGCACGCCGCGGTGGCGCGGGTCGACCTCGCGCACCACCTGCTCGATGGCGGCCTCGCCCTGGCCGTCGTCGACCACGACGTCGATGACGCGCCGGTAGTGCAGCTCCTCGGCGCTGTACAGGCGGCCCGACAGGATCATCTCGTTGGCCACCGCGAAGCCGGCCTTGCGGATGGTGAAGTCCCAGGCGCCCATGCCCGGAAACAGGTTGAACAGCACCTCGGGGAAGCCCGCCTGCGCGCCGCGCTCGAAGATGATGCGGTGGAAGGGCAGCACCGACTCGAGCCCGCCGCCCAGGGTGTCGCCCTGCGACAGCACGGTGGTGTGCACGCCCAGGCTGGCGGCGTTCTCCATCCACCACACCAGGTCGACGCAGCGCCGGCCGTACAGCCGCAGCGAATCGACATCGCCGGCGCGCACCAGCAGCACGAACAGCGCCAGGTCGCCGCCGAAGTTGAACACCCGCGGCACGTCCGAGGTCATCACGAAGTGGCGCACCAGCCCCGGGTTGGCGCTGATGTCGGACAGCATCTGCTGCAGCTCGCCCATCGCCGCCAGGCTGTAGCACTGGATGGGCCGCACGCAGGTGCGCACGCGCAGCAGGCGCAGCTCGGAGCTCCACTCCAGGCGGATCGTCTTGTACGGCCGGCCCAGCAGGCCGGCAACGCCAACGGCGGGCGTGGGATAGAGCGACACGCGGCAGCCCTAGATCGCCTCGATGATGCGGGTGAAGTGGTGGAAATTGACGCGCACCGATTCCACCACGGCCTGCAGCGCGGCCTCGCCATCGAGTTGGTTGAGGACCTTGCGCAGGTCGGCCATGTGCTGGGCGTCCATGGTGGCGTGGGAGTCGATGAACGAGACGCCGCGGTCGCCGTCGAGCAGCAGCGATTCGCGGATCGCGCTGGCGAACGGCCCGCCGTACACCGACGCGATCACCTCCAGCGCGTACAGCATGCCCAGCACCGAGCAGGGGTGGCGCCGGTCGGCGGCCCAGTAGTTGTAGCCGTTCAGCGCCAGCGTGTGTGCCGCCGGCGCGTGCGCGCGGGCGGCCTCGGGGGCCACGCCGATGGCCTCGAGGTCGTTCAGCACCCAGGTCTCGTGGCCGGCCTCCTCGTGCATGTGCTGGTACAGGAAGTGGCGGATCGGCTGCAGCGCCTCGTGCGCGGGGTCGCCCATGCGGCTGGCCGCGGCGGCGCACACCGGGTTGAAGTTCCAGACCACGTGGTACAGCTCGAGCAGCAGCGCGCGGTAGCGCTCCACCGCCATGCCGTCGGCCACCGCGGCCACCACCACCGGGTGGGTCTCGAACCCACGCCGGTCCTCGTCGCTGCGCGTGACCAGCTCGGCAAAACAAGAAAGCATTCGATTCCCCAACGTCGCCCCGCGGCTCGAGCCCTCGGGTGCCCGCCCATTCTGCCCGTCAGCAAGAGACGTTCCTACCGTCAAACCTGACAGGGTGACTTCTACAATCCTGCGATGAACGTTCCGGCCCTGCCGCTGCAGCGGTCCGTGCGGCGCCGCATCGGCGAGTTGCCCGACACCCTGATCAGCCAGATCGCCGCCGGCGAGGTGGTGGAGCGCCCCGCCTCGGTGGTGCGCGAGCTGCTCGACAACGCGCTGGACGCCGGCGCGCGCCAGATCGTGGTGCGGCTGGTGGCCGGCGGTGTACGCGCCATCGTGGTCGAGGACGACGGCAGCGGCATCGCCCGCGAAGACCTGCCCCTGGCGCTGAAGCGCCACGCCACGAGCAAGATCGCCAGCCTGGCCGAGCTCGAATCGGTGTCGACCATGGGCTTCCGTGGCGAGGCGCTGGCGGCCATCGCCGCGGTGGCCGGCGTGACCCTGCTCACCCGCACCGAAGACGACCCGCACGGCTGGCGCCTGGACGCGCGGGACGGCGAGATCGCCCCGGCCGCGCGCGCCGTGGGCACCACGGTCGAGGTGCAGGAGCTGTTCTTCAGCACGCCGGCGCGGCGCAAGTTCCTCAAGACCGATGCCACCGAGCTGGCGCATGCGCTGGAGGCCGTGCGCCGCCACGCGCTGGCGCGGCCCGAGGTCGGCTTCACCTTCTGGCACGAGGCGCGGCTGATCGCGCAGTGGCGTCCCGCCGCGGCGCCCGCCCGCTGGGCCGACGTGCTGGGCCCCGACTTCATGGCCGACAGCGGCGCGCTGGCAGCCACGCGCGGGCCGCTGGCCATCGCCGGCCGCGTGGGCCGGCCCGAGGCCGCACGCACCCGCGCCGACCTGCAATACCTGTTCGTGAACGGGCGCTTCGTGCGCGACCGGCTGCTGGCGCATGCCGTGCGCTCGGCCTACGAAGACCAGCTGCACGGCAGCCGCCAGCCGGCCTACGCGCTGTTCGTCGACATCGCGCCCGAGCTGGTGGACGTGAACGTCCACCCGACCAAGGTCGAGGTGCGCTTTCGGGACGGCCGCGCCGTGCACCAGGCGCTGCGCCACGCGGTCGAGGACGCGCTGGCCCCCACGCGGGCGCTGGCCGGGGTCGTCCCGGAGCCTGCACCGGGGCACGCACCCGTGCTGGCGCCGATGCAGGCGCCGATGCCGATGCCGGCGTCGGTGTCCTCCCAGGCCTCTGCCTGGCAGGGGGCGCTCGCGCTCGCCGAGGCGCCGCCGGTCGCGCGCGAGCCCCGGCCCCCCTGGCCCGTGCCGCGGCCCGAGCCCGCGGCGCCGGCCGGCGCCTGGCCGCTGGGCCGCGCGCTGGCGCAGATCGGCGGCGCCTACGTGCTGGCCGAGAACGCGCAGGGCCTGGTGGTGGTCGACATGCACGCCGCGCACGAGCGCATCGTCTACGAGCGCCTGAAGCGCGCGGCTGCCGCCGATGCCGTGCTGCCGGCGCAGCCGCTGCTGATCCCGCAGACGCTGGCGGCGACGGCGGCCGAGATTGCCACCGCCGAAGCCGAGCAGCCCGCCCTGCTGGCGCTGGGCCTGGACGTGGGGGTGCTGGCGGCGGCCACGCTGGTGGTGCGCAGCCGCCCGGCGGCGCTGCCCGATGCCGACCTGGCCGAGCTCACGCGCTCGGTGCTGGCCGAGCTGGCGCACCCCGACAGCGGCGGCGCCAGCCGCATCGTGCAGCGCGCGCGCGACGACATCCTGGCCACGATGGCCTGCCACGGCGCGGTGCGCGCCAACCGGCGCCTGACCCTCGAGGAAATGAACGCGCTGCTGCGCGAGATGGAAGCCACCGAGCGGGCCGACACCTGCAACCACGGCCGTCCGACCTGGCGCCAGGTGACGCTGAAGGAGCTGGACGCGCTGTTCCTGCGCGGCCGCTGACGCCGAACCGGCCCACGCCCCTTTCGATCCCCCACGTGAAGGAAGCACCATGCAAACACGTCTGCGACGGCGGGCCCTGGGCGGGCTGATCGCCTGCACCGCCCTGGCGGGGCTGCCCGCACGCGCCGCGCCGGCCTACGACGCGCAGGCCGATGCGCAGCGCGACATCCGGCAGGCGATGGCGGCGGCGGCCCTGGCCAAGGTGCCGGTGCTGATCGTCTTCGGCGCCGACTGGTGCCCCGACTGCCGCGTGCTCGACCTGGCGCTCCACACCGGCGCCAGCGCGCCGCTGATCGCGCGCGACTTCCGCGTCGTGAAGGTCGATGTAGGGCGCTTCGACCACAACCTGGACATCGCGGCCCGCTACGGCGTGCCGCTGAAGAAGGGCATCCCGGCGGTGGCCGTGGTCTCGCCGACCGGCCAGGTGCTGTACGCCACCCGCGGCGGCGAACTGGCCGATGCGCGCTCGATGGGCGACGCCGGCATCCACGACTTCTTCGAGCGCGTCAGCCGCCCGGCCGCCAGGACGCCCTGAACGGCCGGCCTGCGGCCCGGGCGCCGGGGCGGACGGCGCCGGCGCTCAGGCCGCCAGCAGCTGGCGCAGCACGAAGGGCAGGATGCCGCCGTGCTTGTAGTAGTCGACCTCGATGGCGGTGTCGATGCGCAGCGTCACCGTGAGCTCGCGCCGCGTGCCGTCGGCCCCGGTGATCACCAGCTTGGCGTCGGACAGCGGCTGCACCTCGTCGGCCAGCACCACGTCGACGGTCTCGTCGCCCTTCAGGCCCAGGCCCGGCCACGAGTCGCCGGGCTTGAACTGCAGCGGCAGCACGCCCATGCCGATGAGGTTGCTGCGGTGGATGCGCTCGAAGCTGCGCGCCACCACGGCCTTGATGCCCAGCAGCGCGGTGCCCTTGGCGGCCCAGTCGCGGCTGGAGCCTGTGCCGTACTCCTCGCCGGCGAAGACCACCGTCGGCGTGCCGGCGGCGAGGTACTTCATCGCGGCGTCGTAGATCGGCATCTGCTCGCCGCCGGGTTGGTAGAGCGTGTAGCCGCCCTCGACCCGGCTGCCGTCGGCCTGCGCCGGGATCATGAGGTTCTTGACCCGGACGTTGGCGAAGGTGCCGCGCATCATCACTTCATGGTTGCCGCGGCGCGCGCCGTAGCTGTTGAAGTCGGCCTTCAGCACGCCGCGCTCGAGCAGGTACTTGCCGGCCGGCGTCGTGTCCTTGAAGCTGCCCGCGGGGCTGATGTGGTCGGTGGTGATGCTGTCGCCGAACAGGCCCATGATGCGCGCGCCCTGCACGCCGGCCACCAGCGCCTTCGGCGCCATCGTGAAGTCGGCGAAGAACGGCGGCTCGGCGATGTAGGTGCTCTGGGGCCACGAGTACACATTGCTGTCCTTGCCCGATGAGACGCCCTTGATCTTCTCCCACAGCTTGCCGGGGTCGCGCTTGACCTTGTCGTAGTTCTTGCGGAAGGCCTTGCCGTTCATCGCGAACTTCATCAGCTTGTAGATCTCCTCGCTGGTCGGCCAGATGTCGCCCAGGAAGATGTCCTTGCCACCCTTGCCCTGGCCCACCGGCTCGGTCATCAGGTCCTTGGTGACGTTGCCGGCGATGGCGTAGGCCACCACCAGCGGCGGGCTGGCCAGGAAGTTGGCCTTCAGGTTCGGGTGGATGCGGGCCTCGAAGTTGCGGTTGCCCGACAGCACCGCGGCGCAGACGAGATCGTGCTTCGTGATCGCCTCGTTGATCTCGGGCGTCAGGTCGCCGGCATTGCCGATGCAGGTGGTGCAACCATAGGCGGCAACGCTGAAGCCCAGCTTCTCGAGATAGGGCAGCAGGCCGGCCTTGCTGAGGTACTCGGTGACGATGCGCGAGCCCGGGGCGAGCGAGGTCTTGACGTGCTTCTTGACCTTCAGCCCGGCCTCCACGGCCTTCTTCGCCAGCAGGCCGGCGGCCAGCAGCACGCTCGGGTTGCTGGTGTTGGTGCAACTGGTGATGGCGGCGATCAGCACGTCGCCGTTGCGGATCGCCAGCCCCGAGGGCGTGGTCACCGGCGCGACCAGCTTCTCGGCCGGCTGGTTGAAGCCGTTGTCGGCCGCCGGGGCGCTGTAGAGCTCGGTGAACTTGCCCGCCACCTTGCCGAGCTCGATCCGGTCCTGCGGCCGCTTCGGGCCCGACAGGCTGGGCGTCACGGTGGACAGATCGAGCTTGACCACCTTCGTGTAGTCGATCTCGCTGGCCGTGGGCACGCCGAACATCTTCTGCGCCCGGAAGTAGGCCTCGAAGGCCTCGATCTCGGCCTTGGTGCGGCCGGTGCCCCGGAAGTACTCGATCGTCTTCTCGTCGACCGGGAAGAAGCCCATCGTCGCGCCGTACTCGGGCGCCATGTTGCCGATCGTGGCCCGGTCGGGCAGGCTCAGCGTGCGCGTGCCTTCGCCGCAGAACTCGACGAACTTGCCGACCACCTTTTCCTTGCGCAGGATCTCGGTCACGGTCAGCACCAGGTCGGTGGCGGTGACGCCTTCGCGCAGCTGTCCGGTGAGTTCCATCCCCACCACGTCAGGCGTCAGGAAGTACACCGGCTGGCCCAGCATGCCGGCCTCGGCCTCGATGCCGCCCACGCCCCAGCCGACGACGCCGATGCCGTTGATCATGGTGGTGTGGCTGTCGGTGCCGACGAGCGAATCCGGGTAGTAGACGCCCTGCTTGGTCTTGTGCACGCCGCGCGCCAGGTACTCGAGGTTCACCTGGTGCACGATGCCGAAGCCCGGCGGCACGACGCCGAAGGTGCTGAAGGCGTCCATGCCCCACTTCATGAACTGGTAGCGCTCCTGGTTGCGCTGGAACTCCAGCTTCATGTTCAGGTCGAGCGCCTTCGGGCTGCCGAAGTGGTCGATCATCACGCTGTGGTCCACCACCAGGTCCACCGGCACCAGCGGCTCGATCGACTTCGGGTCCTTGCCCATCCTGGCGGCCACGTTGCGCATGGCGGCCAGGTCGGCCAGCAGCGGCACGCCGGTGAAGTCCTGCAGCACCACGCGGGCGACGACGAAGGGGATCTCCTCGGTGCGCTCGGCGGTCGCGCCCCATTGCGCGAGCCGGGCAACGTGCTCCGGCGTCACCTTCTGGCCGTCGCAGTTGCGCAGCACGCTCTCGAGCACGATGCGCATCGACACCGGCATGCGGCTCACGCCGGGGTAGGTCCTGGCGAGGGCGGGCAGCGAGTAGAACTGGCCCTCCTTGCCGCTGGCGGTTCTGAAAGTCTTGAGCGTCTTGGCGTAGGCGTGCTTGGGCGCGGCGGTCTTGGCGGGTTTGACGGTCTTGGTGGGCATGGCGGTGGCCTGTGTCGGAGGAAAGGAGGAGGGCTGCCTCAGGCGGCTTTCGGCACGATGACCTTGAGCCCCTTGAAGTAGTCGCGGAAGAAGCCGGCGTCGCGCGTGATCAGCGCCTGGCATTGCAGCAGCGCGTGCGCGCCGATGAGGAAATCGGGCACCGTGCGCGGCGCATCGCCGGGCTCGCGCGCGGCGCGGCGGCGCTCGGCGTAGCGGCGCTGCATCTCGCCGGCGCGCACCGCGGCGCGCTGCTCCAGCGGCGAGAAGTCGATGCCGATCTGCTCCAGCGCCTCGATCACCACCGAGCCGTCGCCCAGCCCGGCCACGACCTCGGCCACGACGACCTCGCAGGCGACCACGGGCCCGGCCGCCAGTGCGCGGCGCAGCGCCAGGTCGGCGGCCTCGGAGGCGGCTGCGTCGTCGCCGATGAAGTCGATGAGGATGCTGCTGTCGACGGCGATCATGGGCGCAATCTCAGGGGCGTGCGGTCACTGGCGGCCGGTCACTTGCGGCCGCGCTTGCGCTCGGGCGGCTGCGGCTGGTCCCAGGCCGGCACCGGATCGCCCGGCGCGCGGCCGCGCAGCGCCCGCATGATGTCGTCGGTGCTGACGCCGGGCGGCAGCTTGAGCCGGCCGCGCATGCGCGACATGGCGTCGCTGACGTCCTTGCGCAGCACGATGCGCCCGCCCTCGAGCTCGACCTTGAGCTTGGTGCCCTTGCTCAGGCCCAGCGCGTCGCGCACGGCCTTGGGCAGGGTGATCTGCCCGCGTTCGGCAACGGTCGCTTCCATGGCGGTGTCTGACAAATTGAGTATGCATCGATCATACATACTTCGGCCGGCCCGACAATGCCCGGATGCGGCGCGCCCTTTCGATGCTGATCCTGGCCCTGCTGGCAGGGGCCGTGCAGGCTGCGCCGGTGGTGGTGGGCTCCAAGCGCTTCACCGAAAGCTACATCCTGGGCGAGATCGCGCGCCAGACGCTGGTGCGCGGCGGCGTGCCGGCGGTGCACCGGCAGGGCCTGGGCAACACCGGCATCCTGGTCGAGGCGCTGAGCAGCGGAGCGGTGGACGTCTACCCCGAATACACCGGCACCATCGTGCGCGAGATCCTGGGCCAGGGCGGCAACCCCTCGCTGGCCGCCATCGACGCCGCGCTCGCGCCGCGCGGGCTGAAGGCCGCGGTGCCGCTGGGCTTCGACAACACCTACGCGCTGGCGATGCGCGAGGACCAGGCGCAGGCCCTGGGCATCACCCGCATCTCCGACCTGGCCCGGCTCGCGCCGGGGCAGCTGAAGCTGGGCCTGTCGCACGAGTTCCGCGAGCGCGCCGACGGCTGGCCGGCGCTGCAGCGCGCCTACGGCCTGCCCCAGCGCGGCGGCGCCGCGCTCGACCACGGCCTGGCCTACCAGGCGCTGCGCGCCGGCCAGGTGGACCTGATCGACGCCTACGCCACCGACGCCCAGCTCAGCCGCCCGGGGCTGCGCGTGCTGGTCGACGACCGCCACGTGTTTCCGCGCTACGAGGCCGTGCTGCTGATGCGCACCGCCATCGACCCGCGCGCCCTGGCCGTCCTGCAGGGACTGCAGGGCCGCATCAGCGCCACGGCGATGCGGACGATGAACGCGCAGGTCGAGCTCGACGGCCGCAGCTTCGCCGACGTGGCGCGCGACTTCGTGGCGCCGCCGCCGGTGCTGGGCCGGCCCGCCGCCGGCGCGGCCCCGCCGGCGCCGGGCCGGCCGGGCTTCCTGGCGCGCCTGTTCGCGCCCGATCTGGGCCGCCTGCTGGCCCAGCACCTGGCCCTGGTGTTCGGCTCGGTCGCGGCCGCCGTGCTGCTGGGCGTGCCGCTGGGCATCACGGCCTGGCGGCGGCCGGCGCTGGCAGGCTGGGTGCTGGGGGCCGTGGGCGTGCTGCAGACGGTGCCGTCGCTGGCGCTGCTGGCGTTCCTGATCGCGGCGCTCGGTGCCATCGGCTTCTGGCCCGCGCTGGTGGCGCTGTCGCTCTACGGGCTGCTGCCGGTGGTGCGCAACACCCATGCGGGCCTGGCCGGCGTGCCGGCCGGGCTGGGCATGGCGGCCAGCGCGCTGGGCCTGACGCCGCGCCAGACCCTGTGGTCGGTGCAGCTGCCGCTGGCGCGGCCCACGCTGCTGGCGGGCGTGAAGACGGCGGCCGTCATCAACGTGGGCACCGCCACCGTCGCCGCCTTCGTCGGCGCCGGGGGCCTGGGCGACCGCATCGTGGCCGGCCTGGCCGTCAACGACAGCGCCATGATGCTGGCCGGCGCGCTGCCGGCGGCGCTGCTGGCGCTGGGGGTGCAGGGGCTGTTCGACGCGATCGAGCGCCGGCTGGGCCGCTGAGCGCCGGGGCGGTGCGCACCGACCTTGCGACAATCGCCCGTTCAGGAGCGCCCGCACCGTGACCCACATCCTTCAATCCCTGCCCGCCGGCGAGCGCGTCGGCATCGCCTTCAGCGGCGGCCTGGACACCAGCGCCGCCGTGCACTGGATGCGCGCCAAGGGCGCCGTCCCCTGCGCCTACACCGCCCACCTCGGCCAGCCCGACGAGAGCGACTACGACGAGATCCCGCGCAAGGCGCTGGCCTACGGCGCCGCGATCGCCCGCCTGGTCGATTGCCGCTCGCAGCTGGTGGCCGAGGGCATCGCCGCCATCCAGTGCAGCGCCTTCCACATCAGCACGGGCGGTGCCACCTACTTCAACACCACGCCGCTGGGCCGCGCCGTCACCGGCACCGCGCTGGTGGTGGCCATGCGCGAGGACGACGTCCACATCTGGGGCGACGGCAGCACCTACAAGGGCAACGACATCGAGCGCTTCTACCGCTACGGCCTGCTCGCGAATCCGAACCTGCGCATCTACAAGCCGTGGCTGGACCAGCGCTTCATCGACGAGCTGGGCGGGCGCAGGGAGATGAGCGAGTACCTGCAGGCCGCCGGCTTCGACTACAGGATGAGCGTCGAGAAGGCCTACAGCACCGACAGCAACCTGCTGGGCGCCACGCACGAGGCCAAGGACCTGGAGTTCCTCAGCGCGGGCCTGCACATCGTGCAGCCCATCATGGGCGTGGCCTTCTGGAAGCCGGAGGTCGAGGTGCGGGCCGAGACCGTGAGCGTGCGCTTCGAGGAAGGCCAGCCCGTGGCCCTGAACGGCCGCACCTACGCCGACGCCGTGGCCCTGTTCGAGGAAGCCAACCGCATCGGCGGCCGCCACGGCCTGGGCATGTGCGACCAGATCGAGAACCGCATCATCGAAGCCAAGAGCCGCGGCATCTACGAGGCCCCGGGCATGGCGCTGCTGCACATCGCCTACGAGCGCCTCGTCACCGGCATCCACAACGAAGACACGATCGAGCAGTACCGCACCAACGGCCGCAGGCTCGGCCGGCTGCTCTACCAGGGGCGCTGGTTCGACCCGCAATGCCTGATGCTGCGCGAGAGCGCGCAGCGCTGGGTGGCGCGCGCCGTCACCGGCGAGGTGACGCTGGAGCTGCGGCGCGGCAACGACTACAGCCTGCTCGACACCACCAGCCCCAACCTCACGTACCGGCCCGAGCGCCTGAGCATGGAGAAGGTGGCCGGCGCCTTCACGCCCGCCGACCGCATCGGCCAGCTGACGATGCGCAACCTCGACATCGAAGACACGCGCGGCAAGCTCGGCCTGTACACCCGCACCGGGCTGCTGGGCAGCGACGCCGACGGCGCGGTGCCGCTGATCGGGGCGCCGGCACCCGAGTGATCCGGGGCCGGTGGCGGAACTCGGGCGGCGGGCCAGGGTCCATCGTCAAAGCCTCCGGCCCCGCACCCTCCCGCATGAAGTCGCCTGTCCTCCCGATCGCCGGCGTGGCCATGGGGCCGGTCCCCGGTCGGCCGGGCCCGCGCGCTGCGCTGGCGCTCGCCGCGTTCGTGGCCCTGCTGCCCCTGGGCGCGTGGGCCGCGGCCCGCATCACCAGCCCACGGGCCGGTGCCACCGTGCACAGCAACAGCGGCGACGTGCTGGTGCGGGTGGCGGGCGTGGCGGCCGGCGACCGGGTGAGGCCGGTGCTGGATGGCCGGCGGCTGCGGGTGGTGTATGCCTCGCCCACCTTCACGCTGCATGGCGTGCAGCGCGGCGCCCACCGCGTGGCGGTGGACGTGCTCGACCCGCGGCGCCGATGGCTCGAGCAGACGCCGGCGGTGCCGTTCGAGGTATGGCATGCCTCGCGCCTGATGCACGCCCGCCCCTGAGGGGGCTGAGGGCCGGCGGCCGCGGCCCCGCCAGGGCCGCCACGGCGCGCTCAGCCGCGCAGCAGCGCCGCCGGCCGCAGCCGGCCCACCTCGATGCCGTTCCAGTTCACCAGCACCGGCTCGGACAGGCTGCGCATGAAGCCGGCGTCGGCGTCGGCCAGCGGCAGCAGCCGCTCGATCACGGCGGCCATCACCACTTCGGCGGCGCGCGCGGTGTTGCCGTCGTCGACCTTGATCGCCACCCCCAGCCCCAGCTCGGGCAGGGCGGCGCAGTACACGCCCTCGGCGCCCACCTTGCAGCACACGCGCTCGCCCAGGCGCTCCATCACGCGGCTGTCGAAGCGGCCGCTGCCGGCCACCATGAACGGCGCCTTCGCCACCGCGGCGCGCAGCCGCCTGGCCGCGCGGGCGCGGTCTGCGCTCAGGCCCTGGCCGGTGGCCACGCGCGCGAACGCCTGCGCCAGCTGCCGCAGCGGGATGGCGTAGGTCGGGATCGAGCAGCCGTCGGTGCCCACCGCGGCACGGGCCAGGTCGCAGCCGGTGGCGGCCTGCAGGGCCGCCGTCACCTCGCGCATGACCGGGTGCCCGGGCTGCAGGTAGCCGCGAACGTAGTCGCGCCGGTCCGAGGCCTGCGCCATCAGGCAGCCCAGGCAGACGAAGCCCGCGTGCTTGCCCGAGCAGTTGTTGTGCAGCGCGCTGGGCGCCTGGCCGCGCGCGGCCAGGGCCTTGAGGGCGCCGTCGAAGGCGGGCCAGTGGGTGCCGCATTCCAGCGCGCCGGCGTCCACCCCGGCCTTGGCCAGCATCGAGGCCGCGGCCGCGGTGTGGCGCTCCTCGCCGCCGTGCGAGGCGCAGGCCAGCGCCAGCTCGTCGTCGTCGAGCTGCCAGCGCTCGGCCGCGCCGCTGGCCACCAGCGGCAGGGCCTGCAGCAGCTTCACCGCCGAGCGCGGAAACACCGGGCGCTCGATGTCGCCGCGGGCGGTGTGGAGGGCGCCGTCGGCGTCGACGATGGCCAGCGCGCCGCGGTGCGCCGACTCGATGCTGGCGCCGCGCAGCACCTCGACCAGGATGGGGTTGGCGTTCATCCCTGCATTCTGGAGCCGCTGAAGCCGCCACGGGGCGCGGCTATGCTCGGCGCATGACGGCCCTGCTGACGGTGCGCGACCTGACCAAGACCTATGCCTCGGGGCTGCGTGCGCTGCAGGGCGTCGACCTGTCGATCCGGCGCGGCGAGATCTTCGCCCTGCTCGGCCCCAACGGCGCCGGCAAGACCACGCTCATCAGCATCGTCTGCGGCATCGTGCGCGCCAGCGGCGGCACGGTGGAGGTGGACGGCCACGACATCGTGCGCCAGTGGCGGGCCGCGCGCGCCCTCGTCGGCCTGGTGCCGCAGGAGCTGACCACTGACGCCTTCGAGACCGTGCGCGGCACGGTGGCCTTCAGCCGCGGCCTGTTCGGCAAGCCGCCCGATGCCGGCGCGGTCGAGCGCGTGCTGCGCGCGCTGTCGCTGTGGGACCGGCGCGACAGCAAGATCATCACGCTGTCGGGGGGCATGAAGCGGCGACTGCTGATCGCCAAGGCGCTGGCGCACGAGCCGCGGCTGCTGTTCCTGGACGAGCCCACGGCGGGCGTGGACGTGACGCTGCGGCGCGACCTCTGGGCCCTGGTGCGCACGCTGCGCGACACCGGCGTGACGGTGATCCTGACCACCCACTACATCGAAGAGGCCGAGCAGATGGCCGACCGCGTGGGCGTCATCAACGGCGGCCGCCTGGTGCTGGTGGACGACAAGGCGGCGCTGATGCGCAAGCTCGGCCGCAAGCAGCTCACGCTGGCGCTGCAGGCGCCGCTGGCGGCGCTGCCGCCGGCGCTGGCCGGGCTGCCGCTGGCGCTGGCCGAAGGCGGCCACGCCCTGGTGTACACCTACGAGGCCGCCGCCACCGCCCCCGGCAGCGGCCAGCGCAGCGGCATCGCCGAGCTGCTGCTGCGCCTGGGCGAGGCCGGCGTGGGCTTCAAGGACCTGCAGACCTCGCAGAGCTCGCTCGAAGACATCTTCGTCGGCCTGGTGGCCGACCCGCCGGCCGCCGGTGCCGCGGCCCCCACCGCGCCGAGCGCCGCATGAACCTGCTCGCGGTGCGCGCGATCTACGCCTTCGAGATGGCGCGCACGCGCCGCACGCTGATGCAGAGCGTGGTCTCGCCGGTGGTCTCCACCTCGCTGTACTTCGTGGTCTTCGGCGCGGCCATCGGCTCGCGCATCCCGCAGGTGGGCGGCGTGAGCTACGGCGCCTTCATCGTGCCCGGGCTGATCATGCTGTCGCTGCTGACGCAGAGCGTCTCCAACGCCTCGTTCGGCATCTACTTTCCGCGCTTCTCGGGCACGATCTACGAGCTGCTGTCGGCGCCGGTCTCGGCCTTCGAGATGGTGCTGGGCTACGTGGGCGCGGCGGCCAGCAAGTCGGTGCTGCTGGGCCTGATCATCCTGGCCACGGCGGCGCTGTTCGTGCCCCTGCGCATCGAGCACCCGGTGTGGATGCTGGCCTTCCTGCTGCTCACCGCCGTCACCTTCAGCCTGGTGGGTTTCATCCTCGGGCTCTGGGCCGACAGCTTCGAGAAGCTGCAGGTGGTGCCGCTGCTGCTCATCACGCCGCTCACCTTCCTGGGCGGCAGCTTCTACTCGATCGAGATGCTGCCACCGGCGTGGCAGACGGTGGCGCTGGCCAACCCGGTGGTCTACCTCGTCAGCGGCTTCCGCTGGAGCTTCTACGGCCAGGCCGACGTGGCCGTGGGCACGAGCCTGGGCGTGACGGCGCTGTTCCTGGTGCTGGCGCTGGCGATCGTGGGCTGGATCTTCAAGACCGGCTGGCGGCTGAAGGCGTGAGCCCGCCTGCGCTGCCCCTGCTCGGCGTCGATTTCACCTGCGCCCCCGGCCGCCGCAAGCCCATCACGGCCGCGCGCGGGCGCCTGGTGGGCCACGTGCTGCGCCTGGAGGCGGTGGAGGCCCTGGCCAGCCTGGCCGCGTTCGAGGCCCTGCTGGCCGAGCCCGGGCCCTGGTTCGGCGCCTTCGATTTCCCGTTCGGGCTGCCGCGCGCCTTCGTCGACGCGCAGGGTCTGGGCCGCAGCGCGGCCGAGGTGGTGGCCGCGCTGCACCGGCGCTGCCCGGCGCGGATGGATTTCCGCGCCCTGGTCGATGCCTGGGGCAACGCCCGGCCGGCCGGGCAGCGCCTGCCGCACCGCCGGGCCGACGGCGCGATGCCCGGCGTGAGCTCGACCAGCCCGCTGCAGACGCGCTACGTGCCGGTGGGCTTCATGTACTACGAAGGCCTGTCGCGCCTGATCGCTGCCGGCGTGACGCTGCCGCGCCTGCATGCCGCCGACCCCGCGCGGCGCGCCGTGGAGGGCTACCCCGGCCTGCTCGCGTTCGAGCTCATCGGCCGGCGCTCGTACAAGAACAGCACCGCGCCCGACCGACTGATCGCGCGCAAGGACATCGTCGATGCGCTCGAGCAGGGCCGCACCCGGCTGGCGCTGCGCCTGAAGCTCGGCCACGCCCAGCGCGAGGCCCTGGTGGACGACGCCACGGGCGATCGCCTGGACGCCGTGCTGTGCCTGGCGCAGGCGGCCTGGGCCAGCACGCGGCCCGAAGGCGGCCTGCCCGCCGGCGTGGACCCGGTGGAAGGCTGGATCGCCACCGCCTAGAGTCACCGCCTACAGCCACCGCCCAGAGGGCAGGCGGCAGGGCGCGGCCGGTTCAGCGCTTGCCGCCGAACACCAGCAGCGCCGCGCCCGCCGCGATGGCCGCCACGCCGGCCCACACCGGCACGTTGACGGTCTGCTTCTCCTTCAGCGCCAGCTCGATCGGGCCGAGCTTCACGTCGTGCGTCTGCTTGGTGTAGGAGAAGCCGCCGTACATCAGCGCCAGCACGCCGGCCACGATCAGGGCCAGCGCTGCGAGTTTGGTGGGGTTCATGGTGGGTTTGTCCAGGGGTGGACGACGGGGCTCGTCGGGAGGTCAAGTATGGGGCGCGCCGGCCGATACCCCCCCCATCGACCTGTTCGTCCGGTTCACCCGGTTCACCCCGCAAGGCCCGCCGGCCCTCCCGCCCATGACCCTGTTCGCCCGCCTGAAACTCTCGCAACGCCTCGCCCTGGGCTTCGGCCTGGTGCTGGCCTTGCTGGCGCTGACCACCGCCCTGGCCCTGCTGCGCATGCAAAGCCTGGCCGCCACGCTGGACGAGGTGGCCGTGCGCGGCGCCAGCCGCATGCAGGCGATCGGCGCCATGGAGCGCGCTGCCAACGACTACGCGCTGACCCTGCGCAGCGCCGGTGGCGCGGGGATGGACCAGGCCGAAGCGCTGCTGGCCCGCCTGGGTGCGGCCAGCCAGCGCTACGACCAGGCTGCCGCCACCCTCCAGGGCCTGATGCCGCCGGGCGCGCAGACGGCGGCGCTGTTGCAGGCCGCCGCGGCCGGCTCGGCCGGGCTGCGCGAGGTGATGACGGTGGTGAACCAGGCGGCCGCCGGCCGCGGCCTGGCGGCCCAGATGCTCAACCTGCGCGCCGAGGTCACCGGCCCCGATGGCGCCAAGTGGGCGGCCCGCCAGCAGGCCTGGAGCCAGGCCCTGGCGGCCCTGGGCGACTGGGACGCCCGGGTCAACCGCGAGCGCAGCCAGGCCGCCGGCAGCGACGCGCGCAGCGCCCGCCTGTGGGTGATCGCCGGCGCGCTGGGCGCGCTGCTCATCGGCAGCTTCGCCGCCTGGCGCCTGACGCGCGACATCGGCCGCGGCCTGCGCGAGGCGGTGGAGGCCACCGAGCGCATGGCGCGCCACGACCTGTCGCAGCCCGTGGTGTCGGGCCGACACGACGAGCTGGGCCAGCTGGCGCACGCGCTGGAGAGCATGCGCAGCAGCCTGCACGGCCTGGCCGGCGGCGTGCGCCAGGCCTGCCAGGGCATCGCCAGCGCCAGCGGCCAGATCACCCAGGGCAGCCACGACCTGAGCCAGCGCACCGAGCAGACCGCGGCCACGCTGCAGGCCACCTCGAGCGCCATCACGCAGCTGGTGGCGATGCTCGACCAGACCCTGCGCACTGCCGGCTCGGCCGGCACCCTGGCGCGCGAGGCGCAGGCGGTGGCCAACCGCGGCGGCACCGTGGTCACCGAGGCGGTGTCGACGATGCAGGCGATCGACGGCGCCTCGCGCAAGATCGCCGACATCATCACCATGATCGACGGCATCGCCTTCCAGACCAACATCCTGGCGCTGAATGCCGCGGTGGAGGCCGCGCGCGCCGGCGAGCAGGGCCGTGGCTTCGCCGTGGTGGCGGGCGAGGTGCGGGCGCTGGCCCAGCGCAGCGCCGGCGCGGCGCGCGAGATCAAGGGCCTGATCCAGGCTTCGCTCGAGAAGGTGCAGAGCGGCAGCGCCCAGGTGCGCAACGCCGGCGGCGCCACCGACGAGATCATGCGCTCGGTGGCCCGCGTCTCCGAGCTGGTCAGCACGCTGTCGGCCGAGGCCGCGCAGCAGCGCGGCGGCGTGGGCGAGGCCGGCCGCTCGGTGGCCGAGCTCGACACCGTGGCGCAGCAGAACGCGGCGCTGGCCGAGCAGTCGGCGGCGGCCGCCTCGTCGCTGCTCGAGCAGGCACGGCGCCTGTCGGGCCTGGTCGACCGCTTCCGCCTCGACGCCCACGAGCCCGAGGTGGCGCCGGGCTGACGCCGCGGTCGACGGCCGCGCATCGGGCAACATCGGCCCGATGCCGTCCCGCCCGCTCCTGCCGGCCGCCGAGGCCTGGTTCGAGCGCCAGGGCTGGCAGCCGTTCGACTTCCAGCGCGAGGTCTGGGCGGCCATGGCGGCCGGCCGCAGCGGCTTGCTGCACGCCACCACGGGCAGCGGCAAGACCCTGGCCGTCTGGCTGGGCGCGCTGCAACGCCAGGTGCCGACCCCGGCGGCGGCCGTTCCGCTGCAGGTGCTGTGGCTCACCCCCATGCGGGCCCTGGCCACCGACACCGTGCGCGCGCTGCAGCGCCCGCTGCCCGATCTGGCGCCGGGATGGCAGGTGGGCCTGCGCACCGGCGACACGACGGCCGCCGAACGCGCGCGCCAGGACCGGCGGCTGCCCCAGGCGCTGGTCACCACGCCCGAGTCGCTGAGCCTGATGCTCACGCGCGAAGCCGCGCCGCGCGAACTGGGGGGCGTGCACACCGTGATCGTGGACGAGTGGCACGAGCTCATCGGCAACAAGCGCGGCGTGCAGGTGCAGCTGGCGCTGGCGCGGCTGCGGCGCTGGCACCCGGGCCTGGTGGTGTGGGGCCTGTCGGCCACGCTGGGCAACCCGCAGGAGGCGATGCACACGCTCACCGGCGCCGGATCGACCGGCCGGCTGGTGCAGGGCCGCATCGACAAGCCGCTGGTCATCGACACCCTGCTGCCGGCCGAGCCCGGCCGTTTCGGCTGGGGCGGCCACCTGGGCGCGCAGATGCTGGCGCCGGTGGTGGCCGAGATCGAGCGCAGCGCCACCAGCCTGGTCTTCACCAACACGCGCTCGCAGGCCGAGAGCTGGTACCAGCTCATCCTGCAGGCGCGGCCCGACTGGGCCGGCCTGGTGGCGCTGCACCACGGCTCGCTGGCGCGGCCGGTGCGCGACTGGGTCGAGCAGGGGCTGAAGAGCGGGCAGCTGAAGGCGGTGGTGGCCACCTCGTCGCTCGACCTGGGCGTGGACTTCCTGCCCGTGGAGCGCGTGCTGCAGATCGGCAGCGCCAAGGGCGTGGCGCGGCTGCTGCAGCGCGCTGGCCGCAGCGGCCACGCGCCCGGTCGCGCCAGCCGCGTGACGCTGGTGCCGACGAACACGCTCGAACTGGTCGAGGCCGTGGCGGCGCGCCGTGCCGCGCGGGCCGGGCGCGTGGAATCGCGCCGCTCGCCCGAGCGGCCGCTGGACGTGCTGGTGCAGCACCTGGTGACGGTGGCCCTGGGGGGCGACGGGGACGCCGACGGCCGGCAGCACAGCGGCTTCGTGGCCGACGAGCTGTACGCCGAAGTGAGGGGCACGACCGCCTACGGCGCGCTCGCTCGTGCCGAGTTCGACTGGGCGCTGGCCTTCGTCGAGCGCGGCGGCGACAGCCTGGGCGCCTACCCGGAGTACCACCGCGTCCGGCAGGTCGACGGCCGCTGGCGCGTGTGCGACCGCGGCATCGCACGTCGCCACCGGCTGCAGGTGGGCACCATCGTGGGCGACGCGACGATGGCGGTGAAGTGGCTGTCCGGCGGCACCCTGGGCAGCGTCGAGGAAGGCTTCATCGCGCGCCTGAAGCCGGGCGACTGCTTCGTCTTCGCCGGCCGCCGGCTCGAGTACGTGCGCACGCGCGACCTGGCGGCCTACGTGCGCCTGGCCACCCGGCGCCAGGGCCTGGTGCCGACCTGGGCCGGGGGCCGCATGCCGCTGTCCAGCGAGCTGGCCGAGTCGGTGCAGGCGGTGCTGGACGAGGCGGCCGCGGCCATCGACGCCACCGAGGCTGCCGAGGCCACCGAGGACCTCCTGGGCGCCGAGCCCGAACTGCGGGCCGCCGCGCCCATGCTGCGGGCCCAGGCGCGGCTGTCGCAGCTGCCGCGCCGCGGCAGCCTGCTGGTCGAGCAGCTGGCGTCGCGCGAAGGGCAGCACCTGTTCCTGTACCCGTTTGCCGGCCGCAACGTGCACATCGGCCTGGCGCAGCTGCTGGCCTGGCGGCTGACGCGCGCGCAGCCCAACACCTGCTCGCTCAGCGTCAACGACTACGGGCTCGAGATCCTGGCGGCGCGGCCGCTGGACCTGCAGCCCCTGCTCGACGGCCGCCTGTTCACCGCCGACGAGCTGCTGCCCGACGTGCTGGCCAGCCTGAACTCGGGCGCCCTGGCGCAGCGCCGCTTTCGCGAGATCGCGCGCGTGGCCGGGCTGGTGTTCGGCGGCTACCCGGGTGCGCCCAAGAGCCTGCGCCAGCTGCAGGCGTCCAGCCGCCTGTACTTCGATGTCTTCCGCACCTACGACCCCGGCAACCGCCTGCTGGCGCAGGCCGAGGCCGAGGTGCTGCAGCAGGAGCTGGACATCGAGCAGCTGGGCCGCACGCTGCGCACCCTGGGCGGGCTGCCGCTGCGCCGCGTGGCGCTGCAGGCACCGAGCCCGTTCGCGCTGCCGCTGATGGTGGAGCGCCTGCGCGAGCAGCTCAGCACCGAAGGCCTGAAACAGCGCCTGGACCGCCTGCTGGCCGCCGGCGAGGCGGCGCTGGCGGGCAAAGAAAAGCCGGCGCGTCGAAGGCGACGCGCCGGCGTGAAGTAAGGGGGCGGCGCGGGCCTAAGCGGCCGCCCCGCCGGGCCATCAGAAGTTGTAGGTCGCCCCCACCGTGATGAAGCGCCCGATGGCGCCGGCCAGGTGCATCGACGGGTTGTACGGCAGCTGGCCGCCGCCGTAGGTGGCCAGGTCCACCGGCGGCTGGGCGTTGAACAGGTTCGTGATCGCGCCGTGCAGGGCCAGCTGCGGCGTGACCTGGTAGTGCAGGTCGACGTTCGTCGTCAGGAAAGACTTGACCTTGCAGTACTGGCCCGGCACGCCCCCGTTCGGGAAGTAGCCGCCGATCGATGCGCCGGCATCGCAGTTCGTGATGCCGAAGGACGGGTCGGTGAGGTCGAAGCTGCTCATCCAGTTGAAGGCCGTGGCCACCTGCCAGGCGTCCTTGTTCCAGGTGAAGCTGAGCTGCGCCTTGTCCTTGGGGTTGCCGGTGTCGCCGCCGACCACCAGCGGCCCGTGCGTGCCCGCGAGCTGGTAGCCGGTGCCGCCGAGCGTGAGCACGTAGCTCATCGTGTGGCTCCAGTTCAGCTCGGTCAGCACCGAGCCGTAGTTGCCCAGCTTGTAGCGGTACGAGGTGCCCAGCTCCCAGCCGCTGGTCTTGGTCGAGTTCGCGTTCACGTACTCCACCGGGATGTACAGGATCGGGTTCACCGAACAGGTCACCGTGCCACCGCTGCCGTTGGAGCACAGGGTGGAGACCGGCGTCGGGCTGCGCACGGCCGTGCCGATGTCGGGTTGCCCGGCCACGATCTGGTTGTCGATCTTGATTTGGTACAGGTCGAAGGTGCTGCTCCAGCCGCGGATCGGCTCCAGGATCACGCCCAGGGTCTCGGCCGTCGACTTCTCGGCCTTGACGGTCGGGTTGGCCGAGTTCAGGTAGACCGGCTGGAAGCTGCAGTAGTTGACGGCAGCGCCGGCGGCGTTGGGCCCGTTGGGGCACAGCACCGGATCGGCCACGGTGTTGACCAGGTAGGCCTGGCCCGACTGGCCGTTCTCGGCCGCATTGGGCGCGCGGAAGCCGCGCGAGACGGTGCCCCGCAACGCGAAGCTGTCCAGCGGCTTCCACTTGAAGCCGAGCTTGGGCGTGGTGGAGTTGCCGGCGTTGTTGAAGTGGTCGTAGCGCAGGTCGCCGTCGATCTCCAGCGACTTCAGCACCGGGGCCACCACTTCGGCGTAGATGGCGGTGTCCTTCTGGCCGCCCGAGACATAGGCGTTGTTGCCGTTGACCACGCCCTGGGCGATCAGCGGTGGCGCCGGCGACTCGATGTTGCGGTCGATGTACGACAGGCCGGTGCTGAGCTGCATGTCGCCACCCTGCAGCGCCATCAGGCTGCGGCCCAGGTGGAACTCGCCGAAGGTCAGCTTGGAGGTGTCGGTGACCGAGGAGCTGGGGAAGATGGTGGCGATGTCGGACGCGTTGTTGCCGCCCGTCACGTTGAACGGGAAGGCGCTGCGGTTCAGCGCCGCGTTCAAGGCCGGCACGTTGATCAGGCCCTGCACCGTCTGCAGCGTGGAGACCTTGGTGTAGCCGAGCGAGGCGCCGACGTCCCACACGCCGATCGAGCCGTTCAGGTCGGCCACCACGCGCGTGGCCTTGGAGTCGGTCATCGTGTGCGGGATCGGGGCGTCGGGGATCACGCCGTTGACGGTCGCGGCCACGCCGAACGGGTTGCCCGGGTAGGTCGACGGCACCGTGATGGCCGTGATGCCGGGCGTGGCGATGTACGGGGTGACGCCGGCCGAGACGGCCACGATCGGGCTCAGGCCTTGCGGGTACGTCAGCAGCGCACCGGCCGGGTACTGCTCGGCACGGCTGTCGAAGAGCGAGCCCTTCAGGTCGAGCCGGAAGTCGCTGCTGAGCTTCTTGCTGAAACTGGCGATGACGTTGGCGTTCTGCGTCTG
>JAGWLO010000141.1 GCA_028872015.1 Burkholderiales bacterium | reverse complement strand
GCGCTGATCTGCGCCTTGACGTCGAGGTCGGGCTCGACGTTCATCATGCGCAGCGTCTGCTGCACCACGTCGCTGAACACCGGCCCGGCGATGTCGCCGCCGTAGTAGACGCCGTGGCTGGGCGAGTCGACCATCACCGCGACCACGATCCGCGGCTGCGTCATCGGGGCCATGCCCACGAAGCAGGCGCGGTACTGGCTGCCGTAGCCGCGCCCTTCCTGGCGCCGCGAGGTGCCGGTCTTGCCGCCCACCGAGTAGCCGATCACCTGCGCCTGGGGGGCCGTGCCGCCGGGGCCCACCACCAGCTGCAGCATCTTGCGCATGGCCGCGGCGGTGGCCGGCGTGATCACCTGCGGCCCCTGCACCGGCGCCGAGGCGGCGTCGGCGGCATGCAGCATCGTCACCGGGATCAGCTCGCCGTTGCGCGCGAACACGGTGTAGGCGCGCGCCAGCTGCAGCAGGCTCACCGACAGGCCGTAGCCGTAGCTCATGGTCGCCTGCTCGATCGGGCGCCAGGTCTTGTACGGGCGCAGCCGGCCGGTGACCGCGCCCGGGAACTCGAGGTGCGGCTTCTGGCCCAGCCCGACCGAGGTGTACATCTCCCACATCGCGCGCGGCGTGAGCTGCATCGCGATCTTGGTGGCGCCGATGTTGCTCGACTTCTGGATCACCTGGGCCACGCTGATGACGCCGTGCGGGTGGGTGTCGGTGATGGTGGCGCCGGTCAGCGTGTAGCGGCCGTCGCCGGTGTCGATGAGGGTGTCGGGCGTGACGTGGCCGCTGTCCATCGCCAGCGAGATGACGAAGGGCTTCATCGTCGAGCCGGGCTCGAAGGTGTCGGTCACGGCGCGGTTGCGCACGTCGCGGGCGCGCAGGTGGCTGCGCTGGGTCGGGTCGTAGCTGGGGTAGTTGGCCAGCGCCAGCAGCTCGCCGGTGCGGGTGTCGATGACGACCACGCTGCCCGAGCGCGCGCCCTGCGCCAGCACCATGTCGCGCAGGCGCTGGTAGGCGAAGAACTGCACCTTGGCGTCGATGGACAGCTGCACGTCGCTGCCGTTCACCGGGTCGGCAACGTCGCCCACGTCCTCGACCACGCGGCCCATGCGGTCGCGCACCACGGTGCGGCGGCCGTCGCGGCCCTCGAGCTGGTGCTGGAAGGCCAGCTCGATGCCCTCCTGCCCCTTGCCGTCGATGTCGGTGAAGCCCACCACCTGCGCCGCCGCCTCGCCTTCGGGGTAGCGGCGCTGGTACTCGTGCACGTCCTGCACGCCGCGCAGGCCCAGGGCCTGGATCTGGCGCCAGGTGGCCTCCTCGATCTGGCGCCGCAGCACGACCGTGCCGCCCCCGTCGGCCAGGCGCTGGCGCAGCTCGGCCGGCGTCATCTGCAGCAGGCGCGCCAGCGCCTGACGCTGGGCGGCGTCGGCCTCGAAGGTCTTGGTGTCCACCTGCACGGTGGGCAGCAGCACGCTGCTGGCCAGCACCTGGCCGTTGCGGTCGAGGATGCGGCCGCGGCTGGCGGGCAACGCCTCCTGGTGCACGAAGCGCTTGGCGCCCTGCGCCTGGTAGAAGCGCGTGGCGATGATCTGCAGCACCGCGGCCCGCCCCAGCAGCACCAGGAAGGCCAGCCCCAGCAGCGCCACCACGAAACGCGAGCGCCAGGGCGGCGTCTTGCTCGCCAGCAGCGGGCTGGTGGCGTAGTTGACGCTGCGCACGCCGCCGGCGGCCGGCCGCTTCATCGGGCCTCCGGCGCGGCGGCGCTGGCGGCCGAGGCCGCGCCATCGAACACGTAGGCGGTGACGGCCGGCGTGGCGATGCGCATGTGCAGGCGGTCGCGCGCCACGCGTTCCACGCGCAGGCTGGTGGCCTGGGCCTGGCGCTCGGCGTCCAGGCGCTTGAACTCGGCATCGAGCTGGTTGCGTTCGGCGCGCGCGCGGTCGAGCGCGGCGAAGAGCTGGCGCGATTCGTAGGCGGTCTTCACCAGCAGCAGGCTGCTGGCCATCAGGGCCACGATGAGCAGCAGGTTGAGCTTGCTCATCGGGCCCCCGGCCAGCGGCCCCGCGGCACCGGAGCCGCGGCGGCTTCGGTGCGCTCGGCCACGCGCAGCACGGCCGAGCGCGCGCGCGGGTTGGCCGCGATCTCGGCCGCGCCGGGCTTGATGCGGGCGATGGCCTTCAGCCGCATCGCCTGCGGCGGGGCGTAGGGGGCGCGGCGGTCGTAGGCCTCGCGGCTTTCGCGGGCGATGAAGGTCTTGACGATGCGGTCTTCGAGCGAGTGGAAGCTGATCACGACCAGACGTGCGTGCGGCGCCAGCAGGGCCAGGGCGGCGCTCAGGCCCTGTTGGAGCGCCTCGAGCTCGGCGTTGACATGAATCCGAAGAGCCTGAAATGTGCGCGTTGCAGGGTTCTGGCCCGGCTCGCGGGTCTTGACGGCACCAGCCACGAGTGCGGATAGCTCGCCTGTGCTTGCCACGGGATGCCCGCCCTCGCGGC
>JAGWLO010000083.1 GCA_028872015.1 Burkholderiales bacterium | reverse complement strand
CATCGGCGCGGACATCGGCGCGGACATCGGCGCGGAAGCCGGCGCCTCGCCCGCCGGCGCCGACACCGTGAGCAGGGCCGGGTAGTCCTTGGCCATCTGGGCGCCGTACAGCGGCTTGTTCACGCCCTGGTGGCAGGTCAGGCAGTTGACCTTGGCGACGTCGCCCGTGGGCCCGAGGCGGTGCGGCGGGAAGGTGCCGGCCAGGCTGTCGAGGTAGTCGTTGTTGAGCTCGCGCGCCATCCGGATGCCGTACCAGGCCGTCACGCGAGCCGGGTTGCTGTTCTGCCAGGTGGCGAAGTTGCGCGTGTTGTGGCAATAGGTGCAGTTGACGCCCAGCGCGCCGGCCATGTGCACCATCAGGCCGTAGGTCTTCTCGGTCTGCAGCATCGGCTGCAGCCTGCCCGTGGTGGCCATCAGGCCGGCGGCGCGGATGCTCTGGCTGTCCAGCAGGTACGGCGTGAACGGGTCGTAGGGCAGCGAGCTGTAGTCGACCGAGGGCGAGGGCTGGTCCTGCAGCGCCTGCTCGCCGCTGGCCCCGCCGGTGACGCCGGGGTAGTTGCGTGGCGCGGCCGTGAACCACACGTAGGCCGGGATGTGGTTCCCACGGTGGCAGGTGTAGCAGGTGACGCCGGTGGCGCCGACGTGCGGCTTCCAGTCGGCGTTGATGTGCTCGGTCATCTGCAGCATGCGGCGCGCCACGCGCTTGGTGTAGAGCGAGTCGTCGGCCAGGTTCTGCAGGTTGTGGCAATAGCCGCAGCCCTGCTGGGGTGCCACCCACTGCGACATGGCCAGCATGGTGCGCGTGAACTCGCCCACGCTCAGGTCGCCCAGCACCTTCACGTTCTGGTAGACGGTGCCGGCTTTCGGGCCGTCGGCCGAGGCCGGCGGCAGCGCCGGCGGGGCCTGGTTCGCCGCGAGCTTGGCGGCGTCCAGCCGCGGGTTGCTCACCTGGACCATGCCGGTGCCGCGGTAGCCGGTCTGCTCGGTGCGGGGCGGCGGTCGCTCGCAGCCCGACAGCAGCGCTGCCGCACCGACCAGCGCGACCAGGGACAGAGACGGGGACCAGGAGCGGGAGGGGAGGTGGCATCGCATCACGGCTTGACTCCAGGCAGCGTGGCGGGATCGACGACGTCGGGGTGCAGCACCGGGTAGGGCGGCACCACGTGGTGCTTCATGGCCCACAGGTACCAGTTGTCGACCACGGTGCCGGTGAGCAGGATGCCGATGCCGCCCACCAGCGGGCACAGCACGGCAAACCACCAGGCCCAGCGGTGGATGGACTCCATGGTCGCGTTCCAGCCCATGGTCCAGCGCCAGAACAGGGCCGCGCGCTCGCTGGCCGTGCCGCGGTCGGTGATCTGCTCGAGCTCGCGCTCGCCACCGTAGCGGCTCACCGCGAGGATGGTGCCGGCGTGCATCGCGAACAGCAGCACCGAGCCGTAGAGGAAGGCGATCGACAGGGCGTGGAACGGGTTGTAGAACAGGTTGCCGTAGCGCAGGCTGAAGGCGGCCGTCCAGTCCAGGTGCGGGAAGATGCCGAAGGGCACGGCCTCGCTGAACGAGCCCATCAGCACCGGGCGGATGAAGCCCAGCACCAGGTACAGCCAGATCGCCGCCGCGAAGGCCCAGGCCACGTGCGTGCCCATGCCCAGGGCGCGCGCGCGGCGGTAGGTGCGCACCCACCACAGCAGCAGCGAGGTGGTGAGGAAGAAGCCCGCCATCAGCCACCAGCCGCCCTCGTTCAGCGGTGGCAGGTGCAGCCCGTACTGCGGCCCCGGCGGCTCCAGCGCCAGCCAGGGCAGCTGGCGCACGAACTGGACCGGGTTCCAGCCCACCTGGGCGAACATGTTCAGGCCGATGATCTCGAAGGCGATCAGCCCGCACACGATGGACGCCAGGCCCAGGAAGCCCAGGTAGACCGGCCCGACCTGCGCGTCGCCCAGGCGACCGAACAGGTGCACGAAGAAGGGCTTGCCCTGGCGTACCCAGCTGCCGCGCTCGGCCGGCGGGCCGTAGTCGGCCGGGCCGTGCACCTGCACGCGGGTGAAGATGTTCTGGTATTGCATCGCTGCCTCCTCGTGTGTTTCAGCGCCAGATCGGCAGCTCGGTCCACCAGCTCCACCACTGGGGCCAGCCATGGGTCCAGAACGGGCCGCTGATCACAATGCAGCCGGCGCTGGCCACGGCCGCGGAGACCGCCAGGAACAGCCCCAGCCGGTGGATGCCCAGGGTGCCGATGGAGTAGCCGATGAAGTCGCGGAAGTACGCGTTCTCGTGTTCCGGGGTCTTCACGGTCTCGCCCGCCTTGGGGTTGGCTGCCGAGAGGATCAGCGACCCGTGCAGCGACAGCGCCAGCGTGGTGGTGAAGAACAGCGACACCGCCAGCATGTGCAGCGGGTTGTAGTGGAAATGCAGGTACTGGTAGCCGACGTTGGACCCCCAGTCCAGGTGGCTGTAGATGCCGTACGGGCAGCCGTTGCCCCAGGCGCCCATCAGCAGCGGGCGGAACACCTGCAGCGTGGCGTAGGCCAGGATCGCGGCGCCGAAGGCGACGGGCACGTGGTAGCCCATGCCCAGCTTGCGGCAGATCTCGACCTCGCGCAGCGCCCACGAGATGAACGCGCCCAGGGCACAGATCGTGATGATCTGCCACAGCCCGCCCGCCATCAGCGGCGCGAGCTTCAGCCCGTAGCTCAGGTCGGGCGGGGCGATGCTGATCTGCCACAGGTTCCAGGTCGGCCCCTGCGAGGCGCCCCAGACGATGAGCAGGGTGCCCAGCACCGAAAAAAAGGCGGTCGTGACACCGAAGAAGCCGACGTAGAACGGACCGACCCAGAAGTCGAACAGGTCGCCTCCGATCAGCGTGCCGCCACGCACCCGGTATTTCTTCTCGAAGCTCAGCATGGACATCGTCGGTTCCTCAAGTGGTGCTCACGAATCACCCGGCCGCGGACTGCGCGGCGCAGGCGGACGAACGGCGTGGCGGGCGAGCCGCCACCACCGTCCGCCGCTCGCGAAGCGCGTCGCTACTTCGCCGGGGTCGTCGCCACCGGCATGGGCTTGCCGCCTTCGATCCAGCTGTACTTGTTGGTGCTCAACAAGATGAAATGGATCAGCAGCGCAAGCGCGAACAGGAACACCGACAGCGCCACCAGCACGCGCCGCGGGTCGAACAGGAGCCAGAGTCTCCACATGTTTCAGATCTCCTAGTGAGGGGGTTTCGGGATCAGAGCCAGGGGCGCCACAGCCAGACGAGGATGTGGGCCACCACGGCGACCGCGGTGAAGCCGATGAAGCCGCTCATGAACAAGCCATGAAACTCCCTCGCTTCCTGTTCGGTCAGCCCTGACAACGAACCGTTTCTGTCGTTTGCCATACCTTGGGTTCCTCCAAGTGGTTACCGCGCAAAACCCGCGCGGCCGGGAACGCTGCCATGGCCCATCCACGGCGAAAGCGCACGCCCGGTAGCCCGGGCGATCCTGTTCAGTCGTTCAATGCAATGGCCAGCGTCGCGCGCGCCGTGGTGGCAGCGTCCGAGAACAAGGAGCCGCGCGGCTGCCGCGCCTCGTCGCCGGCCTTGGCGCCGGGCAGCGCACGCGCACCCAGGGCCATCGCCAGGAAGATCGGAAAGCTCAGCAGGAACAGCAGCTGGAAGGTGCGCTCGTCCTCGACGCGGCGCCGGCGGCCGGCGGCTGGGGTGAGCTTGTGCGGGGTGGCATTCATCGGGGCTTCTCCTGCGGCATTCAGGCCGGTTGGGGCTGCGCGGCCCGGGTTCTGGCGGGTTCGACGTGCTCGGTGGCGACCCGGCTGGCGCCGGCCCGGCGGGCGGCGGCTTCGGCCGCATCGCGCAGGCGCTTGGCGGCCGAGATGCGCACCAGCACCGGCTGCGCCTCGACCAGTTCTTCGAGCCGCTGCTGCGCCGCGTCGTCCCAGGGCAGGGCGGCGTGCAGGCGCGAGGGCGTGGCCTCGACGCGGTCCATCTCGGTGCCCAGCGGCAGGATGTGGAACAGGGCGTCGAAGAGCGCGTTGCAGAACTCCTGCACCACGTAGGTGGCGCCGGCATAACCCATGAACGGCGTGCCGGTGGCGCGGCGGATCACCGCGCCCGGGAACGAGGCCGGGATGCAGGCCGGCTTCATGCCGTGTGCGCCGCCGCACTCGGCCTGGTACATGCGTTCGTTGAAGCTGCCGAACACGACCAGGGGCTGCTTCTCGTGGATCAGCTTGCGCACCGCCTCGTTGTCGGTCTTGCCGCCGGCCACGCGCGGGATCGCGAAGCTGCAGGGCAGGCCCAGCTCGTCTTCCAGGAAGTGGCGCAGGCCGCGGGTGTAGGTCTCGTTGGCGACCACCGCGAAGCTGGCGGTGCCGAAGAAGTCCTGCGTGACCGAGCGCCAGAGGTCCCAGATCGGCTTGATCGTGGTGTGCTTCTCGCGCTCGATGAAGGGCTCGGGGTCGAGCCCGGTCAGGCGGCCGAGCTCGCGCAGGAAGGCGGTTGTGCTGTGCAGCCCGATGGGGGCCTGCAGGTAGGGTCGCTCGAGCGCTTCGCACAGCATGCGGCCGAACTCGCGGTACAGGCAGATGTTGACGTCGGCCTCGACCAGGCGAGAGACATCGGCCACGTGGCTGCCGAGCGGGAACACCATGTTCACGTCGCAGCCGATGCCCTGCACCAGGCGGCGGATCTCGGCCAGGTCGCTCGGCCCGTTGAACATGCCGTAGCTGGGCCCGATGAGGTTCACGCGTGGCCGCTCGCCGTCCTTGCGCACCCGCTCGGGAATCTTGCGCAGCCCGTACTGCTGCCACAGCCAGTAGATGGCACGGTTCGCGGTCTGCCACTGGTCTTCGTCGATCGTGCGCGGCAGGAAGCGCTGGATCGTGGTGCCTTCGGGCGTGACGCCGCCGCCGATCATCTCGGCGATCGAGCCCGTCACCACCACGCTGGGCAGGTCGGGGTCGAGCGCGGCATGGGCGCGCTTCATCGCGCCTTCGGTGCCTTCGCGGCCGAGCTGTTCCTCGGCCAGGCCGGTGACGACGATCGGCAGCTCGTGCGGCGGCAGCGCGTCGGTGTAATGCAGCACGCTGGTCACCGGCAGGTTCTCGCAGCCCACCGGGCCGTCGATGATCACCTGCAGGCCCTTGATCGCGGCGAAGACGTACACCGCGCCCCAGTAGCCGCCGGCACGATCGTGGTCGAGGATGAGCGCCATCAGATCATCTCCTCGGCCTTGCGCTTGTTCATCAGCTTGATCACCTGGCGCCGCGTGTCGGCGCGGAACTCGGGCCGCTCCTGGGGCACGCCTTCCCACACGCCGGCCTTGTCGCCGATGCCGGTGCTGCCGAAGAAGGCGCTCATGGTCTCGAAGCGCGCCTTGTTCGCGATCGCCGCGTTGATCACCGTGGCCAGCGAGCCGGCACCGGCCGGGCCCATCAGCGGCCGGGCCGAGATCAGGTTCGTGAAGTACAGCGCCGGGATGCAGGCTTCCTTGGCCGCCTGCACCACGGGCGTGGTGCCGATGGCCAGGTCGGGTTTGAACTCGTGCATCGCGTCCAGGTCCTGCTCGAGCGAGGCGCGGTACTGCACGTGCACGCCGCGCGCCTCGAGCCATTGCCGGTCGGCGTCGCTCCACACGGTGCGCGGGCAGGCGGTGCCGACGTAGCGCAGCTCGGCACCGCTCTCGACCAGCAGGCGCGCCACCAGCAGCTCCGAGCCCTCGTAGCCCGACATCGTGATGCGGCCCCGGATCGGCATCCGCGCCAGCGCGCCCTTGATCGCCGGCAGCATGCGGTTCTTCACCGCGTCGATCTGCGCCTGCGCCACGTTGGCGGCGCTGCCGATGGCCTGCAGCCAGGCTTCGGTGCCGTCGTGGCCGACCGGGGCCGAGCCGACGACGGTGCGGCCGGCAGCCTCGAACTCGCGGACGCTGGCGGTGTAGAAGGGGTGGATCGCGGCCACCACCGGGCTGTCGAGCGCGGCATAGAGCTCGCGCCATTCGCGCGTCGGCACCACCGGGCCGGCGGCCAGGCCCATCGGTTCGAGCATCGCGCCGATGACCATCGGGTCGGCCGGGAACATCTCGCCGACCAGGGTGACCGTGGGCTTGCTGGCGCGGCCGCCGCGCGGCGTCGCCACCGGGCCGGCTTCCGCCTCGCCGCGGGCGTACTTCAGCATCGCGCCGGCCAGAACGTCCTTGGCCTCGGCGTGCGTGGGCACGCCGAAGCCCGGCACGTCGATGCCGATGATGCGCACGCCGTTGATCTCTTTGGGCAGCAGCTGCAGCGGCACGCCGCTGGCCGTGGGCACGCAGAGGTTGATGATGACGATGGCGTCGTACTGGGCGGCGTCGGCCTGGGCGTGGACGGCCTCGCGGATGTCCTCGAACAGCTTGCCGGTGACCAGGCTCTCGCTGTTGAAGGGCACGTAGCCGACGCTGCGCCGAGCGCCGTAGAAGTGCGAGGTGAAGGTCAGGCCGTAGACGCAGCAGGCCGAGCCCGACAGGATCGTCATCGTGCGCCGCATGCGCAGGCCCACGCGCAGCGAGCCGAAGGCCGGGCACATGCTCTGCGGCTGGTCGTGCGGACCCTTCGGGTAGTCGGCGGCGTACTGCCGCAGCACTTCGCTCTTGCCTGCGCTCTTGGCGGCGGCAAGCAGCTGTTCCTTGCCGCTGTGGCAGCCTGTGCCGTCGCCTTGCAAAGCGGCGGGGTTGGGGACTTCGGGAGCAGCGTCCATCGTGCGATCAGGCCGCGTCGTAAATGACTTCGAGCGTCGGCTTGATGAGTTCGGACTTGCCGACCATGTCGAACAGGGTCGCCGGCTCCATCTTGAAGTCGCGCCCCGTCACTTCGGCCGAGAACAGGCCCAACAGCTGATCCTGCGTCTGCGGCTTCGGACGCATCGGCGGTGCTTCGCCGACGTTGGTGGCCAGGGTCTCGAACAGGCTCGCCCACTGGGTGCCGGGCCGGCCGATGATTTCGTAGCTGGCGCTCTTGCGCCGGATGTCCTCGTGCGCCGGGATCGCCGCCAGCACCGGGATGCCGGCGTTCTGGGCGAAGGCCGCGGCCTCGCCCGTGCCGTCGTCCTTGTTGATCACCATGCCGGCGACACCGACGTTGCCGCCGAGCTTGCGGAAGTACTCGACCGCGCTGCACACGTTGTTCGCCACGTAGAGCGACTGCAGGTCGTTGCTGCCCACGACGATGACCTTCTGGCACATGTCGCGCGCGATCGGCAGGCCGAAGCCACCGCAGACCACGTCGCCCAGGAAGTCGAGCAGCACGTAGTCGAAGCCCCAGTCGTGGAAGCCGAGCTTCTCCAGCGTCTCGAAGCCGTGGATGATTCCGCGGCCGCCGCAGCCGCGGCCGACCTCGGGCCCGCCGAGCTCCATCGCGTAGACGCCGTCGCGCTTGAAGCAGACGTCGCCGATGGCCACCGCCTCGCCGGCCAGCTTCTTCTTGCTGCTCGTCTCGATGATCGTCGGGCAGGCCTTGCCGCCGAACAGCAGGCTGGTGGTGTCGCTCTTCGGGTCGCAGCCGATCAGCAGCACCTTCTTGCCCTGCTGGGCCATCATGTAGCTGAGGTTGGCGAGCGTGAAGCTCTTGCCGATGCCGCCCTTGCCGTAGATGGCGATGATCTGCGTGCTCTTGGTGGCGGGCGCGGTGGACACCGGGTCGGGCTCGATCGCGGCTTCGGCCTTCAGCCGCTCGTCGCGCATGAAGATGACCGGGGCAGCAGTGCCGGGCGTGGCTGGGCTCATTGACAACTTCTCCAGTCGAGGACCATCTTCAGGCAGGCGCTGTCGCCGAAGGCGGTGCGGTAGGCGGCGGGCGCTTGGCCGGCGTCGGCGTGGTGCGTGATCAGGTCGTCCAGCGGCAGCAGGCCGCTCTCGACGATCTGCTTGACGGCCAGCATGTCCGGCCGCTTCCATTCGGCGGCGGCGCGGATCTGCGCCTCCCGCATGAAGGCCGGCGCGAAGGCGAAGGTGAGCGGCTCGCTGTAGAAGCCGGCCAGCACGATCTCGCCGCCCGGGGCCAGGCGCTGCATCAACGTGTCCAGGATCTTGCTGTCGCCGCTGACGTCGTAGATGGCGCGGTAGTCGCGCCGCGGGTCGTCCTGCGGGCGCAGCACGGGGTAGCCCATCGCGCCCTGGGCGCGGGTGGCGTCGAGCTCCCACACGGTGGGCACCGGGTAGCCACCGATCACGGTCAGCCGCGCGAGCAGCCGGCCCAGCACGCCATGGCCGACGATGAGCTCGGGCGGCACGATGGGGTTGCGGCGGCCGCCGCCGGAGACGGCGTGGTACGCGGTGGCCGCCAGGGCCATCAGCACCGCACCCTGGCCGAGCGAGTCGGCCAGGCCGAACACGCGTGCGCCCGGCACCACCAGCCGCGACGCTGCGCCGCCGAACAGGCCCCGCACGGGGCCGAAGCAGCGCGCGCCGGGCACGAACACGCGCTGGCCGACGGCGAAGCCCGCGCCCTCGCCGGCGGCCACCACGCGGCCCACCGATTCGTAGCCGGGCACCAGCGGGTAGCCCATGCCCGGGAACTGCGGCATGCGGCCGGTCCAGAGCAGGCGCTCGGTGCCGGTGCTGATGCCGCTCCACTCCAGATCGACCACCAGGTCGTCGGCGCCGGCGGGCTCCAGGTCCAGGCACGCCAGTGCCAGGTGCTCGGGGCGCTCGAGCACGACCGCGGTCGTCTTCATGCCCGTTCCCCGGTGCAGGGCGCCGCCGCTGCCGGCGGGGCGGCGGGCGTGACGGGGATCCAGGGGTTGGCAGGCATGGTGCGGGCTGGTGTGAGTGTCATCTTACGCAGACATTGATATGTGTCAAGACGAGTTTACACACGGGTGGTTGAGGGTGGTTCCCGGCGCGGTCCAGGGCCCGATGCCGGGCCTGTCATCGGGCCCGGCGTGCCTGCAGCACGCGGGCCTGCAGCGGCAGCGCGGTGGGCAGCATGCGCACCTGCGCAAAGCCGGCCTCCTGCAGCAGCGCCGCCAGGCGCTGCGCGGTGCGCGGCCGACCGCGGCCCATGGCCAGCAGGTAGAAGCCGAAATAGGCGCCGCCCATGGGCTCGGCGCCGGCGGTGCCGGCCATCGGCTCGGCCAGCAGCAGCACGCCGCCGGCGGGCAGGGCGTCGAAGGCGGCGCGCAGCAGGGCCAGCGCCGTGGCGTCGTCGTGGTCGTGCACCACCCGCACCAGCGTGATCAGGTCGGCGCCGCGCGGCAGCGGCGTGCTGCGGAAGTCACCGCCGTGGACGCTGGCGCGCGCCCCCAGGCCGGCCTGCGCCAGGCGCTGCTGCGCGCGGTCGGCCACGGCCGGCAGATCGAACAGCATCAGGCGCAGACCCGGCGCGCGCTCGGCGGCGCGCACCAGGAACAGCCCTTCGCCGCCGCCCACGTCGAGCAGGCAGCGGTGGCGCGCCACGCGGTAGGCGCCCAGGATCTCGTCGGCCACCAGCGGCTGCGAAGCCGTCATCAGCGCCGAGTAGGCCGCCACGCTGGCCGGCGCGAGCCGGTCCGGCGACGCATGGGCGGCATAGGGCCAGTAGCGCGCGAGCGCGCCGCCTGCGGCAACGCCCGCTGGGTCGTCGGCCGGCTCGGCCTGCTCGGCCCGCAGCAGCGCGAGCGGGTCGCGCAGGTCGGCGTACAGCGCCGCGTGGTGCTCGACCATGGCCGCCACCGCCGCGTTGCCCACCATCGGCGCGCCGAGCGCGCCCAGGCCCCACAGGCCGCCGCGGCGCCGCTGCACCAGGCGCAGCGATTCGGCGGCTTCGAGCAGGCGCAGCATGGCCTCTTCGCCCAGGCCGCAGCGGGTGGCCAGCGCGGTGCAGCTTTGCGCCGACGGGGCCAGCAGGTCGAACAGGCGCAGCTGCACGCAGGCGTACAGCACCTGCGAATAGACGAAGCCGGCGACCAGGTCGAACAGCGCGCGCGCGCGGCGGCGCGCCACCGGCCGGGTCAGCGGAAAGCGGGCCGCCGCGCGGCGGAATCCCGGGCTCGCCAGCAGCCGGTCGCGCAGCGCCCAGCAGCGCTCGCGCCAGCCGGGCTGCGGCTGGGGGGCGGCGGCGGGTGCCATGACGGTGTCGCTGGCCACGGCCGCGGTCCTCAGGCCGCCAGGCGCGCGATCTCGGCCGTGATCGCGCTGGGCAGCAGGCGGTCGGCCTCGGCGCGCACCAGGGCGCGCAGCGCCGGCGCGCCGCGGCACCCGGGGATCGCCGCCACGGCGCTGGCCAGCAGGGTACGAAAGTGCGCCATCGCCCCCAGCAGCCCCAGATCGGCGGCGGCACTGGGCCGGCACAGCGCCTGGTCCTGGCCCACCGGCTTGCCCAGCGCCCCGGGCTCGCTGGCGACATCGCGGATGTCGTCGGCCACCTGGTAGGCCTGACCCAGCCGCTGGCCGAAATCGCGCCAGGGCACGCCGGGCTGGCCGGCGGCCTCGGCACCGAGCTCGGTGGCGGCGGCGAACAGCGCGCCGGTCTTGGCGCGCTGGTACTCGGCCAGCGACACGCGCGGCTCGCATTCCCAGGCCTGCCCGGCGACGATGCCCAGCGGCATGCCCACGCTGCGCGCCACGATGCCCAGCAGCACCGGCAGGCGCTGCGGCGCGTGGGTGGCGGCCGCGGCCAGGCTCTGGAAGGCCAGCACGATGAGCGCGTCGCCGGCCAGCACCGCCAGCCGCTCGCCATAGGCCACGTGCACCGTCTCCACGCCGCGCCGCGTGAGCGCGGCGTCGAAGCAGGGCAGGTCGTCGTGCACGAGCGAGGCGCAGTGCAGCAACTCGATGGCGGCGGCGGCGGCGTCGGCCAGCAGCGGGTCGCCGTCGCCGCAGGCCAGCGCCACCGACAGCGCCAGCTGGGGCCGGATGCGGGCACCGCCCGGAAACACCGCATGCCGCATCGCCGCGGCCAGGCGGGGCGGGTGGCCCGGCGCCTCGCCGGCGGCCAGGGCGCGCCGCAGCGCCTGCTCGATCCGGTGCCCGATCCGGGCCTTGGGGTTCGCTTCCGGTGCCTGGTGCTGTGGCTTCATGGGTGATGTGGTCCCTGGGAGTAACGATGAGTTGTCATATCAAAGTGTCAACGAGAATAGACACATGGATCGGCCCCGTCAACGAGCACAACCCGCAGGGCGGCCCGGATGAGCCGGAGCCAGGGCCGGACGCGCGTCGTCGTCGTCGGTGCCGGGATCGGCGGCCTGGTCGCGGCGCTCGAGCTCGCGGCGCAGGGCCTGGAGGTGACGCTGGTCGAGCGCGCCGCGCAGCCCGGCGGCAAGATGCGGCAGGTGCAGTCCGCCGGGCGGCCGATCGACGCCGGGCCCACCGTGTTCACGATGCGCTGGGTGTTCGAGGCCCTGTTCGCCGCCATCGGCGAAAGCCTGGACGAGCAACTCGCCCTGCAGCCGCTGCAGGTGCTGGCGCGACATGCCTGGGGGCCGCGCGAAGTCCTCGATCTGTACGCCGACCTCGAGCGCACCGTGGCCGCGATCACCGCTTTCAGCAGCGCCGCCGAAGGCGAGCGCTACCGCCGCTTCAGCCACCGCGCCCAGGCCATCTACCGCACGCTGGAGCAGCCCTTCCTGCGCGCCGGCCGGCCCAATGTCCTGTCACTGGCGTGGCGCGCCGGGCTGCGCGGGCTGCCGGGGCTGCTGCGCATCTCGCCGCTGGCCACGATGGCGGGCGAGCTGGCGCGCGAGTTCAAGGATCCGCGCCTGGCGCAGCTTTTCGCGCGCTACGCCACCTACTGCGGCTCGTCGCCTTATCAGGCCCCGGCCACGCTGATGCTGGTGGCGCACGTCGAGCGGGCCGGCGTGTGGTCGGTGCAGGGCGGCATGCACCGCCTGGCGCAATGCCTGGCCGGCGCGGCGCAGCGCCGGGGCGCGCGCTTGCGCTACGGCGTGGGCGCCGCCGAGATCGTGATCGAGCGCGGCCGCACGCGCGGCGTGGTGCTCGACGACGGCGAGCGCCTGGAGGCCGACGCCGTGGTCTTCAACGGTGACGCGCAGGCCCTGGCCGCCGGGCGCCTGGGCGCGGCCGCACGGGCCGCCGTGAAGGCGCGCCCGCGCAGCGCCCGCTCGCTGTCGGCGCTGACCTGGAGCCTGTGCGCCCCGACCGCCGGCTTTGCGCTCGGGCGCCACAACGTGTTCTTCTCGTCCGACTACGCGGCCGAATTCGACGCCCTGCTGCAGCAGCGCCGCGTGCCGCAGCAGCCCACGGTGTACGTCTGCGCGCAGGACCGCCTCGACCCATCCGAAGCTGCGCACGGCCGGGCGGAGCGGCTGCTGATGCTCGTCAATGCCCCGGCCGACGGCGACCGGCATCCTCTCGATCCCAAGGAGTTGGCCTCATGCCAGGAACGAACCCTGTCCCGGTTGCAGCATTGCGGGCTGACGATCCAGGCGCCGCTGGCGGACGCGGTGATCACCCAGCCGGCGGATTTCGAGCGGCTGTTCCCGGCCACGGGCGGGGCGCTGTACGGGCCGGCCAGCCATGGCTGGAGGGCGAGCTTCCAGCGCCCGGGCGCGCGCAGCCGCGTGCCTGGCCTTTACCTGGCGGGCGGCAGCACGCACCCGGGGCCGGGGGTGCCGATGGCGGCGCTGTCGGGCCGGCAGGCGGTGGCCAGCCTGCTGGCCGACTGCCCGCGGCCACGCGCTTCGACGCCGCCGTGGCCGCGGGCGGCTACGCCTGGTGGTACCTCGACGCCATGAGCGACTGCGGCGAACACGCGCTGTCGGTGATCGCCTTCGTGGGCAGCGTGTTCTCGCCGTTCTATGCCGGCGCCCGCCGCCGTGGCGGCGGCCTGGCCGACCCCGAAGCGCATTGCGCGCTCAACGTCGCGCTGTACCGCCAGGGCGGAGGCGGCGCCTGGGCCCTGACCGAGCACCGGCGCGCCGACGTGCGCCGCAGCGCGCGCGCCTTCCACCTCGGCGCCAGCCGCCTGGCCTGGCAGGGGCCGGCACTGCAAGTCGATGTGGACGAGCGCACGGCGCCCCGGCGGCAGGCGCTGCGCGGCACCCTGCGGCTGGCCGCGCCGGCCCTGGTGGACCGGTCCTACGCGCTCGACGCGGCCGGCCGCCACCACTGGCATCCGATCGCGCCGTGCGCGCGTATAGCAGTCACGTTCAGCCGCCCTGCGCTGCGCTGGCAGGGCAGCGCCTACCTCGACTCGAACACCGGCAGCCGGCCGATGGAAGACGACTTCGTACGCTGGGATTGGCTGCGCGCGCCGCTGGCCGACGGCCGCACCGCCGTGCTCTACGACGGCCAGCGCCGCGACGGCACGCCGTTCTCGGTGGCGCAGGCTTTCGACGACCGCGGGCAGGCGAGCGATTTCGCGCCGGCCCCGGCACTGGCGCTGCCGGCCTCGAAATGGGGTGTGGCCCGCGTGGCGCGCTGCGACGCCGGCGCGCAGGCGCGCACCGTGCAGTCGCTCGAGGACGGCCCCTTCTACGCCCGCGGGCTGCTCGCCACCCGACTGGGCGGCGAGGCCGTGACCGCGGTCCACGAGAGCCTGTCGCTGGACCGTTTCCGCGCCCGCTGGGTGCAGGCGCTGCTGCCGTTCCGGATGCGGCGCATGGGCCATTGGCTGCCCTAGCCCGCCCGAACCGCAGAACCGCCGAACTGCCGAACCGCTGAAAGACGCTGCCGATGAACGTGATCGCCCTCGGTCTGAACCACCACACCGCGCCGCTGGACCTGCGCGGCCGCCTGGCCTTCGTGCCCGAGCAGCTCTGCGCCGCGCTGGGCAGCCTGCGCGAGCGGCTGGCCCCGGCCGCTCAAGCGTCGCCCCGGGGGGCTGCGCCCGAGGCGGCGCTGCTGTCCACCTGCAACCGCACCGAGCTCTACCTGGTGGGCGACACGGCACCGGCCGAGATGGTGCCGCCGGCCATCGACTGGCTGGTGGCGCAGGGCGGGGTCGACCGCGCACAGCTCAGTGCCCACACCTACGTGGCGCAGGACAGCGCCGCCGCGCGGCATGTGTTCCGCGTCGCCTCGGGGCTGGACTCGATGGTGCTGGGCGAGCCGCAGATCCTGGGCCAGATGAAGCGCGCC
>JAGWLO010000140.1 GCA_028872015.1 Burkholderiales bacterium | reverse complement strand
CGCCGCGCGCGGCGCGCGCGAAAAGGCGCCGCCGCCCGCCGTGGCGCCGGCCTGGGCCTACGAGGGGCCCGGTGGCCCGTCGGCCTGGGGCACGCTCCAGCCTGCGTACTCGCTCTGCGGCATCGGCCGCGAGCAAAGCCCGATCGACATCCGCGACGGCCTGGCGGTCGATCTCGAGCCCGTGCACTTCAACTACCAGCCCGGCCATTTCGCGGTGCTGGACACGGGCCGCACCGTGCAGGTGAAAGTGGCGCCGGGCGACCGCATCGAGGTGGCCGGCCGGCCCTACCAGCTCGAGAGCCTGGACTTCCACCACCCGGCCGAAGAGCGCATCGACGGCCGCGGGTTCCCGATGTCGGTGCACCTCGTGCACCGCGACGCCGACGGCCGCGTGGCGGTGGTGGCGCTGCTGGTGGAGCCGGGCGAACCGCAACCGGTGGTGCAGCAGGTATGGAACAACCTGCCGCTGGACCGCGACGACCCGCAGCCCGCGCGCGAGCTGCTCGACCCGACCCGGCTGCTGCCGGTGGACCGGCGCTACGCCACCTACCTGGGCTCGCTGACCCAGCCGCCCTGCACCGAGGGCGTGCGCTGGATCGTGATGCGCCAGCCGATCACGCTGTCGCCGGAGCAGATCGCGCTGTTCGCGCGCCTGTACCCGATGAACGCGCGGCCACTGCAGCCGGCGCGGGCGCGGCGCATCCTGCAGTCGCGCTGACGCCGGCGGGCCGGCCGTCCGCAGGGCGCAGGCTCAGCGCGCGGCCGGTCCGGCGCACAGGCGCAGCGCGTCGGCCAGCGAGCGCGTGCCCGCCCCGGCCCGGCGGTCCTCGGCCGTGACGTAGTGGAAGGTCGCGGCGTAGGGCTCCAGCCCGTGCCAGGGTGGCTGCGAGCGGTACAGCGGGGCGATCAGGCTCGGCCGCCGCCCTGGCGGGAAGGCCTGCGCCGCCACCACGCAGACCTGCCGCGGCGGTGCGTTCCAGGCCGGCGCCGGCAGCCGCGGCCGCAGCCAGGCCATGAACTCGGCCGCGCCGGCCGCGGTATCCGGGAACGTGGGTGACGCCAGGCCCGGCTGCGCAGGCAGCGCCGCCTGGAACTGCGTCATCGAGACCCACAGCACGATCTTGAAGCCGGTGGCGGCAAGCGGGCTGGCCATGGCGTCGACTCCTCGGATGTTCGGCTCGGCGTGGGCGGCGCGGCCGCGCGCCGCGGCATGGTGGGTGGACCCGGAAGCCGCGCGCACGGTTCCGGACTGGTCCGCGCAGCACGGCGCGGCGACACCGATACTCTTCACAAAGCACTTTCAATGCAATCCACAAGTGCCTAACACCGAACGATTTTTCTGGCAGTGCTTGGTTAAAAACACAGTGTAAGTGCTTGATTTGACTGAGATTTCTATCGCCTGAGCCGTTGACCCCCCTGACCGCTGCCGTTAAAGTGCAGCCTGGTGTCGTTTAGTGGGTTTTTGTGTCATCCATGATCTACCGCGGGGGGCCGGTCGTCACGCTGGACGGGAAAGGGCGCCTCACCGTGCCTGCCCGCTGGCGCGACGATCTCGTGGCCAGCGTCGGCGGGCAGATGGTGGTGGCCAAGAGCCCCGACCGCTGCCTGTCGCTGTACCCGCTGCGGGTCTGGGAGCAGATCGAGGCCAACCTGCTGGCGCTGCCGGCCGAGCACGATGCCTGGCGCCGCGTCTTCATCGGCAGCGCCACCGACGTCGAGATCGACAGCGGCGCGCGCGTGCTGGTGCCGCCCGAGCTGCGCATGTGGGCCGGCCTGGAGAAGGACGTCAAGTTCATGGGCGTGGGCTCGCACTTCGAGCTCTGGGACCTGGCCCGCTATGCGGCCAGCGAGGACCGCGCCATCGAGAACGGCCGCCCCGAGGCGCTGCGCAACCTGATCCTCAAGTGACCGCCCAGGCCGCATGGACCCACACCACCGTGTTGCTCCCCGAGGCCGTGCAGGCCCTGGTGACGCAGCCGGCAGGCCTGTACGTGGACGGCACCTTCGGCCGCGGCGGGCATGCCCGCGCCGTGCTGGCGCAACTGGCGCCGGCCGGGCGCCTGGTCGCCTTCGACCGGGACCCCGAGGCGGTGGCCGCCGCGGCCTCGATCGCCGACCCGCGCTTCGCGATCTGCCACGCCAGCTTCGCCGACATGGCCGCCGAGCTGGCCGCGCGCGGCATCGCGCAGGTGCAGGGCGTGCTGCTCGACCTGGGCGTGAGTTCGCCGCAGATCGACAACCCGGCCCGCGGCTTCAGCTTCCGCCACGACGCGCCGCTGGACATGCGCATGGACACCACGCGCGGCGAGACGGCGGCGCAGTTCCTGGCCCGGGCCGGGATGGAAGAGATCGCGGAGGTGATACGTGAGCATGGCGAAGAACGGTTTGCTGTACCGATTGCAAAGGCGCTTGTCGCTCGCCGCGAGGGCGGGCATCCCGTGGCAAGCACAGGCGAGCTATCCGCACTCGTGGCTGGTGCCGTCAAGACCCGCGAGCCGGGCCAGAACCCTGCAACGCGCACATTTCAGGCTCTTCGGATTCA
>JAGWLO010000082.1 GCA_028872015.1 Burkholderiales bacterium | reverse complement strand
CCACGCGCCAGAGCCAGGGCGCCAGCAGCAGGCCGGCGATGAAGCACAGGCGCGTCGCTTCGGGCACCAGGCTCGCGCCCGTGACGAGCGCCCGCAAAGGGCTGGCCACGATGCCGGCAATGCCGGCAATGCGCCCGTTGCCCAGGATGTAGAGCGCCGAAGCCAGGCCGATGGCCAGGCCGCCGAGCAGCGCGCTCCAGGGCGTGAAGGCCGTCCAGTCGATGGTCATGGTGGCAGGGTCCGGGTCGTGGGTCTCGGGGCGGGGGGCAAGCGGCCGCTGCGCCATCGAGGCCGAGCGGCGTCTCCGGCGCATCCGGCGACTCTGGGGTGTCGCGGGGCCTGCGGCCGGGGTCGCAGCCGGCGCCGCGGCATCCCGCGCCGCCGGCCCGGAGCGCCTGCGTCCATCCGTTGGCGATTGTGCCGTGGTCGATGCGTAAGCTGCCAGGGCGGTGCGCGGTCCGTCCCGGCGGCAGTCGGGCTGACTTCAGAAACCCAGCCAGCGCCGCGGCGTGTCCCACAAAAGCTGGCGGCGCTGGTCGGCGTCGGGCAGCAGGCTCTCGACCTGGCGCAGCAGCGGGCCGACGTCGATGCGCTGCGGAGCGCGCAGGAACGGCCAGTCGCTGGCCCACAGGCAGGCCGCGGGCGTGAAGGCGTCCAGCAGCGCGGCGACGAAGGGCGCGGTGTCGGCGTGCGGCGCAGGCAGCGTGGAGAACTTCTGGAAGCCCGAGAGCTTGACGGCCACGCGGCCGCTGCGCGCCAGCTCGAGCAGCGCCCGGAACCCCGGCTGGTCGACGCCCTGGCCCGCGGCCGGCCGCCCGCAATGGTCGATGAGTACCCGCACGCCGCTGTGCTCGAGCATCGGGCGCAGGTCAAGTAGCTGGTCGCCCTCGACCTGCAGTGACAGCAGCAGGTCGAGATCGGCCAGCCGGCGCAGCAGCGGCCCGGCCTGCCGGTAGTGGGCCGTGCCCAGCAGCGCGGCGTTGAACGCCAGGCCCACGATGCCGCGCGATCGCAGCTCGCGCAGGGCCCCCGGCCCGATGTCCAGCGGCGCCACCACGATGCCCTTGAACCGTCCCTGGCCCTGCGCCACGGCGTCGAGCAGGCAGCGGTTGTCCAAGCCGTAGCCCGAGTTCGGCCCCACCAGCAGCGCGTGGCGGATGCCGTAGGCGTCCATCACCTGCAGGTACTGCTGCGGCGTGCCGATCTCCTGGCCCGCCGGGTGGTAGGCCACGTCGGGCGCGTAGGCGTGGCGCACCGGGTCCAGCACGTGGCAATGGCAGTCGATCTTCGGCTCGTCGTAGACGTTCATGCCGCTTCCTCGCTCGGTGGCCGGTGCGGGCACCGCGCCTACTTCGGCGCCAGCAGCGAGCGCACCTCGCCCAGGTCGGACTGCAGCATCGCGGCCAGCGCATCCAGGCCGAAGAAGCGCAGGTACTCGGGCACCTGTTGCACCAGCATCTCGAAGCCGGGCTCGGCGTGCAGGCCGCGGGCGCGGCAGGCTCGCAGCAGCGGCGTGGGCTCGCGGCTCATGATGATGTCCACCACCGCCGCACCGCGGTCCACGCGCGCTGGGTCGAAGGGCAGCGGGTCGTCGGCCCGCAGGCCCTGCGAGGTGCAGTTGACGATGAGATCGAACCCCGCCGGATCATCGTGCTCGGCCACCACGGCGGCCCCGCCGACCAGGGGCTGCAGCCGCGCCACCAGACCGGCGGCGCGGGCGCGCGTGCGGTTGAACACGGCCAGCGCGGCGGGCGCGCGCGTGGCCAGCGCCGCGGCCACCGCGTGGCCGCCGCCGCCGGCACCGACCACCAGCACGCGCCGGCCCGGCACGGCGATGCCGAAATGGTCGAGCCCCTTGACGAAGCCGATGCCGTCGAACAGTGCCGGCTCGAGCCGGCCGTCGCCGTGGCGCCGCACCGCATTGACGGCACCGGCGATCGCCGCCACCGGATCGGTCGGCTTCAACAGTTCGGCCAAGGCCGCCTTGTGCGGGATGGTGGCCCAGAAGCCACCGATGTTCTCGGCCGCCATGCCGTGCGCCAGGAACTCGGGCAGCGATGCGGCCGGCAGCTTCAGCGGCACCAGCACGGCGTCGACGCCGTGGCGCTGGAACAGGTGGTTGTAGACCTCGGGCGCACGCACCTGGGCCACAGGATCGCCCAGGATGTAGAAGACGCGGCTGCTGCCGGTGACGTGGATCATGCAAGGGCTCCTGCGGTGCTCTGGGAATGGGGGTCGACGAGGCGAGGTCGCCGGGCCTGCGGGCTCACGGACTGCGCAGGCCCACGCGGTTGGGCAGCGGCGTGGAGCGCATCAGCACGTCCTCGGCCAGCCACAGCGCGCTCTTGCGCGCGCGCTCGGCCACGGTGGGCAGCGGCATCTGCTGGTAGTCGTCGTTGAAGACCTCGAAGCTGTAGTCGCCCCGGTAGCCCAGCTTGTCGAGCGTGGTCACCAGGGCCGAGAGCTCCTCGCTGTGCACGCCCTCGCCCGGGAAGACACGGAAGGTACGGGCGGTGTCCTTGCGTTCCTCGAACGTGCGCGCTTCCTGCCACATGAAGTCGGACAGCTGCACGAGGAAGATCTTCCAGGGGTCGACGATGTCGAGATCGTTGATCGAGGTGCGGGAGGCGAAGATGTGGAATGAATCCAGGCCCAGGCCGAGGTTGGGGCAGTCGGCCAGGCAGACCGCCTCCCAGGCGGTGGGGAATTCGTTGATCGTGCGGCCCCAGGACAGGGCTTCGTAGGCCACCTGGATGCCGTGGGGCAGCGCCAGCATCGCCAGCTTTCGCAGATCGCGCGCGATCGCCTTGCGGTCGCTGCTGGCGTGGGTGCTGGTCGACGAGCAGGCCAGCAGCAGCTTGCAGCCGAGCGCGGCGCACATCGAGATCATCGACTTGGCGATCTCCACCTTGTACAGGTGCAGCTTGCCCGACAGGCCCTCGAAATCGCGCAGCACCTGGAAGCCGGTCACACGCAGCCCGCTGCGCCGCACCGCTGCCACCGCGGCGTCCAGCCCACCGGGGTGGCCGGCGATGTCGCGCGCGCTCAGCATCACCTGGTCGAACCCGGCGCCCCGGATCGCCGCCAGCTTGGCCTCCAGCGGCCCCGCCAGCGAGATCGTGTCCATGCCGAACTCGGCGATCTTCATGCGCCCGCCGCCGCGTCGCCAGGGGGCACGCTGTGCACGAGCTCGAAGACCAGCGAGTGCTGGTAGTGGCGCGTGAGGGCACCGCGAACCTCGGTACCGGTCGGGTCGGACTCGCTGAACTCGACCCCGTTGCGCCGCAGCACGGCCACGGTGGCCGGCACGTCGGGCACGCCCAGGCCGACGCGGTGGAACAGCTCCTCCTCGTCGTAGGTCACGGTGACCGGGTCGGGCTCGACGAGCTGGATCATGAACTGCCGGCAGGGGCTGCGCAGCAGCGTGCCCTGGGGCAGGATGCCGAAGCGCTGGTCCTCGGGCAGCACCGAGAACCCGAACAGGTGGCGGTAGAACTCGCACCAGTCGTCGCTGCGGTCGCGCCCGATGTACTGCACGATGCCGAACCAGTGCATGCCGCCCAGCGCCGGCGGCCGCGCGTCGACGGTGGGGATGAGCGTGAAGTCGACGTCGTAGATCGAGAACTCGCGGTGCCGGTCGACGAAATAGATGTGGGCGCCGCCGGGGCCGTGGATGCCGGGGATGTTGAGTTCCATCACCTGGGCGTGCATCGGCACGTCCCAGGCGCCGCGCTCGAGCACGTAGTCGTAGGCGGCGCGGGCGTCGCGCACGCGCAGGGCGATGGCCGAGATGCGCGGGTGCTCGCCCGGGGCGGGGTTGCCGCGCACCACGCCCGGGTGGGCGTTGACGATGATGTTCATGGCGCCCTGGCGGTACAGCAGCACCTCGCGCGAGCGGTGGCGCGCGATCGGGCGGAACCCCATCAGCTCGAGCACGTGGCCCAGGGCCTGGGGCGCCGAGGTCGCGTACTCGACGTACTCGATGCCGTCCAGGCCCAGCGGATTGGCGGCCTCGACCCGGGCCTCGCGCAGGGGGCTCATGGCGCCGGTGCGGCGCGGCGTGCCCGCCGCACCAGCCCTTCGATCGCCAGCACGTAGCCGTCGACGCCGAAGCCGACGACGATGCCGGCCGCCGCCGGTGACAGGTAGCTGTGGTGGCGGAACGGCTCGCGCGCGTGGACGTTGGAGATGTGAACCTCGACCACCGGCACCGCGGCGCCCTTGATCGCATCGTGCAGGGCGACCGAGGTGTGGGTGTAGGCGCCGGCGTTGAGCACCACGCCCAGCAGCGCGCCGGCCTTGAAGGCGCGCCCCGCCTCGTGGATCGCATCCAGCAGCACGCCTTCGTGGTTGGACTGCAGGCACTCGACGCTGCAGCCCAGGCGCTCGGCGGCGCGTCGGCACAGCGCCTCGACATCGGCCAAGGTGTCGGTGCCGTACAGGGCCGGCTCGCGCTGGCCCAGCAGATTGAGGTTGGGGCCGTTCAGGATCAGCAGCTTGGACATCGCGGGTCTCGAGGGTCGGGGCAAATCAGTGCAGCGTAACGCGCTCGCCGCTGCGTGCGGCTTCGGCCACCGCCAGCGTCGCCGCGAGTGTGCGCGCGGCATCGTCCACCGTCACCAGCGGCGCTGCCTCGCGGCGCACCACCGCGGCGAAGTGCGCCAGCTGGCGCGCCAGCGGGTCGACCTCGGGCAGCGCCTCGCGACTGCGCGCCAGCGGCAGCCACCACGAGGACTCGCCGTCGTGGCTGAACAGCCGCATCGTCGGCACCATCAGCGTGCCGCGCGTGCCGGCGACGACGCAGCAGTCGACGTCGCCGTGGTGGTCGTAGCGCGGGTCCTCGCCCGAGGTCTGCTCCCAGCTGCAGGGGCCGGCCGCGGCATCCGAGAGCACGAAGGTGCCGAGCACGCCGCCGGCAAAGCGCAGCCCCACGGCCACGGTGTCCTCGACCGCGAAGCCGCGCGCCGCGTTGGAGGCCAGCGCCTGCACCTCGACGATCTCGCCCACCATCGCGCGCAGGCTGTCGATCTCGTGCACGAGGTTGATCAGGATCGGGCCACCGCCGGGCTCGCGGCGCCAGGGGCCCTGCTCGAAATAGCTGTCGGGCTTGCGGAAGGTGGCGCTGGCCGAGACCGCCACCAGCCGCCCGAGCCGCCCGCTGGCGATGACGGCGCAGGCCCGCGCCAGGATCGCGCCGTGCCGGCGGTGGTGGCCAACCAGCACCGGCACGCCCGAAGCCGCCACCGCATCGACCAGGCGCCGGGCGTCGGCCAGCTGGTCGGCCAGGGGCTTCTCCACCAGCGCCGGCACGCCGGCGGCCAGGCATTCCAGCACCCCGGCCACGTGAAGCGCATTCGGCGTGGCCAGGATCACGCCGTCCGGGCGCGCACGCTCGAGCAGCTCGTCCAGCTGCGCGTACCGTGGCACGCCGAGGCCGGCCGCCAGTGCCGCCGCGGCCGGCGCCGGATCGGCCAGGGCGACGAGCTCGCAGCCCTCGGTCCGGGCGATGCGCAGCGCATGCGCGCGCCCGATGGCGCCGGCGCCGGCAATCGCCAGACGCAGCGACCTCACGGCGCCGGCACTCCGCCCGGCGCCGCCGCCATGGCGTGTGCGCCGCCGAGGAACAGGCGCTCGATGTTGGGGTCGGCCAGGAGCTCGCCGGCCGGCTTGTGCAGCACCAGGCGGCCCGACTCGAGCGCGATCGCGTCGTCGGCCATCTTCAGCGCGCTGCGCACGTTCTGCTCGACCATCAGCACCGTGGTGCCCTGGTCGGCGAGCTGGCGCAGCAGCTTGAAGACATCGGCCACCACGAGCGGGCTCAGGCCGATAGAGGGCTCATCGATCAGGATCACCTTGGGCCGCAGCAGCAGGGCCCGGCCGACCTCGAGCTGCTTTTGCTCGCCACCCGACAGCGAGGCTGCAGCGCTGTGCAGCCGCTGCTGCAGGCGCGGAAACCGGGCCAGCACCTCGGGGATGCGCTCATGGGTGGCCTTCATGCCCAGCGTGATGCCGCCGAGCTCGAGGTTCTCGTGCACGCTGAGCTGGCCGAACAGGTTGCGGCCCTGCGGCACGAAGGCGATGCCGTGCTCCACCAGCAACGCCTTGGCCGAGGCGCCGGTGATGTCCTGGCCGTCGAGCCGGATGCGCCCGCGGCGCACCCGCAGCAGGCCGAACAGCGTCTTCAGCGCCGTGCTCTTGCCGGCGCCGTTGGGGCCGAGCAGCAGCGTGATCTTGCCGCGCCGCGCCTGCAGGCTGAGGTTGTTGAGGATCATGAAGTCGCCGTAGCCGGCGACGACATCGTCGAACTCGATCGCGCAGTCGGTGCCCATCGCAGTCAGCTCCCGAGGTAGGCGTCGAGCACCTGCTTGTTGGCGCGGATCTCGGCCGGCGTGCCGATGGCCATCACACGGCCCTCGACCATCACCAGGATGCGGTGGCACAGGTCCATCACGAAATCCATGTTGTGCTCGATGACGACGAAGCTGCCCGACTTGTGGGCCGGGCCGCGGCGCTGGTTCAGGTCCTTCAGCAGCGCGCTGATGCCGCCCACCAGGCTCGGGTTGACGCCGGCGCAGGGCTCGTCGAGCAGCACCAGGTCGGGCTCGCTCATGAAGGCCATGGCGATGTCGACCAGCTTCTGCTGGCCGTAGCTCAGTTCGCCCGCCTTCTGGTGCGCCACGTGGCGGATGCGGAACTGGTCGATCAGGGCGTCGGCGCGTTCCCCCAGGCCCGAGTCGCCGGCGGCGAACATGCGGCTCCACATCGTGCCGCGGTGCTCCTGCGCGGCCACGATCAGGTTGTCGCGCACTGTCATCTTGCCGAACACCTGCAGGGTCTGGAAGGTGCGCCCCACGCCCAGCCGGTTGAGCTGGGTCGGCGACTTGCCGGTGATGTCGCGCCCTTCCAGCTCGATGCGGCCGGCGTCGGGCGCTATCTGGCCGAGCACGCTGTTGAACAGGGTCGTCTTGCCCGAGCCGTTGGGGCCGATGACGCCGAAGATCTCGCCCGGCATGACCTCGAACGAGACGCCGCCAACAGCCTGGATGGCGCCATAGCTCTTGCGCAGGTCGCTGACCTTCAGCACGGGGCCGGTCATGGCCGTGCTCCGAGCCGGGCCGCGGCGGCGCTGCGCGCGGCCGAGGCCTCGCGCGCCTGGCGCCGGGCGCGCAGGCGGTCGGGGATGCTCAGCAGCCCGTCGGGCAGCCACAGCATCAGCAGCACCACCGCGACGCCGAACACGAACAGGTACCAGGCCTGGGCGAAGCGCAGCCACTCGGGCAGCAGCACGCCCACGGCCGAACCCAGCAGCGGCCCCAGGAAGTAGCCCGGGCCGCCGACGACCACCATCAGGTACATCATGAAACTGGTGCCGACGGCGAAGGGCGCCGGCTCGATGAATTGCACCAGCGAGGCGAACAGCGCGCCGGCGATCCCGGCGTACACCGCGCCGATGGCGAACGCCAGCAGCGTGTAGGCCTGCACGTCGATGCCCAGGCTCTCGGCGCGGATGGGGTTGTCGCGCAACGCGGTGAAGGCCTTGCCCCAGGGCGAGCGCAGCAGGCCCCACATCACCGCCCCCAGCAGCACCGCCGCGCCGAGTACGAAGTAGTAGTAGGCGCGCGAGCCGTCCAGGCTCAGCCCGAACAGGCCCGGGCGGGCGATGTTGTTGATGCCGAAAGTGCCGCCGGTGAGCCACTCCTCGTTGCGCATGACGAGCCAGACCGCGGTGTTGAAGCCCAGCGTGGCGAAGGCCAGGTAGATGGTCTGCACGCGCAGCGCCGGGAAGCCCACCGCCAGGCCGAGCACGAAGCAGCCCGCCATCGCCAGCGGCAGGCCGAGCCAGAAGCTGATGCCGGCCTTCAGCAGGATCGCCACCGTGTAGGCGCCGATGCCGAAGAAGGCGGCGTGTCCGAGCGATTTCTGCCCGGCATAGCCCACCGTCAGGTTCAGCCCCATGTTGGCGATGACGAACACCAGCCAGTAGCTCAGCAGATACACGCCGTAGCCCTTGAGGAACGGCGGCGCAGCCAGCAGCACGACCGCCAGCAGGCCGAGCAGGCCGTACAGGGTCTTGTTCATACCTTGCGCTCCACCTTCTTGCCCAGCAGGCCCTGCGGCTTGAACAGGATCACGACCATGAAGATCAGCAGCGCCACCGCGTCCTTGTAGGTCGGCGAGACATAGGCCGCGGCCAGGTTCTCGCTGACGCCGACGATGACCCCGCCCAGCAGTGCGCCGCGTGAGTTGTTGAAGCCGCCGATGATGGCGGCGAAGAAGGCCTTCATCGACAGGCCTTCGCCCATGTCGAACTTGACCAGGTAGGCCGGCGCCACCAGCAGCGCGGCGGCGCAGGCCAACACGGCATTCAGTGCGAAGGTGTAGAAGACCATGCGCGGCACGTCGATGCCCAGCACGGTGGCACTCTCGGTGTTTTGCGCCACCGCCTGCATCGCACGCCCGGTGACGGTGCGCGCAAGGAAGCGCTGCACCCCCCACACCAGCAGGAAGGCCGCCGCCAGGGTGCCGAGGTCGGAGGCGGACAGCGTGAGCCCGGCGAAGTGCAACAGGCCGTCGCCGAACAGACTGGGGAAGGGCTGCGCCTCGGCGCTGTAGCCGGCGCGCACGCCGTTCTTCAATGCGATCGACAGGCCCAGCGTGGCCACCACGATCGGCATCATGCCGAAGCGCAATAACGGATCGGCGATGCCGCGCTTGAAGGCCCAGCCCAGTACCCCCACCGCGACGATGCAGGTCAGCAGGAAGCTCGGCAGCAGCGGCATGCCGAAGTGCATGCAGGCGAGCATGCCGAAGGCCGGCAGCATGACGAACTCACCCTGGGCGAAGTTGATCGTCCCGCTGGCCTGCCACAGCAGCGTGAACCCCAGGGCCGCCAGCGCGTAAATGCCGCCGGTGGCCATGCCCGAGAGCAGGAGCTGGATGAAGTCGGTCATGGCCGGCGACCCGGCTCAGCGCGCGCCCAGCGGGGGCAGCACTTCCTTGACGACCTGCTTGCCGTTCTCCACCGTGACGATGAAGCTCTGGCGGTCGATGTCGCCATTGGCGTCGATGTGCACGTCCATCAGCACGCCCGGCTCCTTGGCGGTGGTGATCGTCATGCCGTGCAGCGCCTTGGCCACGGCGACGCGGTCGAGCTTGCCGACCTTCTCGATACCGGCCTTGAGCATGTAGATCGCCGTGTAGCCCTTGATGCCGTTGTGATCGGGGACGTAGTGGTAGGCCCGCTCGAATTCGGCGCCGAAGGCCTTCAACGCCGGGATCGGCGCGTCCACCGTCAGCCCGACGTGGCAGTAGATGCCGTTGGCGGCGTCGCCGGCCAGCTCGATCACCTTCTGGCTCGCCAGCGTGGTCTCGCCGATGATGGGCTTGGTCACGCCCTGCTTGCGCAGCTCGCGCAGCGCGCGCGCCGACTCCTCCTCGTTCGTGTAGACGAAGATCGAATCGGCCCCGCTCTGCTTGGCCTTCAGCACCGGCGCGGTGAAGTCGAGCTGGCCCGACTCGGTGGAGATGTCGGCCAGCACCTTCAGCCCGGCCGCCGCGGCCGCCTTGTCGAAATAGTCGCGTCCGCCCTTGCCGAAGTCGTTGTTGACGTAGATCACGGCCACCGACTTGAGCTTGAGACTGTTGACCATGTAGCGCACCACGCGCGGCATGGCATCGGCCTGCGTGAAGCTGGTGCGGAAGATGTACGGATTGCCCTGCTGGGTGATGGCCGCGGCCTCGCCGCCGGTGAAGTTCGGGATCTCGGCGCGCCGGGTCTCGGCCATGCTGACCATGATGGAGCCCGAGAAGGTCGGGCCGACGACGGCGAACACGTTGTCGTCCACCGCCTTCTGCGCCAGGCCCTTGGCCACGCCCGGGTTGGACTGGGTGTCGGCCACCGTGGCCTCGATCTTGTGGCCCAGGATGCCGCCGGCGGCGTTGATGTCGCGGATCGCCAGCAGCGCACCGTTCTTGGCATTCGTGCCCGAGGTGGTGCCGGGGCCCGACAGCTCCTGCAGGATGGCAATCTTGATCGGCTCGGCGGCATGCGCCAGTCCGGCGGCTGCGAGCAGCGCGGCGGTCAGCAGGGAGCGGCGAAACGGGTTCATGGGGGCTTGTCTCCAGGGGTTGATGGTCTTTTGGTCACCGCGGCGCCAGCAGCGCGCGCAGCTCGGACGGGTCGGCCTGAACCGCCCGCGCGAGGTCGTCGTAGCCGAAGAACGCCAGGTACTCGGGCATTTGCTGCAGCAGCATCTCGAAGCCCGGGTAGGCGCGCACGCCGCGCGCCTGGCAGGCGCGCAGCAGAGGTGTCGGCTGGTTCTTCATCAGGATGTCGACCACCACCGCCGCAGGGGCGAGGTGCTCGACGTCGAAGGGCAGCGGATCGTCCGCCTTCAGGCCCAACGGGGTGGCATTGACGACGAGGTCGAAGCCGGTGGGGTCGGGCCGGACCGCGGCCACGGCGTCGGTGCCGAACTCGGCCCGCACGCGCTGGGCGGCGCTCTCGGCGCGACCCGGGGCGGCGTCGAACAGGGCCAGCCGGGCGACACCGCGCGCCGCCAGCGAGGCAGCGATGGCCACTCCACCCCCGCCCACGCCCACCACCAGCGCACGCGCGCCGGCGATGGGCACGCCGGCGACGTCCAGCGCCTTGGTGAACCCCAGGCCGTCGAACAGCGCGCCTTCGATGCTGCCATCGGCGTTGCGGCGCGCCGCATTCACGGCCCCGCTGACGCGGCCCAGGCGGTCGCAGCGATCGAGCAGCCCGACCATCGCGGTCTTGTGCGGGATCGCCAGCCACAAGCCGTCGATGTTGCGCGCCTTGAAGGCCTGGCGCACGAAGCCCTCGAAGTCGGCCGGGGCCACCTGCGCCGGCACCAGCACGGCATCGATGCCCTGGCGCCCGAACAGGAAGTTGAAGACCTCGGGGGCCCGCACCTGCACCACCGGATCGCCCAGTATCAAGAAGACCCGGGTGCTGCCGGAGATGCCCCGGGCGGCGGTCGGCGCAGGAGTCGCAGCGGTTGACATGGCCTGCACAGTAGGCACTCGCCGGGTTTGCGACAAGGGATCGCCGCCGCGCCTGAGCGATCATCGCGCACGGCGGGCGCTTAGCGCTCCAAACGGGGGTTTTCACTAGGATGAGCGAGCCGGTGTCGATCGACCGCAAGGACCTGATCGAGGGCCTGGGCCGCGGGCTGCGCATGCTCGAGGCCTTCGACGACGAACACCCGCGGCTGAGCCCGAGCGAGGCCGCCGCGTTGACCGGCATCACGCGCACGGCGGCGCGCCGCTACCTGCTCAGCCTGGTGCATTTCGGCTACGCCGACACCGACGGGCGCCAGTTCTGGCTGCTGCCGCGCGTGCTGCGCCTGGGCCAGAGCTACCTCGGCGCGGCGCGGCTGCCGCGGCTGGTCCAGCCCTTCATCCAGCGCATCTCGATGCAGTGCGGCGAGACCGTCAACGTCAGCGTGCTCGATGGCCACGAGGTGGTGTACGTGGCGCGCAGCAACCCGCCGCGCGTGGTCTCCATCGGCTACCACGCTGGCGCCCGCGTGCCGGCCCATGTGGTCACGCCGGGCGTGGTGATGCTGGGCACCCTGGACGACGAGCCACTGGACGCCTGGATCGCCGCCCACGACTTCAGCGTCTTCACGCCGCAGACCGTGACCGACCCCGCCGTGTTCCGCGAACACGCCCGGGGCGCCCGCGCGCTGGGCTACTGGATCACCGAGCAGCAGCTCGACCTCGGCCTGTGCGGCATCGCCACCGTGCTGCGCGACCGCAGGGGCGAGTGCAAGGGTGCGGTGGGCATGACGCTGCCGTCCACCGCCTACTCGCAGGAGCAGCTGCGCCAGCGGCTGCTGCCTTTGCTGCAGGAGGCGGCGCAGGCCCTGCGACCGCTGCTGTAGGCGCGGACATCCGGGATAACCCACCTCTGATTCGCTGATCGCGCGACTTGCGCGATCAGCGCGCGAGCGGCCGCAAAAGCGCTTGTTGCGGCCTCGGGGTGCGTGGCGCAATCGAGTCCTGCCGGCGCCGGCGGTCTGCGGTCGCGGCACCCCCGGCACCATCAACACGAGGAGACAACCTTGAATCACCGACACCTGAGTGGCACCGCCGCCGTCCTGCTGGCCCTGTGCGGGGCCGCGCATGCGCAGAGCTCCGTCACCGTCTACGGCAGCATCGACCAGTACCTCAACTACATGAAGAGCAATTCGGGCACGTCGCTGAAGGGGCTGGAGGACGGCGCCCTGCTGCGCACGCGCATCGGGTTCCGCGGCATCGAGGACCTGGGCGACGGCCTGCAGGCCAAGTTCACGCTCGAGCAGGGCATCTACGCCAACAGCGGCACCACTGCCGACAGCAGCCGGGGCTGGGACCGCCAGGCCTGGGTCGGCCTGGCCGGCTCGGCCGGCGAGGTGCGCTTCGGGCGCCAGAACGGCCCGATCTTTTTCCGCGGCGGCTACATCGACTTCACCTCGCGCACCCTGGGCTCGATGGTGAACAACTTCGGCGTGCCCTCCCGCTTCGACAACGACATCTCCTACCTCTCGCCGCGCGTGGCCGGGCTGCAATTCGAAGGCCACATCGCCCTGGGCGAGACCCCCGCCGGCCTGACCGCGCAGGCGGTCTACCAGGGCGCCGTCGACTACCTGTACGGGCCCTTCCGCGTCGGCTACGCCGGCCTGCGCGGCAAGCCGCCCTCGGGTGCCCCTTACGGCACCCAGGTGGCCTACGACAACGTCTACGCCAACTACGACTACGGCCGCGGCCGGGTCTACCTGACCTACGTGCGCAGCAACAACAACACCGCCGGCGCGGCCGGCCGCACGGCGGGCACGATCCTGGGCAACGTGGGCGGCCTGGTGGCCGGCACGAACCCCGACGTCAACAACTACTTCCGCATCCTGCAGGCCTCGGTGGACTACCTCGTCACACCCGCGCTACGCATCGGCGCGCTGTGGGGCACCATCACCGACCAAAGCGGCAACAGCCGTGGCGCCAGCGGTGGCGCGGTGGGGGCGTACTACAGCCTGTCCAAGCGCACCACGCTGTACTCGCTGGTGGACACCTTGCGCAACCAGACCAACGGCAGCTTCCGGCCCTCGGGCTCGTCGGCCCTGCCCTTGAATTTCACGGCGCCGTCGGACGTCCAGGGCCACACCATCAACGGCGTGCAGTTGGGCATCCAGCACAGCTTCTGAGGGCCGCCGCACCCGCCCGCCGCCACGGCCGATGAGCCCGCCGCGCACGTTGTCGCTGGCCGCCCTGACGGTGCTCGAGCTGAGCCCGGCCGAGCAGGTGGCTTGTGCCGCGGCGACCGGCTACAGCCACGTCGGTCTGCGGCTGGTGGCTGCCACGCCCGCCGAGCCGCAGCGCGAGGCCGTGGGCGACACGCCGCTGGTGCGCGAGACCGAAGCAGCCCTGCGCGACAGCGGCGTGCAGGTGCTGGATGTCGAGATCGTGCGGCTGAGGCCCGAGACCGACGTGGCGGCGTTCGCGGCCCTGCTCGACACCGCGGCCCGCCTGGGCGCGCGGCATGTGCTGGTGGCGGGCCACGACCCCGACCCGGCGCGGCTGGCGCAGCAGTTCGCGCGCCTGTGCGAGCTGGCCGCGCCGCTGGGCATCGTGCCGTGCATCGAGCCGATGCCCTGGACCGAGGTGCCCGACCTGCTGCAGGCGGCGCGCATCGTGCGGGCCGCCGCCCAGCCCAACGCCGGCCTGCTGGTCGACCCGATCCACTTCGACCGCGCCGGCAGCGAGCTGTCCGATCTGGCGTCGATCGCCCCGGCCTGGCTGCCCTACCTGCAGTTCTGCGACGCCCCCGCGGCACGGCCGACGAGCCTGCCCGAGCTGCTGCGCCAGGCGCGCGCGGACCGGCTGCTGCCGGGCCACGGCGGGCTGGATCTGCGCGGCCTGCTGGCGGCGATGCCGCCGGCTGCGCCGCTGAGCCTGGAGATTCCTCTGGCCGCACGGCTGCCGGCGCGGCAGCGGGCGGCGTTGGCCCTCCAGGCCACGCGCGCCTGGCTGGCTGCAAGCTCGCCTTCGCCGGCCGATACGGGCTGACCCCCGGCGCCTGCACGGTGGCTCAAAACTCGGCGTGCAGCCGCAGGCCCCACACCCGCACCGGCCCGCGGTCGCGGTTGTACGCGGGGTTGCCGATGGCCTGCACATCGGCGCTGAGGGTCACGCCCGGGGCGAGGCTGGCGGCGTAGTAGGCCTCGCCGATGCGCTCGGGGCC
>JAGWLO010000139.1 GCA_028872015.1 Burkholderiales bacterium | reverse complement strand
TCCGACATCATCGGCGAGATCAGCGCCGCCACCGGCGAGCAGAGCACCGGCATCGCCCAGGTCAACGTCGCCATCGCCCAGCTCGACCAGGCCACGCAGCAGAACGCCGCGCTGGTGGAGGAGAGCGCCGCCGCCGCCGAGAGCCTGCGCGAGCAGTCGCGCCAGCTCACGGCCGTGGTCGCCGCCTTCAGCACCGGCGCCAGCGGCCCCCGCACGGACACCCGCGCCGGCACCAGCGCTGCGCTGGCCCAGCAGGCCATCGGCCACGCCCGCCAGGCGCCAGCCCGCCTGCCGAAGGCAGCCGCCCAGGTCGCGCCGACCCGGCCGGCCGCGGTGCCGGTCACCGCGGGCAAGGCAGCCGACGACGACTGGGAGAGCTTCTGACCGCCCGAGCGGGGCTTCAGAACGCTGCTGCCGAACCGATAAACCCTCAGTCCCCCGATTACCGCAAGGATCCGCCATGCAAATGATCGCCGAAGCCAGCCAGATCGCGCGCCACGAAGCGGCACGCGGCGGTGCCCCTGCCGTTGCCGCGGGCGCCACCGCGCAGGGCGGCGAGTACCTGACCTTCCGCCTGGGCGCCGAGGAATACGGCATCGACATCCTGCGCGTGCAGGAGATCCGCAGCTACGAGCCGCCCACGCGCATCGCCAATGCGCCCGCCTTCATCAAGGGCGTGGTCAACCTGCGCGGCGTGATCGTGCCGATCATCGACCTGCGGGTGAAGCTCGGCTGCGAGCAGATCGACTACAACGACTTCACGGTCGTGGTCGTGCTCAACGTGCGCGGCCGGGTGGTCGGCGCAGTGGTCGATTCGGTGTCCGACGTGCTCGAGCTCAGGCGCGACGACATCAAGCCGGCGCCGGAACTCAACGCCAGCATCGATGCCTCGTTCATCACCGGCATCGGCACCATCAAGACCGGCCAGGGCGAGAGCGAGAGCGAACGCATGCTGATCCTGATGGACATCGAAGGCCTGATGAGCAGCGCCGACATGGGCCTGGTCGGTCACTGAACGGTCACTGATCGACCCCTGAACGGCCACCGAACGGCCGCCCTCCCCACCGCCGCGTCGACGGCCTACCGAAAGACAGCCATGCACCGATTCCTCAAAACCGCCCTGGCCGCCTGCGCGTTCGCGCTCGCCGCCACCCCGGCCCTGGCCGGCAACGCGACCAAGGACGAAGCCGTCGCGATGGTCAAGAAGGGCATCGCCTACATCAAGGCCAACGGCACCGAGAAGGGCTATGCCGAGATCGACAACAAGGGCGGCCCGTTCGTCGATCGCGACCTCTACCTCACGGTCTACGGCATGGACGGCAAGTGCCTGGCGCATGGCGCCAACGCCAAGATGATCGGCAAGAACCTGATGGAGCTGACCGACGTCGACGGCAAGTACTTCGTCAAGGAACGCGTCGCGCTGGTCCAGGCCACGCCGACCGGCGTCTGGCAGGACTACAAGTTCACCAACCCGGTGAGCAAGAAGGTCGAGCCCAAGGCGATGTACTGCGAGAAGCTGGGCGAGACCGCAGTCTGCGGCGGCGTCTACCGCTGATCGCTTCCAGGCCCTCCATCGCAGAAGGCAGACCTCCATGAAGCTGGGCTTGAAGATGCTGGTCGCACCGCTGCTCGTGGCAGCGGTCTCGCTGGGCGCGGCGGCCGTGTACGGCGTGGTCGACTATGCCGAAGGCCAGAAGGCGGCGGCGGCGGACAACGCCGACCTGAGGGCCCTGAAGGTGGCCGGGCAGGCGCAGGAAACGCTGTCGCAGATGCGCGGCAGCGTCTACCGCACGCTGGCCCTGATGGCTTCGCTCGACGATGCCAAGATCAAGGCTGCGCGGGCCGAGCTGCGCGGCCAGGGCGAGGGGCTCAAGACCCGGATCGCCGGGCTGGCGACGGGCGCCACGGATACCGTGGCCGCCAAGCTGGTCGAAGGCGCGGGCGCGCGCCTTGCCGACTTCGTCTCGCTCTGCGACAAGGCGATCGACCTGAGCACGGTGGACCCCAACGTGGGCACCGGCTCGATGCGCGCCGCCGAGGACGTCTACGCACACCTCGCGGACGACCTGCAGGGCCTGCTCGCCCATGAAGACGGGCTGCGCAGCTTGCGCGAGAAGGCCACGCAGGAGCGCCGGCTCAGGCTTACGCTGGCCATGGCCCTGGCCTTGCTCGCCGCCGGCGGCCTGGCCGGCTGGGTGAGCTGGCGCGTCCAGCGCCGCCTCGTCGACGAACTGCGCCAGGCCGTGGCCCTGAGCGAGGCGGTGGCCCGCGGCGACCTCGCCGCCGCCAGCCGCACCCCGGCCACCGACGCCGACGACGAGATCGGCGAGCTGACCCGCGCGCTGCTGGGCATGGTGCAGGGGCTCGAAGCCTCGCTGCAGACCGTGCGCCAGGCCACCGACCACATCGGCACCGCCTCGGGCGAGATCGCCAGCGGCAACCAGGACCTGTCGGGCCGCACCGAGCAGACCGCGAGCAACCTGCAGCAGGCCGCCAGCAGCCTGGAGCAGCTCACCGGCACCGTGCGCCAGACGGCCGACTCGGCCCGCACCGCCAACCAGCTCGCCGCCTCG
>JAGWLO010000015.1 GCA_028872015.1 Burkholderiales bacterium | reverse complement strand
AAGCGCATCGAGCAGTGCTTCGGCTGGGGCAAGGTGATCGGCCCGATCCGGCAGGTCATGGTGCAGGGACTGGACAAGGTCGACCAGCTTCTGACGCTGACCATGGCGGCCTACAACCTCACGCGGCTGCGGACCTTGGCGCAATTGCGATGGTGGATCTCGCGTTCATCGGTGGTAATTCAACGGCTTGCTAGACAGGGCGCCCAATCCTGCCCGAGACTTGCCGCATGTCACCGGCTCGGCAGGAAATCCGCTTCGCCCGCAACGGTGCCGGGCAGCGGATTGCCTACGCCCTCAGCGGCCAGTCGGATGAAGGCGATGGGTGGCTGGTCAGGGCGCCGCACTGGCTGACGCATCTCGAGCATGAGGTGACCACGCCAGTCTGGGGGCCCTGGCTTGATGTGCTCGGGGCGCGACACCGGCTCTTGCGCTTCGACGCGCTGGGTACCGGGCTTTCGGACGCCGCCGCCGACCCGCCGACGCTGGACGACCTGGTCGACCAGCTCGCCACCGTAGTCGACCAACAGCGCATCGACCGCTTCGCGATGATCGGCATGTCGCAAGGCAGCGCCGTGGCCATCCGGTTCGCGGCGCGCCACCCAGCGCGCGTCAGCCGGCTGGTGCTGCTGGGTGCCTTCGCGCGGGGACCCTTGGTACGCGAACCGGGCCCGGCCACCCGAAGGATGGTCGATGCCATGGCAGAACTGGTCGAGGCGGGATGGGGACAGCCGAATCCGGCGTACCGGCAGATGTTCACCTCACAGTTCTTTCCCTCCGCGACGCTGGAACAGGCACACGCGTTCAACGAGCTCGAGCGCGCCTCGGCCAGTCCGACGCGCGCGGCCCAACTGGTGCGCGCCTTTGCAGCCATCGATGCCACTCAGGATCTTGCGCAGGTACGTTGTCCCACGCTGGTGGTACACCAACGTGGCGATGCCCGCGTGCCGTTCGAGGAAGGCCGGTTCGTGGCGGCGGGCATCCCCGGTTCGCGTTTCGAGCCGCTGCACGGCGACAATCACCTGCCGCTTCCGGGCGAGCCGGCCTTCGAGCAGGCCCGGCAGTTGCTGCGTGACTTCCTGCCTGCCCCTTCGCCGCGGCGCAGGGTGCCCTCCGACCTGACGTCCGCCGAGTCTCGTCTGCTGGACCTGCTGGCGCGCGGCCTCGACAACGCGCAGATCGCGGCCCACCTTGGCCGGGCCGAGAAGACCGTCAGGAATCGGGTGTCGGCCCTGCTGGAGCGCCTGGACGTCGAGAGCCGGTCCCAGGCCATCGTGCAGGGACGCGAATCAGGGTACGGCACCGAGCCGTCCCGCTGACCGGCGACGGGAGGACGAGAGTCCCGACCGGTACATGGCGTCACGGGACGCGGGTCCCTGGTCTCGAGTCGCCGCTGGCGCTTGAATGGGGGCCTCATCCACTGTTTCTCAGGAGCCCGCCATGCCCCTCATCAACGTCAAGGTCATCGAGGGTGTCTTCAGCCCGGAGCAGAAGGCCCAGATCGTGCGCAAGCTCACCGATGCGATGGTGACGATCGAAGGCGAGGCGATGCGCCCCGTCACTTGGACGATCGTCGAGGAGGTGCGCAGCGGCGATTGGGGCATTGCCGGCAAGCCCTTGAGCACCGCCGACGTGAAGGCGCTGGCCGCGAACGGCGCATAGTCGGTGGGAGCCACGGAGCGCGAGGTTGAATTCGAGTCCGAAGGCGCCTGTCTGCGCGGCTTGTGGGTCCTGCCCGATCTACGGGGGCCCGACCGCCTACCCTGCGTGGTCATGGCCCACGGCACCTCTGCCACCGTGGCCATGGTCGCGATCGACTACGCGAGGGTCTTCGCGCACGCCGGTATCGCGGCCCTCGTCTACGACCACCGCAACTTCGGCCGCAGTGGGGGTGAGCCGCGAGGCGAGATCAACCCTTGGGTGCAGTGCCGAGGCTATGTCGACGCACTTAGTTGGGTGGCCGCGCAGCCGGAAGTCGACGACACCCGCCTCGCGGCCTGGGGCGACAGCTACAGCGCCGGCGAGGTGGTCGTGGTGGCGGCCTGTGACGCGCGGGTGAAGGTCGTTATCGGTCAGTGTCCCGCATTCGGCACGGAGGCGCCGGCAGCTAGGCCAGGCCCGGAAGCCATCGAGTCGATCCGCGCGACCATGCGCAACGGTGACGTGCGAGGGACACCGGAGACCACGGTCGGGCCCATGCCGGTCGTCTCGCCCGACCCGGGGAGCATGCCGTCGCTCCTGGTGCCGATCCAGGCCTTCCGCTGGTTCATTGACTATGGCGGCCGGCCAGGTTCCGGATGGATCAACCGCGTGACACGTGTCGTGCCGCCGACGCCAACGACTTACAGCCCGTTCCTGTGTGCTCCCTGGGTGCAAGCGAGCGTGTTGCTCATGGTGGCGCCGGAAGACGAGATGCAACACGCCAACCCTGCCGTGACTCGGCAGGCCTACGAGCTCATCCCGGGACCCAAGCGGTGGGTCGACATCGCCGACGGTCACTTCGGCCTGCTGTACCACCCGGGCGCACGCTTCGACCAGGCCGCCGCGATCCAGCGGGACTTCCTCGTCGAGCGACTCTTGATCTCGGCTGTTCGCTGAACGGCACGGGGTCGATCCGGTTGGGCCACTTCAGGCCGAAGTTGTCCGGCTCGAGCAGGGTTCGATATGACTGCCGGTCACCAACGACGGCTCCTGGCCGGGACGGTGAGTTCGCGGTCGCGCCAGCAAGCTGACATCTGAACATCCGGCTGGACCGCGTTGGCGGCATCCCGGGGCGGTTCAGAAGAGCCTACTGGCCTGCGGCAGCCAGTGTGGTGCGACGTCGTTGTCAGCCAGTATGCCGAGACGCAAGAGCATGCCCCTCAAACCTCGTTCATCCACGCCGGGATATCACGCTGTTCGTGAAGCACGCGCCAGACGTCGATGTGCTCGTCGCGCTCGACGTAGAAGACAAGGTATGGGTAGCGCCCCAGCGACCAAAAGCGCAGATCTGCGAGCCCGAGCTGGTGCGCGTAGCGAGGAGACCCCGAGGCTGGTTGACGTGCGACGTGGGCATAGGCCTTTTCGAGCTCGTCAACGAACCCCATGGCAACCTCCTCCGAGGCTTCGGCTAGGTAGTGGTCGATCGCCTCCTCCACGTCCCGGTTCGCGAGCTCGCGAGGAACGATCCTCTTCAAGACCTTCACGAGGGTCGTCGGTTGCTGATCCTGTCGCGCAGTCCGGCGAAGTACGCTGTGTCGGCCGGGGTAGCCGCCTTGGAACTGGCGCCGGCGAGCAGCAGGCCGCGCAAGTTGAGGCGTTCCTGGTCCTTGCGGATCAGTTCGCGAACGTACTCGCTGCTGGTGCCGAAGCCGCGGCCACTGACCTGCTCGTCGACGAAGGATTTCAGCGCCTCTGGGAGGGAAATGTTCATCGTGCTCATGGCGACATGCTAGCGGTTTGGCAAAATTTGGCAAACATCGGCCGCCCGCGAGCGCCCGCGAGCGCCCTCGGGTGATGAGTCGGATGGCTGCATAGACCGGCAATCGCAGCGAAAGCGACTGCGGGACTTTTGCGGGACTGGCCAGTCGTGTACGGTGCACGACAGGACAGAGGTGGTAGGAACGAAAGGCGAAAACCCGTTATAAATCAAAGACGTGCGGCTGAATTGTTGGCTACGAACCAAGGGGTCGTGGGTTCGAATCCTGCCAGCCGCACCAGAAAATTCAGGTTCTGGATCAACGGGTTGGATGCCTCGGCGTCCAGCCCGTTCTTTCTTTGCCGCGGGACCTTTGCTGGACTTTTGCGGGACTCGTGCCCCACCGCTGTCGGCCTTGATGAGCGCCGTCCCTTGACGTTGGCCGCGGGCACTTCGAGGACGCTGACACCCAACTTCGGCATTTGGAGCTCCCAGGCCCAGCTCAGACTGCAAACCATCCCGTCGCGCGCACCGGTGTCCAGGGCCAACAGCGCCATGCGCGCCAGGTGGCCGGGCAGCTTCGGTAGCAGCCGGTCCTGCCGCTGCCAGCCGATTGGCCGCAGTTCCCGCTGGTGTTCGGCGAGCGGCCGCAGCGAGATCCGCGGTGCCTGCTCGAGCCTGGTCACACCGCCTACGTCGCACCAACGCGTGGCGCACAGGTTCAAGCCCGCCGCACGATGGCCATCTCCAGGCTGACGGTTTTGTGTGGCCTGCCGGCGGCCAGCCGCTTGTCCACGTGCGGTGCCAAGGCCCGCTTGTGAGCGACTGCGGCGATCGAGACGCTTTGACGCCGGCGTTTGCGTCGCTCGCCCACCACCTGGCGCCGGCCTCGTGCTCAACGCGACGTGCGCTGATCAGCGCGTCCCCGTGGCCCGGCAGTGGCATCGGTGAGCGTGCCGAGAAAGGCGATCAGGTCGTCGATGTCGGCCTCGTCGAGCGCCGGGGCGTCGCCGCGGCGGCGGTCGAAAGGCGCGTCGCTGTGGTCGACGTTGGCGCGGTCCTGCGGCGGCAGGTCGTCGTACGCGACGACGCGGCCGTCGGCGCCGCGCGGGTAGAAGCGCTGCGGCTGCAGGTCGCGCCCGGCGTACCAGTCCAGCACCTCGCGCAGCGAATGGAAGACGCCGTTGTGGAAGTAGACGCGCCGCGTCGCCACGTTGCGCAGGCTGGGCGTGGGGAACATGCCGCAATAGCGCGTCTGCGCCCCGAGGTCGTGGCGGAGCGGGCCGCACAGGCCGAGGTCGAAGAAGGCCGGGTCGCGGTTGGCCGGGATCGCCGGGTTGCGCGGCACGCCCAGGGCCTCGTACTGGTGGTCGGTGAACAGCGGCGGCAGGCCGTCGCGGCTCGGGCGGTCGAGGTGGCAGGCGGCGCAATTGCCCTTCTTCGGGTCGTTGAAGGCGAGATAGCCGCGCCATTCGGCCGCCGAGAGGCGGGCGCGGCCGGCGAGCCAGGCGTCGAACTTGCTCGTGAACGGGTGGAAGCTCGGGTCCTCGATCTCGAAGCGCGAGATCGCGAACAGGGCTTCGGCGAGCGCCTGGCGCGGATCGTCGAAGATGCGGGCCCCGAACAGGCGCTCGAAATCGGGTGCGTAGGGGCCGGCCGCGATCCGCGCCAGCACCTGCGCCGGGGTTCCGGCCGCCATCTCGTCGGGATTGAACAAGGGGCCGTCGGCCTGCTGCTCGAGCGTGTCGACGCGGCCGTCCCAGAACAGCCCGCCCTGCGGCACCAGGTTGGCCGCCGCCGCCTGCGGCTGGTCCGCGGTCTTGGGTGCATGCCCGGTGTCGGCAGCGCGCCGCGCCTGCTGCAAGAGGCTGGCCCGCCGGTCGTTGTCGCCCGGGCTGTCGGGGCCGATGCTGAAGGGCGGCTGGCGGTAGAGGTAGCGCAGCGAAGGCACGGCGCGCAGTCCCGAACGGCGCATGTCGCTGCCGCCGTGCGCCACCGGGGCCGCGTCCGGCGGCCCGTAGGCGTGCGCCGGGCTGTGGCAGGTGGCGCAGGACAGCCGGCCCGAGCCGGACAGCCGCGGATCGAAGAAGAGCGAGCGCCCGAGCCGGGCCATCGCCGACAGCGGCCGCACCGCGGGCAGCACCAGGGCGCGGGGCGCCGGGTTCTCGCCCCGCGCCGGGGCGGCCGGCGCGGCGGTGGCCAGGCCCGCCACCGCCGCTGCCGCCAGCAGCGCCGCGGCACCTCGGCGCGCCGCCGGTCGCCGGCGCGGATGGCTCAGGACGTGCAGCAAGCGCGGGCGCGCCTTCAGCGTTCCGCCGCTTCCGCTTCCATCGGCGTGCCCGTCTGCGGGTCGAGGATCAGCGTCCGGTGCTGCGGCTCACGGTGGCGGAAGTCGAACATGTCCATGATGCTGCCGGTGGTGGCATCGAAGGAGCCGCCGCCCAGGCGCTCGCCGCCCAGCCAGTTGTCCTCGATGAAGCGCACGATCGAGGCCTGCGAGATCGGCGTGTGACTGACGAAGTTGGCCTTCGCCCAGGGCGAGACGACGAGGAAGGGGATGCGCGTGCCGGGGCCGCAGCGGCCGTTCACCGGCAGGCCGACAAGACCGTCGCGCGGCGTCGTCGTGCCGCAGACGCCGGGGCCGTTGAGCTGGTCCGCGTTCGCGTCGTAGGAGGCACTCGTCGGCTGGGCATAGGCATGGTCGTACCAGCCATCGGAGTCGTCCCAGGTGATGACGACGGCGGTGTGCTTCCAGGCCGGCTGGCGCTGCAGGAAATTCAGGACCTTGACGGCGAAGGCCTGCTCGTCGAGAGGGTCCGAGTAGCCGGCGTGGCCGTCCTGGTAGGCCGGTGCCTTCAGGTACGACACGGCCGGGAAGTGGCCTGCGGCGACGGCGGCGAAGAACGACTTCATGTCGTATTCGTGGTTGGCGGGCTCGGGGGTCGAGGTGCCGGGGATGGTGCTCCGGCCGATGGCCCCGATCGAGCTCGGCGGCGCGTGCGTCGGGTTCGCCGTCGACGCGTAGTACTGGAACCAGGCGTGGTGCGGGATGTAGTCGGTCACGGTGCCGTTGACGGTGGGCGAGAAGGTGGTGCGGCCGCAGCCGGTGCTGCCGTTGGCGTTGACGGTGTCGAGCGCGAAGCCGCCCATGAAGCTGCCCCAGGTGACGTGGGCCGCGTTCAGCAGGTCGCCGATGTTCTTGCCGCGCATGCGCACCTTGTTGGCGGCGTTGGAGCAGGCGTCGTCGGCGGGGTCGACGTCGTTGATCATCGTGTAGCCGCCCTGGCCGTCGGGTACGTAGTACGAGTTCCGGTTGCTGGCGACGATCTGCATGCCGTTGGTCTGGCCCGAGACTGCTTCGAGCGCGCCCGGGGTCGAGGGGCCGTAGGTGTCGGTGTAGGCGTTGTCGCTCATCGCGAAATGCTGTGCGTACTCCCACATCGCGGTGACGGTGTTGCCGTCGTAGTAGCCCATCACCTGGCCCTTGGTGCCGAAGGCGCCGACGCCGCCGGCGCTGGCGGTGCCGGTGTAGAGCGGGAACAGGTCCATCGAGCCCTTGTCGTAGGCCTTCTGCTCGGGCGTGTAGGCGTGGTTCTGGTCGGCGGTGGCGGCCTGCGTGCGGTCGAGCCGGAACGGCTCGGCGGCGCCGCTGCCGTTGGCGGGGTTGGTGGCGTTCGGGTTGCGGGCCAGCAGGTTCGCGTTCGCCAGGTTGTTGACCCGGGGCGTGTCGCGGCGGGCGCGGAAGCGCGGCTCGCCCTCGGGGTTGGTCGCGTTCGGGTAGGTGGCGAAGTAATGGTCGAACGAGACGTTCTCGTTGTAGATCACCACGAAATGCTTGATGGGGGTCGCGGTCCGCATTGCGGCATCGGCCCCGTGGTCGGCGGCAATCGCCGGGCCGCCGGCGAACAGGCTGAGGGTGGCGGCGGCGACGATGGTCAGCGCGCCCGTCGAGTTTCTCGTCATGTCGGTTCCTCGTGCGAGTTTCTGGGAGCCGGTCGCCGCCGCGTCTCGCGACACGGCAGCGCTGCCGGACGAGGATGACACACGCAGCAGATGAACGCCGCGTGACAGCGCGCTCGACTTCATGGATCTCAACAAAGGGTTGCGCGGCGTCATCGATGTCGGCCCTGCACGCCGCGCGCGCGGGTCCTCGGGCCGGGTCGCGGGCAGCGGCCCTGGATCGGGTTCGACCGGCGCCGGTGTTCGCCATCGCACGGACGCGATGCCACCGTGGCGCCTGCAGGCCGAATCATGTCGACCGTGCGCGCCTGCCTGCGTGCCGCCGCTGCCGCCGGGACGAGTCTGCTGGTGGGTGGTTGCAGCCTGCTCTTGCCGAGCGCCGGGACCGAGGTGGTCTCGGTGCTGCACGTCGCCGAGGTGCTGCGCCGCTTCGCAGCGGCAGCGCCGAACAGGTCGGCCAGTCGAAGTTCCGCGAGATCGAGGTGCAGCGCAATCCGCTTGGCCCGCTGCAGAGTCGGGGCCGCCACGCCTGGCGCACGCCCCGACAGGGCGCTGCGCAGGCCATGCCGCCACGCCCGTGGCGGGTGCCGCCGGGCCCGGGGCGCCCAGGTCGACGACACGCCCCAGGGGGGCTATCCGCCCCCGGCCGGGAAGCGCACCTCCGCCCGCAGCCCGCCCAGGTCGGGCGAACGGTCGAGCACGAGGCGCGCGGCGTGCAGATCGGCGATCGACTTGACGATGGCCAGCCCGAGACCGCTGCCGGTGGTGGCCGTGCCGGCCACGCGGTAGAAGCGGTCGGGCGCCCGCGCCAGATCGGCGCTCGGAATGCCCGGGCCGCTGTCCTGCACGCGCAGCACCCAGTCCGCGCGCTCGCGTCGCACCTCCACGTCGATCCGGCCGCCGGCGGGCGTGTGCTTGATGGCGTTGTCCAGCAAGTTGCGCAGCAGGATGCGGAGCGCCTCGGGGTGCCCGTTCAGGCGGCCGTCGTCGGCATGCGTCAGTCCGAGGTCGACGTGACTCGCGCGTGCCACCGGCGCCGCATCGGCGATCGACTGGCGCACCAGCTCGGCCAGCGCCGTGGCCACGCCCTTCGAGCCGGCCGCCGCGTGGGACTGCTGCCGGGCCAGCACCAGCAACTGCTCGACCAGCCGCGTGGCGCGGTCGATGCCGGCCGTCAGCCGACCCACGGCCACCTGGCGCGCCGCTTCGTCGGGCGCGCGCTGCAGCGCCTGTGCCTGCAGCTTCAGCGCCGCCAGCGGCGAGCGCAATTCGTGGGCGGCGTCGGCCACGAAGCTCTGCTGCGCATCGAACGCCTGCCGCACGCGCCCGAACAGCAGGTTCAACTCGTGCACCAAGGGCCGGATCTCGTCGGGCAGGCCGGCCTCGCTCACTGCGCCGAGATCGTCGGCCTGCCGCTGCGCCACCTGGCGGCGCACGCGCGACACCGGCGCCAGCGAGGCGCCCACCACCGCCCACACGGCCAGCATCAGCAGCGGCGCCATCACCGCGATGGGTGCGGCCGTGCGCAGCGCCAGCGCGCCGGCCATCTCGTCGCGGGCCGCCATGTCCTGGGCCACCTCGATGGTGCGCTCGCGCGCCGGCAAGGCATACACGCGGTAGGTGGTGCCGTGGGCGCGCAGGGTCGAGAAGCCGGGCACGCGCAGCCGCGGCAGGCCGACATGGGCCGACTGGATCAGGCGCTGCCCGTCGGCGCCCCACACCTGGACCACAAGGTCGAAGTTCTCCTCGCCCTGCGGCTCGGTCGCCGTGGCGGCCGCGGCCCCGGGCGCGTCCAGGGGCAGGCCATCGCGCAGCGCGATGGCCGTCTGCGCCATGTGGTAGTCGAAGATCGTGTCGGCCTCGGCGCGCGCCGTGCGATAGGCCACCAGCGCCTGCGCGAGGGCCGCCACCGAGATCGCGGCCAGCAGGGACCACAGCAGCCGCGCGCGCAGCGAATGAGCGGGCGGCTGCATCCTAGACCTTGGGAACCAGGTAGCCCACGCCGCGCACGTTCTGGATCAGATCGGCGCCGAGCTTCCTGCGCAGGCCGTGGATGTACACCTCCACCGCATTGCTGCTGATCTCGTCCTTCCAGCCGTAGAGCTTCTCCTCGAGCTGCGCGCGCGACAGCACCAGGCCCGGCCGCGCGATCAGGGGCTCGAGCACGGCCCACTCGCGCGCCGACAGCAGCACCGGCTGGTCGCCCACCGTCACCTCGCGCGTGGCCGGGTTGATGCGCACGCCCTGGTGCTCGTAGACGGGCTCGGCGCGGCCCGCGGCGCGCCGCAGCAGGGCCCGGATGCGCGCCAGCAGCTCGTCCAGGTCGTAGGGCTTGAGCACGTAGTCGTCGGCACCGGCGTCCAGCCCTTCGATGCGCTGCTGCACCGAATCGCGCGCGGTGGCGATCAGCACCGGAATGCGCTCGTGACGCGCCCGCATCCCGCGCAGCACGGCCAGGCCGTCGCGGCGCGGCAGCCCCAGATCGAGCAGCACCAGGTCGTAGGTCTGGCTGTGCAGTGCGGTGTCGGCCATCGCGCCGTCCTGCACCCAGTCGACCGCGTAGTGCTCGGCGCGCAGCAGGTCGAGCACGGACTCCCCGATCATCGTGTCGTCCTCCACCAGCAGCAGGCGCATGGCCGGGATTGTCTGCCGGCCCGGCCTTTAAGACTGGTCTAAGTCGCGGCTCCTAGGATGACTTCCCGGCCAGGCAATCACGCCCGGCCGACATGTCCGACCCGGAGCACCACCATGAAACGCATCGACTTCCAATCACTGCGCAGCCAGCCGCTCGTCCCGATGGCGATGGCCGCCCTGCTGCTGAGCCTGACCGCAGGCGCCCAGGCCTACAGCGGCCAGGCGCTGGCCAGCACCGCCAAGGTGACCATGGCCCAGGCGCAGGCCATCGCGCTGAAGGCGCACCCCGGCAAGATCACCGACGAGGAGCTCGAGAAGGAGCCCGGCGGCACGGGCCTGCGCTACTCGTTCGACATCCGCGAGGGCAAGGTCACGCACGAGGTGGGCGTGGATGCCCAGACCGGGCAGGTGCTGGAGAACAAGGCCGAAGGTGCCCACCCGGATTGACGGGCCCTGCATGACCGCTGCCCTCCGGGGCGGGACGGCGCCCTGCCGTCCCGCCCCGGGCGCGGCCCGCATGATCGCGCGCCACCGCGCACCACCGCGCGTCAGCCCGCAGCGCCCGGCGCCCGTTGCCTGCGCGGCAGCGTGCGCCAGCGAACCGACAGCCCGCCCGAGGCCCGCGCACGATGCCCGCCAGCGCCGCAGCACCCGCTGCGGCCTGGCACCGGGAGCGGCACGATGTTGCGAAGCATGAAGGATCTGCAGGGCTACGCCATCGGCGCCATCGACGGCAGCCTCGGCCAGGTGAAGGACTTCTATTTCGACGATCGCGCCTGGGTCATCCGCTACCTGGTGGTCGAGACCGGCAGCTGGCTGGCCAGCCGCAAGGTGCTGATCTCGCCGATCTCGATCCACGAGCCGTCCTGGGACGCCCGGGTGCTGCCGGTGGCGATCACGCGCGAGCAGGTCAGGAACAGCCCCGACATCGACACCGCGCTGCCGGTGTCGCGCCAGCACGAGCTGCAGTACTTCGGCCACTACGGCTACCCCACCTACTGGGGCGGCAGCGGCCTGTGGGGCATGGGGCTGTACCCGTACGGCCTGTTGCCGGGCTATGCCGGCTACGGCGCCGACACGTCCGCGCGCGAGCAGGCGCTGGCCGCCGCCGACGACCGCCAGCAGGCGCGGGATCGCGACGACGACCCGCACCTGCGCAGCTGCCAGGCCGTCATCGGCTACCGGCTGCACGCCACCGACGGCGAGATCGGGCACGTCGAGAGCCTGCTCGTGGACGAAGACACCTGGGCCATCCGCTACGTCGTCGTCAACACCAGCAACTGGTGGCTGGGCCACCAGGTGCTGGTGGCGCCGCAGCACGTCACGGCGCTGGACTGGGCCGGGGAGTCGGTCACCGTCGACCTCGGCCGCGAGGCGGTCCGAAGCGCACCCGCCTACGACTCGACGCGGGCGCTGAACCGCGAGGGCGAGCCGGCCGCACCGCACCGGCACGACGAGCGGACGGACTACTGGGTGAACGACCCGGCCGAAGGCCCGAAGCGCTGACCGGCTTGCGGCCGCAGGCGGCCGCAAGGATCGCGCACGGGTCGGGCGCGGCCGTGTAGAGTACTGGATGAATAAACAGTTCTCGGCTTCTGCTGCCTTGCCGCCGTGCCGCGCCCGCGCCGCGTTCTGACCCTGCCCGAGTACGCCGAGCTGGACTGCCGCAGCAACTTCAGCTTCCTCAGCGGGGCTTCGCACCCCGAGGAGCTGGTGGCGCGGGCGCACGCGCTGCGCTATGCCGCGCTGGCCATCACCGACGAAGGCTCGCTGGCCGGCGTGGTGCGCGCGCACGCGGCCTGGCTGGCGCTGGACGAGGCCGAGCGCCGGCGCTTCAAGCTCATCGTCGGCGCCGAGATGCAATTGCACGGCGCCGATGCCGATGCCGACGCCGATGTGACACCGGCGACCGCGACGACATCGACGTCATCGGCGGCGCCCGCAGCCGGCCCGCGGCTGCTGCTGCTGGCGATGTCGCGCCGCGGCTACGGCAACCTGGTGCAGTGGATCACGGTGGCCCGCCGGCGCGCGCCCAAGGGCGGCTACCGGGCGCTGTGCGGCGATCTCGAAGGCCAGGTGCCCACCGCACCCATGCTCGCCGGCCTGCCCGGCTGCCAGGCCCTGCTGGTGGCCGCGCAAGCACTGGCGGCCGATCGGCCCTTCGACACGCTCCACGCGCAGGCGAACTGGCTGCGCCGCTGGTTCGGCCCCGAGCGCGCCGCGCTCGGGCTGTCGCTGCTGCGTGGCCCGCACGATGCCCTGCTGGTCGAGATCACCGAGCGCGTGGCCGCGCTCACCGGCCTGCCCATCGTGGCCACCGGCGCCGTGCGCATGCATGCGCGTTCGCGCCTGCCGCTGCTCGATGTGCTCACCGCCACCCGGCTCGGCCGGCCGGTGGCCGATTGCGGGCTGGCCCTGGCGGCCAACGCCGAGCGCCACCTGCGCCCGCGCCTGCGCCTGGCCGGTCTGTACAAGCCCGAGTGGCTGCAGGCCACGCTGGCGATCGCCAGCCGCTGCGATTTCTCGCTCGCCGAGCTGCGCTACGAGTACCCGCGCGAGATCGTGCCCGCCGCCCACACGCCCAGCACCTGGCTGCGCGAGCTGACCGAGCGTGGCGCGCGCGAGCGCTACCCGGCGGGGCTGCCGGCCTCGGTGCGCGGGCGCCTCGAGCACGAGCTGGCGCTGATCGGCCGGCTCGGCTACGAGCCCTACTTCCTCACCGTGGCCGACATCGTGCAGTGGGCGCGCCGGCAGGGCATCCTGTGCCAGGGCCGCGGCAGCGCCGCCAACTCCGCGGTGTGCTACTGCCTGGGCGTGACCGCGGTCGACCCCGAGCAGCACCAGATGCTGCTGTTCGAGCGCTTCATCAGCGCCGAGCGCAACGAGCCGCCCGACATCGACATCGACTTCGAGCACCAGCGGCGCGAAGAGGTCATCCAGTACATCTACCGCAAGTACGGCCGCGAGCGCGCCGCCCTCGCGGCCGTCGTCATCGCGTACCGCCCGCGCTCGGCGCTGCGCGACGTGGGGCGCGCCCTGGGCATCGACGCGGCCCGCATCGCCGCCGTGGCCAAGAGCCAGCACTGGTTCGACGGCCGCTCGATCGACCCCGAGCGCCTGCGCGAGAACGGCTTCGACCCGGCGGCGCGGCTGACGCGGCTGTGGGTCGAGCTGACCGAGGCGCTGGTGGGTTTTCCGCGCCACCTCAGCCAGCACCCGGGCGGCTTCGTCATCGCGCGCGACAACCTGGCCGAGCTGGTGCCGGTGGAGAACACGGCGATGGAGCGGCGCACGGTGATCCAGTGGGACAAGGACGACCTCGACACGCTGGGCCTGCTCAAGGTCGACATCCTGGCGCTGGGCATGCTGAGCGCCATCCGCCGCGCGCTCGAGCTGATCGGCGCCAAGCAGCGCTGGCCGATCGCGCTGCACCAGGTGCCCAAGGAAGACCCGGCCGTCTACCGCATGCTCTCGCGCGGCGACAGCGTGGGCGTGTTCCAGGTCGAGAGCCGGGCCCAGATGAGCATGCTGCCGCGGCTGCGGCCCGCGACCTTCTACGACCTGGTGATCGAGGTCGCCATCGTGCGGCCGGGCCCGATCCAGGGCGGCATGGTCCATCCCTACCTGCGCCGGCGCAACGGTGCAGAGGCGGTGGACCTCCCCGGCGACGAGCTGAAGCCGGCCCTGGCGCGCACCCTGGGCGTGCCCATCTTCCAGGAGCAGGTGATGCAGATCGCCATCCATGCCGCCGACTTCACGCCCGGCGAGGCCGATGCGCTGCGCCGCGCGATGGCCGCCTGGAAGCGCCGCGGCGGCCTGGGCCCGTTTCACCAGCGCCTGGTCGGGCGCATGGTCGAGAAGGGCTACGAGCTCGGGTTCGCCGAGCGCATCTTCAAGCAGATGGAAGGCTTCGGCGACTACGGCTTCCCCGAGAGCCACGCCGCCAGCTTCGCGCTGCTGGTCTACGCCAGCGCCTGGATCAAGTGCCACCACCCCGACGCCTTCCTGGCCGCGCTGCTGAACAGCCAGCCCCTGGGCTTCTACGCCCCGGCGCAGCTGGTGCGCGACGCCCGCGCCCACGGCGTGAACGTGCTGCCGGTGGACATCGCTGCCAGTGAGTGGCACACCACGCTCGAAGGCGACGGCCGGCCGCTGTGCGACGTGCGGCTGGGCTTCAGCCGCATCGGCGGCTTCGGCGAGGCCGCGGCCGCTCGCATCGTGGCCGCGCGCGCACAGGGCCCGTTCACGGGCCCCGAGGACCTGGCGCGGCGGGCCCGGCTCGATGCCGGCGACCTGGCGCTGCTGGCGCAGGCCGGTGCGCTGTCGGCCCTGGCCGGCCACCGCCACCAGGCGGCCTGGGCGGTGGCCGGCGTGGACACCCGCGCCACGCCGATGCTGCGCGCCACCCGCACCCACGAGGCCGCGGCCGAGCTGCCCGCACCGGCCCCGGCCGCGGCGGTGCTGGCCGACTACCGCGCCACCGGCCTGAGCCTGGTGCACCACCCGGTGGGGCTGCTGCGCGAGCGGCTCGCCGCCTTCAAGGTGCAACCGGCCGCGGTGCTGAACGGCTACCCGAGCGGCCGGCTGGCGCGCGCCAGCGGCCTGGTCACGCACCGCCAGCGCCCCGAGACCGCCAACGGCGTGATCTTCGTGACGCTGGAGGACGAGACCGGCGCCGTCAACGTGATCGTCTGGCCGCAGGTGGCCCAGGCGCAGCGCCGCGTGCTGCTGGGCAGCACGCTGCTCACCGTCTACGGCATCTGGCAGCGCCAGGGCGAAGGCGAGCACGCGCTGCGGCATCTGGTGGCGCGCACCCTGGTCGACCACTCCGCCTGGCTGCACGGCCTGAGCAGCCCCAGCCGCAATTTCCGCTGAGGGCCGCCGCGCCGCGGGGCCCGCAGCGGCGACGCCGCTGGGCACAATGCCGGCGATGGAGACTCCGATCGAATGGCTGCCGGCCCAGGGCGCGCCCGAGCAGCTGATCGTGCTGTTGCACGGCTGGGGCGGCCGCGCGGTGGCGATGCTGCCGCTGGCGCAGGCACTGCGCGCCGCCTTTCCGCAAGCCGCCTTGCTGGCGCCCGACGCGCCGCACGCGCACGACGAAGGCGGCCGCGGCCGCCAGTGGTACTCGATCCGCGACCTGGGCCCGGCCAACTGGCCCGCCCGCGTGGCCGCGGTGCTGACCACGCTCGAGCCCTGGGTGCGCGAGCAGCAGCGGCGCCTGGGCGTGGGCCCCGCAGCCACGGCGCTGGGCGGCTTCTCGCAGGGCGCGATCCTGGCGCTGGCGCTGGCCGCGCAGAGCGACGGCATCGCCGGCCGCGTGCTCGCCTTCGGCGGCCGCTACGTCGCGCTGCCCGACGCCGCGCCGCGCCACACCACGGTGCACCTGTTCCATGGCGGGGCCGATGCGGTGATCCCGCCGTCGGGCTCGCGCGAGGCGTTCGAGCACCTGGCCGCGCTGCAGGGCGACGCCACGCTGGACATCGCCGACGGCGTGGGGCATGTGCTGCACGCGGCCCTGATCGACTGCGCGCTGCAGCGCCTGCGCAGCCACATCCCGCTGCGAACCTGGCAGGCGGCGCTGGGGGCGGCCTCCCGAGGCTGAGCCCGGACCCGCCGCCGCGACATCCTCCACCGCCAACGTTCCAAGCCCATGCTGTTGCTGTTGTCCCCCGCCAAGACCCTGGACTATGAAACCCCCGTGCCCGAGCCGGTGCTGCGGCAGGCCACCGAGCCGCCGTTCACCGACCGCGCCGCGGCCTTGATCGAGGTGCTGCGCAAGAAGTCGCCGCGCCAGGTGGCGGCGCTGATGGATCTGTCGGCGCCGCTGGCCGCGCTGAACACCGCGCGCTACGCGGCCTGGCAGCCCGAGGCCACGGTGCACAACAGCAAGCCGGCGGTGCTGGCCTTCGACGGCGATGTCTACGCCGGCCTGCAGGCGCGCACGCTGAAGCCCGCCGACCTGGCCTGGGCGCAGCAGCACCTGGTGATCCTGTCGGGCCTGTACGGCGTGCTGCGCCCGCTGGACCGGCTGCAGCCCTACCGGCTCGAGATGGGCACGGCGCTGAAGACGAAGTCGGCCCCGGACCTGTACGGCTACTGGGGCGACGACCTGGCCGCGTACCTGAACGCGCGCCAGGCCGGCGAGGCGGCGCCGGTGATCGTCAACCTCGCCTCGGTGGAGTACGCGCGCGCCGCGCTGCGGCCGGCGCTGCGCGCGCGCGTCGTCGACTGCGTGTTCGAGGACTGGAAGGGCGACCGCTACAAGGTCATCAGCTTCTTCGCCAAGCAGGCGCGCGGGCTGATGGCGCGCCACGCCATCGAGGTGCGCGCGCGCAGCCCGCAGGCGCTGCGGCGCTTCGCAGCCCAGGGCTACGCGCTGGCCCCCGAGGTTTCGCAGCCCGACCGGCTGGTGTTCCGCCGCCGCATCTAGCGGCGGCAGGGCGCGGCCTCGTTCAGAATTCGCGCATGGGCAGCCAGACCGCCGGCAGCGTGGCCCCGCAGCACATCACCGACGAGCTGCGGCGCTGGATCGTGGCCCAGGCCGAGGCCGGCTGCCGGCCGCAGGACGTGGTCGCGGCCATGCGGGCCAGCGGCTGGGCCGAAGCGACGGCGGTGCAGGCCCTGGAGCAGACGCTGCGCCAGCGCCTGCACGAGATCGGCCAGCCGCTGCCCGCGCCGACGCCGACGCCACCGTTGTCGCCGGCCCGGCTTACGCCGGGCCCGGTGCCCGAGCCGCTGCTGTCGGCCGGGCCGCGGCTGCGCCTGTCCGACGGCCACGAGGTGCACCTGCTCGCCAGCCTGGGCCTGCCGCGCGTGCTCGTCTTCGGCGGTCTGCTCACCGACGCCGAGTGCGAGGGCCTGATCGCGCTGGCCAGGCCCCGGCTGGTGCGCTCGGAGACGGTGGTCAACACCACCGGCGGCAGCGAGGTGAATGCGGCGCGCACCAGCGAGGGCATGTTCTTCGAGCGCGGCGAGCAGCCGCTGATCCGCAGCTTCGAGGCCCGCATCGCCGAGCTGCTGCGCTGGCCGCTGGACCATGGCGAAGGGCTGCAGATCCTGCGCTACCGGCCGGGCGCCGAGTACCGGCCGCACAACGACTACTTCGACCCGGCGCACCCGGGCACGGCGCGCATCCTGCAGCGCGGCGGCCAGCGCGTGGCCACGCTGGTGACCTACCTCAACACGCCCGAAGGCGGCGGCGCGACCACGTTCCCCGACGCCGGCTTCGAGGTGGCGCCGGTGCGCGGCAACGCGGTCTTCTTCAGCTACGACCGGCCGCAGGCCAGCACGCGCACGCTGCATGCGGGGGCGCCGGTGACGGCGGGCGAGAAATGGGTCGCCACCAAGTGGCTGCGGCAGGGCGTGTTCGCCTGATCGCTGCAAGGTCTGGTGGGTCGGACGCCCGATTGCGGCCGCTGGCGCCGGCCAGCAGGCCAGCAGGCCCGCAGGCCCGCAGGACGGCCGGGCCTCGGTCAGGGCCGCGCGAGCCGCGGCTCGACCAGGTCCCAGCGGTTGCCCCAGGGGTCGGTGAACACGACCACGCGGCCATGCGCTTCATCGCGCGGCGTCTCGGTGAGGTGCACGCCGTGGGCCTGCAGATGCTCGAGGTCGGCGTCGAGGTCGTCGGTGTGCAGGAACAGCCACACGCGGCCGCCACCCTGGCGCCCGATCAGCGCCGCCTGCTCGGGCGTGCCGGGCTGGGCCAGCAGCAGCGCACCGCCTTCCTGCGCGGGCGCGACCACGACCCAGCGCTTGGTCGGCGTCAGGCGCGTGTCCTCGAGCAGCCGGAAGCGCAGCGCGACGGTGAAGAACGCGATCGCGGCGTCGTAGTCGGGGATCAGCAGGGTGGTGTAGGCCAGGCGGCGCGGCATGGCCCGCAGGCTAACCGACCGCGGCGCTGGGTAGACTCGGCGCTCCGAGCTTCTGCAAGCGAGCGTCGCATGAACAACTGGACCACGCGCCTGGCGGCGCAGGCGGCATCGGCCCTGGCGGGCCTGTTGGTGGCCGTGCAGGCCCTGCAGGCACAGGCCCTGCCGGCGCTGCCGGTGGCGCCCGTGCGGCCCGTCACCGACACCTACTTCGGCACCCCGGTGGTGGACGACTACCGCTACATGGAGAACCTGGCCGACCCCGAGGTGCAGGCCTGGATGAAGGCACAGGCACAGGCCACGCGCGCCCGGCTCGACGCGCTGCCGGGGCGCCAGGCCCTGCTGGAACGCATCCACGCGCTGCGCAACGCGGACGCCGCGCGCGGTGGCTTCGTGCGCCGCGGCCAGCGCTGGTTCTACGAGGCCTTCGAGCCCGGCGCGCAGCTGCCCCGGCTCTACTGGCGCGACGGCCTGCAGGGGGAAGAGCACCTGCTGCTCGACCCGGCGGCGTTGGGCGCGGGTAGCACCACGCACTACGCGCTGGACTACTTCGAGCCCTCGGGCGACGGCAAGCTCGTCGCCTATGGCATCTCGGCCGGCGGCTCCGAAGCCAGCGTGCTGCACGTGATGGACGTCGCCACCGGCCGCGTGCTCGCCGAGCGCATCACGCGTGCCAACGGCAGCGTGGTCGCCTGGCGCCCCGACAACCGCTCGTTCTTCTACCTGCGCTACGGGCCGGTCACGCCCGCCACGCCGCCGGCGCTGCGCGAGTACGACGCGCGCACCTACCTGCACCAGGTGGGCACGCATGCCGACGGCGATGGCGACGCGGTGGTGTTCGGTCGCGGCGTGCAGCCCGGACTCGACGTGCCCGAAGGGCAGGGCACCTACGTGCTGCTGGCGCCCGGCTCGAAATGGGCGCTGGCGGTGGCCAACCGCAACATGGACAACAACCCGGCCACGTTCTACGTGGCGCCGCTGGCCCAGGTGAACGGGCCGCGCACGCCCTGGCGCAAGATCGCCGGCGTGGCCGATGGCGTCACCGACGTCGCGCTGCACGGCGACACCCTGTACTTCCTGTCGCAGAAGGATGCGCCGCGCTTCCGCCTGCTGGCCACGCCGCTGGCCCGGCCCGACGTGGCCCGGGCGCGGGTGGTGATCCCCGAAGGCACGGGCGTGCTCACCGCGTTCGCCCTCGCACGGGACGGCCTGTATGCGCGGGTGCGCGACGGCGCCGTCTCGCACGTGCTGCGGCTGGCCGATGACGGCTCGGGCGCCCGGGTGGTGCCCATGCCCTTCGAGGGCAACGTCGGCGCGCCCGTGGTCGACCCGCGCGAGCCCGGCGCGCTGATGGTCGTGCGCGGCTGGCTGCAGTCGCCGCGCGTGGTGTTCTACGACCCGGCCCGGGGCGCCAGCGCCGACACCGGCCTGATCCCGCCGTCGAAGATCGACGTCTCGGCGATGGCGGCGAAGGAGGTGTTCGCCACCAGCTACGACGGCACGCGCGTGCCGCTGTCGCTGATCTACCGCCGCGACCTGGTGCGCGACGGCAGCCACCCGACGCTGCTGATCGGCTACGGCAGCTACGGCATCTCGCTGGAGCCGCGCTTCAGCGCCACCAGCCTGGCCTGGATCGAGCGCGGCGGGGTGGTCGCCATCGCCCACGTGCGCGGCGGCGGCGAGTACGGCGAGGCCTGGCATGCGGCGGGGCAGAAGCTGACCAAGCTGAACACCGTGTTCGACTTCATCGCCTGCGCCCAGTACCTGATCGACGAGCACTACACGGTGGCGGCCAAGATCGCCGGCAACGGCGGCAGTGCCGGCGGCATCACGGTGGGCGGCGCGCTCACCTGGCGCCCCGATCTCTTCGGCGTCATCCTCGACGAGGTGGGCATGTCCGACACGCTGCGCGCCGAGACCGAGCCCAACGGCCCGCCCAACGTGCCCGAGTTCGGTTCGGTCGCCACCGAGGCCGGCTTCCATGGCCTGTACGCGATGAGCCCCTACGTGCACGTGCGCGACGGCGTGCGCTACCCGGCCGTGATGTTCAGCACCGGCGCCAACGACCCCCGCGTCTCTCCGTGGCAGATGGCCAAGATGGCAGCCCGCGTGCAGGCCGCCACCGCGAGCGGCCGGCCGGTGCTGCTGCGCGTGGACTACGACGCCGGCCACGGCATCGGCAGCAGTGCCTCGCAGGTCGAGGCCAAGCTGGCCGACCTGTGGTCGTTCGCCCTGTGGCAGATGGGCGACCCGGCCTTCCAGCCGACCTCTGCTGCCGTCCCTGCTGCCGCCCCTGCTGCTGTACCGGCCCCTGCCACCCCCGCCACCCACTGAAGGCCAAGGCCATGACCGTGCTTCGCTACGACCGGCGCTCCATCGCGCTGCATTGGCTCACGGCCGCGCTGGTGCTGGCGCTGTGGCTGCTGGGCCAGACCATCGACTGGTTTCCGCGCGGCGACCCGCGCGTCGCCGCGCGCAGCCTGCACATCACGCTGGGCGTCACGCTGGCCGTGGTGCTGGTGCTGCGCCTGCGCTGGCGCCTGGGCGCCGCCAGCGCCAAGCTGCCGCCGGCCGGCGCAGGCTGGCTCGACCGCGCGGGGCTGCTGGCGCACAAGCTGCTTTACCTGCTGCTCGCCGTGACGGTGCTGCTGGGGCTGGCCAACGCCTGGGAGCAAGGCGATTCGATCTTCGGCCTGTTCACGATCCCGGCCTTCGATGCCGCCGACAAGGCGCTGCGCCACACCATCGAGGATTGGCACGCGCTGGGCGCCAACGTGCTGTTCGCGCTGGCGGGTGCGCATGCCGCGGCGGCGCTGCTGCATCACTACGTCTTCAAGGACGACGTGCTGCGGCGCATGCTCGGTTCGCGCTGACGCCGGCCTGAAACGGCCAAGGCCCTCGCCTGGCGGCGCGGGCCTTCGCCGTCGAAGCCGGCTGGCGGCAGCTGGCGGCCGACCTCAGTCGTGGTCGCCGCGCCAGCCGCGGCCGTGCTCGCCGTCGTCGTGGTGCTCGTCGCCACGGTCGCCCCGCCAGCCGTGCCAGCGGTCGTAGCCGCCGAAGCGCAGCACCGGCCAGGGGTTGACGATCACGCGCGGGGCGTAGGCCGGCGCGGCATAGACGGGTGCCCCGTACACCACGGCAGGCGGGGGCGCATAGACCGGTGCATAGGAGGGCGCATAGGCCGTGGGCGGGGCCTCGTCGTACACCGGCGCCGGGGCTTGGGCGTCGGCGGGCGACACCTGCACGTTGAGCGCGATGCGATCGCCGGGCTCCTGCGCCATGCGGGTGTGCCGGCGCTGGCCCTGGTAGTCGTAGACCACGTCGTAGCCCACGGTGCGGTTCTCGTACCGCGTGACGGTGCGGCACTGGCGCACGGTGGAGCTCACCGCCGGCAGAGAATTGCCTTCGACGCGGTCGCCGATGGCGGAACCCGCCACCAGGCCCACGCCGGTGGCCAGCGCGCGGCCATCGCCGCCGCCGACGTTGTGGCCGATGGCGGCGCCGGCGATGGCCCCGAGCAGGGCCCCCACGCCGCTGGTGGGCTGCTGATAGACCACGGGCTGATCCACGCATTCGCGCTGCGGCACCGGCACCGCGGCCACGATCGGCGTGGACGACACCACGGTGCCGTACTCGGTGGCCCAGGCGCCGGTGCTGGCTGCGCCGCACAGCGCGGCGGCGAGCAGGGCGGGATGGAATCTGACTGTCATCGTCGGCTCCTTCGGCGGCCGGATTCAGCCGTCATCGCCATAACGCTTCAGGCCGGCTGCCGGTTGTCAACTCACGAGCCGGCGCCCGTGGAGACGCGAACGTACTCGGGCGCCGGCGCACCGGCGCGGCCGGCGACGTGCACGCCCTGGCCGTCGACCGTCACGTGCGTGCCCGGGGCGGGGGCGCTGGCCTGCGTGAAGCTGCGCACCGTGCCGTCGTCCATGCGCACGCGCACCTCGTACAGGGTGACGGCACGCTGGCGCTTCTCGATCTCGTTGCCGGCCAGGCCGCCGCCGATGGCGCCCAGCACCGTGAGCGCGGTCTTGCCGTTGCCGCCGCCCAGCTGGTGGCCCACCACGCCACCCAGCACGCCGCCGGCGACGGCGCCCAGGCCGGTGCCCTGGCCTTCGCGCCGCACTTCGCGCACGCCTTCGATCACGCCGCAGTTGCTGCACAGCGTGGCCGGCTGCGTGGCCAGGTCGGGCTCGGCGCGCGCCGTGCGCTCCGCCGGGGCCCGGTGCGGTGCGGCCAGGGCTGGGCGGGCTGCCGGCCGCGGCGTGGCCGGCGACGTGGTCGCTGCCGGCGCGGTGGTGGCCGCTGGTGCGGTGGCGCTGGCCACGGCGCCGGGCGCCGCAGCCGGGCTGCGCAGCATCATGCCCGCGGCCAGGCCGATGCCTGCCAGGGCTGCGCCGCCAGCCAGCACGGCGGCCGGCCGGGCCCAGCCCGCGCCCGTGGTGCCGGGGGAATTCGAGTCGTTCATCTTCACGCTCCTCGGTGCGATGTCGCCGTCTGGACGGCCGGTCGGCACTGCGCTCGGGCGCAGCACCCGTTGTCCTTCATTGGTGGGCGAGGCTACCCCAGGGTTCCCCCTGATTCGTTACCGGCGCGGTTACAAGGTTTCAGGTTCTGCCGCAGGGCCGCGGCGACGGCCCGGCCCGGCGCGGGGCGGGGCGGGGCGGCGGCGCTTACAGTGCCGTCCATGCCAGACGACCCGATCCATTTCTACGAGCCGCGGCTGGGGCACGGCCTGCCGCACGACCCCTTCAACGCCATCGTCGGCCCGCGGCCGATCGGCTGGATCTCCACCCGCGGCCCGGGCGGGGGGCTGAACCTGGCGCCCTACAGCTTCTTCAACGCCTTCAACTACGTGCCGCCCATCGTGGGCTTCGCCAGCGTCGGCCACAAGGACACGCTGCGCAACATCGAGCAGACCGGCGAGTTCGTCTGGAACCTGGCCACGCGGGCGCTGGCCGAGGCCATGAACCAGACCTGCGCCGCCGTGCCGCCGGAGGTGAGCGAGTTCGAGCTGGCCGGGCTGACGCCGGTGGCCTCTCGCCTGGTGGCCCCGCCGCGTGTGGCCGAAAGCCCGGTCAGCTTCGAGTGCCGGCTGACGCAGTCGATCCAGCTGCGCTCGGCTGCCGGCGAGGCGGTGCCCACCTGGCTCACCCTGGGCGAGGTGGTGGCGGTGCACATCGAGCGCCGGCTGCTGGTGGACGGCGTGTACGACACCGCCGCGGCGCGGCCCATCCTGCGCGGTGGCGGGCCGGCCGACTACTTCGAGCTCGGCCCCCGGTTCCGGATGTGGCGGCCGCGCTGACGGCGCCGGCCCGGCTTCAGGCCCGCTCGTAGGCGACGAAATCGAAGGCCACGCCGCCGGCACCGTGCTGGCGCTGGCGGCTCACCTCGCGAAAGGCCGTGCGCGGCCAGACCGGAAAGAACACATCGCCCGGCAGATCGGCATCGATCTCGGTCAGCAGCAGGCGCCGGGCCTGCGGCAGCGCCTGCGCGTACAGCTCGGCGCCGCCGATCACGAACACCTGCGGCGCCTGCGCCAGCAGCGCCAGCGCCGGCTCCAGGCCGCGCGCCACCTCGGCCCCGGCGGCCGCGAAGGCCGGGTCGCGGCTGAGCACCACGTTGCGCCGCCCCGGCAGCGGCCGAAAGCGCGCCGGCAGCGAATCCCAGGTCTTGCGCCCCATCAGCACCGGGTGGCCCAGCGTGCTGCTGCGGAAGTGGCGCTGGTCGGCCGGCTCGTCGAAGAGCAGGCCGCCGTTGCGTCCGATGGCGCCGTTGCGGGCGACGGCGGCGATCAGCGTCAGCGCAGGGTGGGGCATGGCGGGTCGCAGTGTAGGGCCCGGCGGACCGGGCCCAGGGCGGCGCCGGCTACGATCGCCGCGATGAGCACCCAGGTCCTGTTCGGCTTTCATGCCGTCACCGTGCGGCTGAAGACGGCGCCGGCGTCGGTGGTCGAGATCCATGTCGATGCCACGCGGCGCGATGCCCGCATGCGGCAGTTCGTGCAGCGCGTGCACGACGCCGGCGCCCGGCTGGTGGAGAGCGACGTCGCGCGCCTGCAGGCGCTGGCCGGCAACGCGCGCCACCAGGGCGTGGTGGCCCGCGTGGCGCCGCTGGCGCCGAGCCACTCGCTGGACGAGGTGCTCGAGGTGGTGGCCGGCCCGCCCCTGGTGCTGGTGCTGGACGGCGTGACCGATCCGCACAACCTGGGCGCCTGCCTGCGCGTGGCCGACGGCGCCGGCGTGCACGCCGTGGTCGCGCCCAAGGACCACGCCGTGGGCCTGAACGCGACCGTGGCCAAGGTCGCCAGCGGGGCGGCCGAGACCGTGCCCTACCTGATGGTGACCAACCTGGCGCGCAGCCTGAACGAGATGAAGGAGCGCGACATCCGCATCGTCGGCACCAGCGACGACGCGCCGCAGACCCTGTACGAGGCCGACCTGCGCGGCCCGCTGGCGCTGGTGCTGGGGGCCGAAGGCGCCGGCCTGCGCCAGCTCACGCGCAAGACCTGCGACGCGCTGGTGCGCATCCCGATGCGGGGCGCGGTCGAGAGCCTGAACGTCTCGGTCGCCGCCGGCATCGCGCTGTACGAGGCGCGGCGCCAGCGCGAGCGCTGACGGCCGGCCGTCACACCCAGCCCAGCACGCCCACCAGCGCCCCCGCGGCCAGCGCCCACAGCGGACTGAGCCGGGTGCGCAGCATCACCCACAGCGTGCCGGCCACCAACAGCGGCGCGATCGGGTGCGCGCGCGTGGGCTCCAGCAGGATCCAGCTCGTGGCCAGCATCAGGCCGATGGTCAGCGGCGCCAGCCCGGCGGTGAAGGCGCGCACGCCGCTCGCCTGGCTGCGCCGGGATCCCCAGCGCGTGACCAGCAGCGTCAGCGCGGTCGAGGGGGCCAGCGTGCCCAGCAGCGTGGCCGCCACCCCCGCCAGCCCGCCGACGTTGTAGCCCATCACGGCGACGAACAGCACGTTCGGGCCGGGCGCGGCCTGCGCGATCGCCACCGACGCCGTGAACTGCGCATCGCTCAGCCAGCCCTGCTGGCTGACCAGGAAGCGGTGCATGCTGGGCACGGTGGTGATCGCGCCGCCCACGGCCAGCAGCGAGAGCACCGTGAAGTGCGTGAACAGCGCCAGCCACTGGCCGGCGGACAGCGGACCGGGGCCGAGCCAGAGCGCCGTCCAGCTGCTGACCGGCACGCCGCCGCCCAGGGCCATCAACGCGTCCGCCCCAGCCGCCACCACGTCAGGCCCACGGCCACGCTGCCCAGGCCGAGCACGCACCACACCAGCGGCCAGTGCAGCACGCCGACCGCGACGAAGATGAGGGCGACGAAGCACGCGCAGCCGGCGCGGCCCAGCGGGTGGCGGCGCAGCCCGCCCATGAGCTTGAGCGCCGTGGCCAGCACCAGGCCGGCCGCCACCACGCCCATGCCGCGCAGCGCCCCGGCCACCGCGGGCACGCCCTGCAATTGAGCCGCCAGCACCGTGAGCACGAGCACGCAGACCAGCGGCGCGAGCAGGATGCCGGCCATCGCCGCCGCCGCGCCGCGGCCGCCGAACCAGCGGTCGCCGAGCATCAGCGCCAGGTTGACGACGTTCGGCCCCGGCAGCACCTGGGCCACCGACATCAGCTCGAGGAAATCCTCGCGGCTGACCCAGCGGTGGCGCTCGACCAGCGCGCGCTGCGCCACCGGCAGCACGCCGCCGAAGCCCTGCAGCGCCAGGCGCGTGAAGACCCAGAACATCTCGCCGGCCGAGCGCGGCGCCTGCACGGTGCCTGAGTCGGTGGCAGCCGCCTCAGGCATGCAGCCGCCCCTGCATGCGCCGCGTGACCCAGGCGCTGAGCGCGATGGCCGTCGCCATCCAGGCCAGGCCCGCCCACGACAGCGGGCCGAAGCCGGCGCCGGCCAGGATCGCGCCGCCGCCGCCGGCGCCGGCGGCCTGGCCGACGTAGATGGCCGAGGTGTTCAGCGCCAGCAGCGCCGGTGCGTAGGCAGGCGCGCTCTGCGACAGCCGCGCCTGTTGCGCCGAGTTGCTGGAGAAGCAGCCCAGCGCCCAGGGCACCAGCACCAGCACCATCGCGCCCGGCCCGCGCGCCCAGGGCCAGGCCAGCAGCGACAGCGCCATCAGGGCCAGCGCGATCTGCACGCAGCGCGCCGCGCCCAGGCGGTCGACCCAGCGCGTCAGCAGCAGGTTGCCCAGCAGCCCGAAGGCACCGAACCAGAAGAACAGGCCGCTGACCTGGGCCGCGCTGGCGCCCAGCACCTGCCGGTAGTACGGCGCGAAGTAGCTGAACAGCGTGAACTGGCCGGCGCCGCTGAGCGCGGTGACGGCCACCATCGCCATCAGCACCGGGTGCGTGAGCGCGCTGCGCCAGCTCTGCGGCGACAGCGGCGGCGGGCGCACGCCGTCGGGCACGGCGCGCCAGACCCACGCGGCCGCGGTGGCCGACAGCAATGCCACCGCGCCGAAGGCCCAGCGCCAGCCCAGCGTCTCGGCGATGAAGCTGCCCATCGGCATGCCCAGCACCGAGCTCAGCGACCAGCCCAGGAAGACCCGCGTGATGGCGCGCCCGCGCTCGGCCGGCGGCGCCAGCACGTTGATCGCTGCCGCGGCCTGCGGCGTGAACACCGCGGCGCCGAGCACGCCGGCCACGCGCAGCGGCAGCAGCAGCGTGAAATCGGGCGCCAGCGCAGCCAGCGCATGGCCCGCGGCGTACCAGGCCATCGCCAGCGCGAGCAGCCGGCGCCGGTCCCAGTGCCCGAGGGCGGCGGCCAGCAGCGGCGCGCCGGTGCCCACGGCCACCGCGGCGGCCGTGATGAGTTGCCCGGCCACCGCGGGTGCCACGGCGAGCGACCGCGACAGGTCGTTCAGCGCCCCGGGCACCACCATCACGCCGCAGCCGACGGCGAAGTTGCCGAACATCAGCGCCCGCCCGGCCGCGGCCCACGGGGCGCGGGCCGTCAACGCATCACCTTCAGCGCCTCGGGGTTGACGAGGTTGCTGGGTTCGTTGTTGATGAAGTTGATGACGTTGCGGAACGCGGCGCCGAAGTACTGCTCGTAGCTGTCCTGCTCGACATAGCCGATGTGCGGCGTGCAGACCGCGTTCTCCAGCCGCAGCAGCGGCTGGCCCTGCAGGATGGGTTCGCTCTCGAACACGTCCACCGCGGCCATGCCGGGCCGGCCGCGGTTCAGCGCCGTCACCAGCGCGCCTTCTTCCAGCAGCTCGGCGCGCGAGGTGTTGACGAACAGGGCCTCGGGCTTCATCCGCGCCAGCGCCTCCAGGCGCACGATGCCGCGCGTGTTCGGGGCCAGCCGCAGGTGCAGCGAGAGCACGTCGCTGGTCTCGAAGAAGCTCTCGCAGGACTCGGCCGCCAGGTGGCCGTCGGCGGTGGCGCGCTCGCGCGCCGCCGGGCTGCCCCACACCAGCACGCGCATGCCGAAGGCCTGGCCGTAGCCGGCGACGATGCGGCCGATCTTGCCGTAGCCCCAGATGCCCAGCGTCTTGCCCCGCAGCAGCATGCCGATGCCGAAATTCGGCGGCATCGACGCCGCCTTCAGCCCGCTTTGCTGCCAGGCGCCATGCTTGAGCGTGCCGATGTACTGCGGCAGCCGCCGCATCGAGGCCATGATCAGGGCCCAGGTCAGCTCGGCGGGGGCCCAGGGCGAGCCGCCGCCTTCGGCCACCGCGATGCCCAGCCGCGTGCAGGCCTCGACGTCGATGTGCGGCCCCACGCGGCCGGTCTGCGCGATCAGCTTCAGCCGCGGCAGCTTCTCCAGCAGCGCGCGCGGAAACTGGGTGCGCTCCCGGATCGGCACCAGCACCTCGGCATCGCGCAGCCGCACCGACAACTGCCCGATGCCCTTGACGGTGTTGGTGAAGACCTTGGCGTTGAGCGGCTCCAGCAGCGCGGCGCACTTGAGCTTGCGCACCGCGTCCTGGTAGTCGTCGAGGATGATGATGTTCATGCGTGCCCGTGAGCCTGGGCGGCATTCTGCCCCGTCCGGCAGCGCACACCGCCCGGCGCTAGCATCCACGCTCCTCAAAATCCAAAGACCGGAGATCGACCATGAGCCTCACCATGCATTCGGCCAGCGTGCCCGTGTTCGTCCGTCAGCTGGGCTGCCTGCTCACCTGGCTGGACAAGGCCGAGCAGCACGCCCAGGCGCGCAAGTTCGACCCCGTCAACTACCTCGGCCTGCGGTTGGCGCCCGACATGTTGCCGCTGACCAAGCAGATCCAGATCGCCACCGACGGCGCCAAGGGCTGCGTCGCGCGCCTGGCGGGCCTGGAGGTGCCGAAGTGGGACGACAACGAGGTCACGCTGGACGATTTGCGCGCGCGCGTGCGCAAGACCATCGACTACGTGCAGTCGGTGCCGGCGGCGCAGATCGACGGCAGCGAGGGACGCGCCATCGTGCTGCCGGTGCGCACGGGTGAGCCGCTGCGCTTCGACGGCGAAAGCTACCTCAAGCACTTCGTGCTGCCCAACTTCTTCTTCCACGTCACCACGACCTACGCCCTGCTGCGCCATGCGGGCGTGGAACTGGGCAAGCGCGACTTCCTGGGCTGACCCTGCCTCGCCCCGCGCAGCGGGGGCGGGGCTTCAGCGCTGGGCCTGCGCCACCCGGGTCACTTCGGCCCCGTGGCGGTGGAGTGCGGCCACGCGGCGCCCGCGGGCCGCGGGCCTGGCGGGATGCTTCGCGGCGTGGTTGCCTGCATGGGCCGCCAGTGCCGTGGCCTTGGCCACGCGCACGGGGGGTCGATGGCGCACCGGCGCATGCACGGGCCCGTGCGCAGGCCTGTGGACAGGCCCATGCACCCGCACGCGCTCGCGCAGCGGTGCCAGCATCACCACCACCGTCTGCCCGGGCTTGAAGCGGGCGCGCGGCGAGACGCCGTTCCACTGCGCCAGCGCGTCGCGGCTGACCTTGTAGCGCAGCGCCACCGCGGCCAGCGTCTCGCCATGGCGGCCGGCCCGGTGCAGCACGCGCCGCAGCGGCCGGCCTTCGGGTGCCAGCGCGATGGTGGCGTTCTCGGCCAGTGGTGCCGCCACGTCGTGCTGCTGGTGCGCGCTGCGCGGCACCACCAGCGTCGAGCCGGCCTTGACCAGCATGCGCGGCGGGATCTTGTTGACCTCGCGCAGCCAGGCTTCGTTCATGCCGGTCAGGTGTGCCGCCTGCGCCGGCGTGACGGTGCGCGGCGCGACCCAGGCGGTCCAGGTTGCCAGCGGCCCTTCGTGGTGGGCCAGCGCATGCAGGAAGCGGTTGGCGTTGTCGTAGGGCAGCAGCAGCCGTGCGCCGCCGGCGGCCAGGATCACGGGCTTGTTGAGCTGCGGATTGAGTTGCTGGAACTCCTCGGGCGCAAGCCCCGCCAGCCGAGCTGCCAGCGCGACGTCGATGTCGCGCTCGAGCTTGACGCCGATGAAGTACGGATGGTTTTCCAGCGGCGGCAGCGTCAGCGCGAAAGCCTGCGGGTCGCGGATGATGTTCTTCACCGCCTGCAGCTTGGGCAGGTACTCGCGCGTCTCCTGCGGCAGGCGTTGCAGGCTTTCGAAATCGGTGGGCAGGCCGGCGCGCCGGTTGCGTTCGACGGCGCGCTGCACGTTGCCCGGTCCCCAGTTGTAGGCCGCCAGCGCAAGCTGCCAGTCGCCGAACTGGTCGTGCAGCTGCTGCAGGTAGTCGAGCGCGGCGCGGGTGGACACCAGCACGTCGCGCCGGTCGTCGCGGAACAGGTTCTGGCGCAGGTCGAAATCCTTGCCTGTGCCGGGCATGAACTGCCACATGCCCGAGGCCCGCGTGCGCGAGACCGCGCGCGGATTGAAGGCGCTCTCGACGAAGGGCAGGAGCGCCAGCTCGGTGGGCATGCCGCGGCGCTGCACCTCGTCCAGCACGTAGAACAGGTAGCGGCTGCCGCGCTCGGTCATGCGCTGCACGTAGTCGGGCTGGCTCGAGTACCACTGCTCCCATTTGTGGACCAGCGGGTCGTCGATGTCGGGCATCGCGAAGCCGTCGCGCACGCGTTGCCAGAGGTCGGTGCGCTCGGTGTCCTGGTCGGGGTCGAGCCGGCCCGCCAGCGGGCGCGGTGGGGTGGATCCGGCAATCTCGGCGCCGCTGCCGTCGGCGGCGCTGGCGGCGCTGCTTTCAGCCGGGGTTGCGGCCGTGACCGTGGCCGCGGCGCTGGCCGCGGCCTCTGCTGACGGCGCAGCACCGAGCTGCGGCGTGCGCGCCAGGTTGGCGCAGCCCGAGGCCAGCAACACGAACGCCAAGAGGGCGGCTGTGGCGGCCCGGCCGGCGAAGGTGGCGCCCGGCTCGGGCCCGCGCAGTCGCATCCAGGTCATCGGAAACGGTTCTTCCACTCGCGCAAGGCGGCCAGCACGCTCACTTCGTCGTCGGCGGTGGCGCCTGCGGCCCGCGCCGCGGCCACCACGGCCGGCTCGGCGCAGCGCAAAAAGGGGTTGATCTGCCGCTCCAGCGCGATCGACGACGGCAGCGTGGGGTGGCCGGCCTCGCGCAGCGCACGGCACGCTTGCTCGTACTCGGCGCGGCGGGCATTGGCGGGCTCGACCGCGGCGGCAAAGCGCAGGTTGGACAGCGTGTACTCGTGCGTGCAGCACACGCGCGTGGGGCCGGGCAGCGCGGCCAGCTTGGCCAGCGAGTGCCGCATCTGCGCCGGCGTGCCCTCGAAGAGGCGGCCGCAGCCGGCCGAGAACAGGGTGTCGCCGCAGAACAGCAGGGGCGCCTGCGCATCGGGGGCGCCGGCGGCGCCGTCGGTGTCCGTCTGCACGTAGGCGATGTGGCCGGCGGTGTGGCCGGGCACGTCGAGCACCCGGAACTGCAGACCCAGTACCTCGATGCGGTCGCCCTCGGCCAGCGGCACGACGGGCGTCGGGATGGTCTCGTGCGCCGGCCCCCACACGGGGCCCTGCAGCCGCGGGCGCAGGGCCGTCACGCCGCCGACGTGATCGGCGTGGTGATGCGTCACTAGAATGCCTGCGAGCGTCAGTCGCTGCTGGTCGAGCGCCGCGAGCACCGGTGCCGAGTCCCCCGGATCCACCACCACGGCGCGCGCGCCGTCGTGAAGCATCCAGATGTAGTTGTCGGCGAAGGCAGGCAGCGCGATGAGTTTCATGACCAAAGAGCAGTCGATTATAGAGTTCGGGTCCTGGCTCCACACCGCGCCCGGCCGCTACATGCTGGCCTGGGAGCAGGACCGGCTCGACCACGCGGTGACCGATGCTTTCGGATTTCACGCGCTGCAACTGGGCCTGCCCGAGCTCGACGGGCTGCGCGCCAACCGCATGCCGCATCGCTGGGTGGCCACCGATGCACTGCACCTGCCCGAGCCGGTGACCTTGCCGCCGCCGGCCGACGGCCTGCTGACCACGCTGCCCGCGCACGAGCCGGTCGCGCTGCACTGCGAGTTCGACGCGCTGCCGTTTCCCGACCACAGCATCGACCTCGTCGTGCTGCCGCACGCGCTCGAGCTGGCGCGCGATCCGCACCAGACCCTGCGCGAGGTCGAGCGCGTGCTGGTGCCCGAGGGTCGCGTCGTCATCGCCGGCTTCAACCCGGCCAGCCTGTGGGGTCTGCGCCAACGCGTCGACCGCATGCGTCGCGACAGCGGGCTGGGGCACGATGCCAGCCTGTTCATGCCCGACGCGGGCGACTACATCGGCTACTGGCGCCTGCGCGACTGGCTGCGGCTGCTGGGCTTCGAGGTCGAGGCCGGCCGCTTCGGCTGCTGGCGCCCGCCGCTGCACAGCCCGCGCTGGCTCGATCGTTTCGCGTGGATGGACGGCGTGGGCGACCGCTGGTGGCCGGTGCTGGGCGCCGTCTATTTCCTGGTCGCCGTCAAGCGCGTGCGCGGCATGCGGCTGGTGGGCCGGTTGCGCCCCGAGCGCCGCCGGACCCGGGCCGCGCCGGCCGTGGTAGCGCGGCAGCGGTTCGAGCAGCCGGTCGAACACGGTGTGCGCCGGCGCGAGCCGGCCGAGACGGAGCCCCGATGAGTGAAGTCGTGATCTACGCCGACGGCGCCTGCCGCGGCAACCCCGGGCCTGGCGGCTGGGGCGCCTGGCTGAAGAGCGGCGAGTTCGAGAAGGAGCTGTACGGCGGCGAGGCGCTGACCACGAACAACCGCATGGAGCTGACCGCCGTGATCCAGGCCCTGGCAGCGCTGCGCCGGCGCAGCCGCGTCACCATCTACACCGACAGCGCGTACGTGAAGAACGGCATCACCAGCTGGATCCACGGCTGGAAGGCGCGGGGCTGGAAGACGGCCGACAAGAAGCCGGTGAAGAACATCGAACTGTGGCAGCGACTGGCCGAGCTCGACGCCGCGCACGAGGTGCAGTGGCGCTGGGTCAAGGGCCATGCGGGCGATCCGGGCAACGAGCGCGCCGACCGGCTGGCCAACCAGGGCGTGGATTCGCTCGCCGCTTCAAGCCGGCCCTCATGACTAAGCGGTACGTTGCCCAGGACGCCCGGCTCGGACGCGTCGAATACCGCGACCGCAAGCGCTGGTGGTGGCTGCTGTCGGTGGTCTATCCGCTGATCCCGTTCCTGGGCATGGCGGCGCAGGCCGCGACCGGCAGCGAGCTCGCCCTGGGCCTGCCACTGCTGATCAGCTACGGCCTGCTGCCGCTGCTGGATGCGCTGATCGGCGAAGACCGCAACAACCCGCCCGAGGCGGTCGTGCCGCAGCTGGACGCGGATCGCTACTACCGCTGGCTGACCTGGGCTGTCGTGCCCTTGCACTTCGTGGCCCTGATCGGGTGCGCCTGGTGGGTGGGCACGCAGGCCCTGTCCTGGTGGGCGGTGCTGCTGCTGGCGTATGTGGCGGGCACCGACTCGGGGCTGGGCATCAACACCGGGCACGAGCTGGGGCACAAGCCGACCCGGCTCGAGCAGTGGCTGGCGCGGCTGGTGCTGGCGGTGCCGGCCTACGGCCATTTCACGGTCGAGCATGGGCGCGGGCATCACCGCACCGTGTCCACCCCCGACGACCACGCCAGCGCGCGCATGGGCGAGAGCATCTACCGCTTCGCGCTGCGCGAGCTGCCCGGTGGCATCCGGCGCGCCTGGACGCTCGAGGGGCAGCGGCTCCGCGGCCGGGGCCGGGGCGTTTGGAGCGTGCACAACACGGTGCTGCAGAGCTATGCCGCGACCGTGGTGCTGCAGGCCGGGCTGATCGCGGCCTTCGGCGCGGTGATGCTGCCCTTCCTGGCCGTGCACAACGCCGTGGCCTGGTGGCAGCTGACCTCGGCCAACTACGTCGAGCATTACGGCCTGCTGCGGGCGCGCGAGCCGGGTGGCCGCTACGAGCCGCCCCAGCCGCACCATTCGTGGAACACCAACCACCTGGTGACCAACCTGGCGCTGTTCCACCTGCAGCGGCACTCCGACCACCACGCCTGGCCGTCCCGGCGCTACCAGTCGCTGCGCCACTTCGAGCAGCTGCCCCAGCTGCCCAGCGGGTACTTCGGCATGTTCCCGCTGGCGTACATCCCGTGGCTGTGGTTCCGGGTGATGGACCCGCGGCTGCTGGCGCTGCCGCATGTTCGAGGCGACCTCGACCGCGTCAACCTGGATCCGCGGCGCCGCCAGGCCCTGCGTGCGCGGTACGGGGCCGGGGCCGCCCCCTTGCCCGAGGGCGAGCGCGCCGCGTAGCGCGGGCCGGGCCGGCCCCCGGGCCCCCGACGCTCAACCGGCCTGGATGGCCAGCCGCCCCTGCTGCCGCGCCAGGGTTGCCGCCAGCAGCTGCACCAGCGCGTAGACGCCCTCGATCAGCGGCGTGGGCGTGGCGGTGATCCGGCCCAGCTCGACCACGGCGCCCACCAGCGCCTCGAGCTCGAGCGCGCGGCCCTGCTCCACGTCGTGCAGCATCGAGGTCTTGTGCGCGCCCACGGCCTCGGCGCCGGCGATGCGCTGCGCCACGCCGACCTTGAACACCACGCCGAGCTTCTCGCCCACGGCCTGGGCCTCGGCCATCATGGCAGCCACCAGCGCGCGCGTGGGCGCGTAGCGGCAGATGTCCTCCAGCGTGGCGTGGGTCAGGGCCGAGATCGGGTTGAAGCTGAGGTTGCCCCAGAGCTTGACCCACAGTTCGCTGCGGATGTCGCGGCTGACCGGGCTCTTGAAGCCGGCCCGCATCAGCGCCGCGGCCAGCCGCTCGACGCGCTCGCTGCGGCTGCCGTCGAGCTCGCCCAGGCTGAAGCGGTTGCCCTCGATCACGCGCACCACGCCCGGCGCCACGAGTTCGGTGGCCGGGTAGACGATGCCGCCGATCAGGCGCTCGGGCTCGATGTGGGCGGCGATCGCGCCGTCGGGGTCCAGGCTCTGCAGCCGGCGGCCTTCGTAGGGACCGGCCAGCTTGTGGAAGTACCACCAGGGCACGCCGTTGATCATCGTCACGACGGCGGTCTGCGGCCCGAGCAGCGCGTCCAGCGTGGGCAGCAGCTCGCGCACCTGGTGCGCCTTCACGGTCAGCAGCACGACGTCCTGCGGGCCGGCGTCGGCACCGTGCTGCACCGCGCGGGCCTCGCGCGCCACGACCTCGCGGCCGTCGGCCTCGATCAGGGTGAAGCCGCGCGCGCCGATGGCCTCGAGGTTGCGGTTGCGGGCGATGAAGGTCACCGCCTCGCCCGCCAGCGACAGCCGCGCGCCGAGGTAGCCGCCGATCGCGCCGGCGCCGACGACGGCGATCTTCATCCGCCCAGGCCCAGGCGCGCCGCCAGCCCGATGCGCTGCAGCTTGCCCGTGGCGCCCTTGGGGATCTCGTCCATGAACAGGATCTTGCGCGGCACCTTGTAGTCGGCCGCGCGTGCGGCCACGAAATCCTGCAGCTCGCGCTCGCTGGCCTGCCGGCCTTCGCGCAGCACCACCACGGCCGCCACCTCCTCGCCGAGCTTGGCGTGCGGCATGCCGAAGCACACCACCTGGGCCAGCGCCGGATGGTCCATCAGGATCTCGTCGATCTCGCGCGGGCTGATCTTCTCGCCGCCGCGGTTGATGATCTCCTTGAGCCGCCCGGTCAGGCTGAGGTAGCCGTCGGCGTCGAGCATGCCCTGGTCGCCGGTGCGGAACCAGCCGTCCACGAACGCCGCCGCGTTGGCCTCGGGGTTGGCCTCGTAGCCGGCCGTGACGTTGGGGCCGCGGATCACGATCTCGCCCGTCTCGCCCGCCGGCAGCAGGCGCCCGTGCTCGCCCAGGATCGCGATCTCGGGCCCGGCCGCCCGGCCCACGCTGCCGGGGCGGCGCGGCAGCGGCGGCAGCGGGTTGCTGGCCATCTGGTGCGTGGCCTCGGTCATGCCGTAGGACTCGATCAGCGGCGCGCCGAACACGGCCTCGATCTCGGCGATCACCTGCGGCGGGATCGAGCTGCTGCTGCTGCGGATGAAGCGCAGCGGGTGGCGCCGGATGACGTCGGTGTTCTTGCCCGCGCGCGCCAGGATCGCCTGGTGCATGGTGGGCACGGCCGTGTACCAGGTGGGGCGGGCGAGGTCCATCCAGCCGAAGAACTTCAGCGCATTGAAGCCCGGGGTGCAGTACACCTGCGAGCCTGCCGCCAGCGGCGCCAGCACGCCGGCGATGAGGCCGTGGATGTGGAACAGCGGCATGATGTTCAGGCCGCGGTCGCCGGGCCCGAGTTGCAGCGTGCGCGCGATGTGGGCGGCCGAGGCGCAGAGGTTGCGCTGCGACAGCGGCACGAGCTTGGGCCGCGAGGTCGTGCCCGAGGTGTGCAGCAGCATCGCGGTGTCGTCCGGCATGGCGGCGCCGGGGTCGGCCGCCGGGGCCGCCGGGGCCGATTCGGCCGGCGCTCCGGCCGCCGTCAGGGTGAAATCGCCCGCCGCCGGGCCCGGCACCAGCTCGAGGATGCGCAGGCCCAGCCGCTGTGCCACGGCCCGCGCGGGCGTGTCGCTGCCCTGCGCCACGATCAGCGCCGCGGCCTTCAGGTCGGCCAGATAGAACGCGAATTCGTCGTCGCGGTAGGCCGGGTTCAGCGGCGCCGCCGCCGCGTTGCAGGCCACCGCGATGAAGCAGGCCGCCATCTCGGGCCCGTTGGGCAGCACGATGGCCACCCGGTCGCCGCGGCCCAGCCCCTGGCCGGCCAGCGCGGCCCGCGTGCGGTCGACCAGGGCGCGCAGGCCGCCGTGGGTCAGCGGCGGCCGCTCGGGCGCGGCGAGGGCGACGGCAGCGCCGTCCGCGGCCGCCAGCAGGTGACGCAGGGTGTTCTGGTTTTGCATGCTGTTATCCGCCGATGTAGTGCATCTCGACCCGCCGCTCGCCACTGGCCGGCGCGGCCTGGGCCCCGCCGCGCAGTTCGGAGTAGCGGTCTTCGCGGCCGGCCCAGACGAGGCCGATCGCGGCCGCGACCTGGGCGTCGCTGTAGGGGCGGCCGTCGGGTGCCGTGCCGCGCAGCAGGGCGCGCAGGTCGTGGCCGCGGCTGGCGAACAGGCACAGGTAGAGCTGGCCTTCGGTGGACAGGCGGGCGCGGTTGCAGTCGCCGCAGAAAGCCTGCGTGACGCTGCCGATGACGCCGATCTCGCCGCCGCCGTCGGCGTAGCGCCAGCGCTCGGCGGTCTCGCCCGGCGCCGCGGGTTGCAGCGGCTGCAGGCCGAACGCGGCGTCGAGCCGGCGCACCACCTCGCGCGCGGGCAGCACCTCGTCCATGCGCCAGCCGTTGGTGGCGCCCACGTCCATGTACTCGATGAAGCGCAGCACCACGCCGGGCCCGAAGTGCTCGCGCACGTGGCGCGCCAGCGGCACGATCTGGTCGTCGTTGGTGCCGCGCTTGACGACCATGTTGATCTTGATCGGCGCCAGGCCCGCGCGCTGCGCCGCCTCGATGCCGCGCAGCACGTCGGCGACCGGAAAGTCGACGTCGTTCATGCGCCGGAAGGTGGCGTCGTCCAGCGCGTCCAGGCTGACGGTCACGCGGCGCAGTCCGGCATCGCGCAGCGCCTGCGCCTTGCGCTCGAGCAGCGAGCCGTTGGTGGTGAGCGTGATGTCCAGCGACTCGCCGGTCGGCGTGCGCAGCGCGGCCAGTTGCTCCACCAGCCGCTCGAGGTGGCGGCGCAGCAGCGGCTCGCCACCGGTCAGGCGCAGCTTCGCCACGCCGTGGGCCACGAACAGGCGCGCCGTGCGCGTGATCTCCTCGAAGCTGAGCAGCGCGCTCTGCGGCAGGAAGCGGTACTGGCCGTCGAACACTTCCTTGGGCATGCAGTAGCTGCAGCGGAAGTTGCAGCGGTCGGTGACTGAGATGCGCAGGTCGCGCAGCGGCCGGCCGCGTCGGTCGGCCAGCAGGCCGCTGGGCGGGCCGGGATCGGCCGGCACCGTCGGCACAGTCGAGGCCAGGCGCTGGTCGACCAGCGGGATCACGTTATCGCCCATGGCGCGATTGTGCCGGCCGGTGCCGGCCGGTGCCGGCTCAAGGCGCCGCGGGTGCGTCGCCCGGCAGCGGGGCGGCCGCGGTGGCCGCCGGCGCAGGCTCGGGCAGTTCGGCGCGGCGGGCGCCGTCGAAGCGGCGTGCCCAGTACGAGGCGTACAGGTTCTCGATGCGCACTTCGCCGCCGGGCCGCGGCGCGTGGATGAACTTGCCCTCGCCGACGTAGATGCCCACGTGCGAGAAGGCGCGCCGCATGGTGTTGAAGAACACCAGGTCGCCCGGGCGCAGCTGGCTGCGCGCCACCTTCAGCAGGCCGGCGCCGCGCGCCTGCTGGTCGGCGCGGCGCGGCAGCACCAGCCCGATGCTGTGCTCGAAGACATAGCGAGTGAAGCCGCTGCAGTCGAATCCCTGGGCCGCCGAGTTGCCACCGCGGCGGTAGCGCACGCCCAGGAAGTTCATGGCCGAGACCACCAGCTCGGAGGCCGCGTCGCGCACCTGCTGCACCACGTGGCCGGAGCCGGCTCTGCCGGCCGGCGGCGCCAGGCCCTGCTCGCGCAGCATCTTCAGCAGGGCGTCGCCGGTCGGCGCGTCGGCCGGTGCGGGCAGGGCAGCCGAGGCCGCGCCGGGCTCCGGCGCCGGCGGGCCCACCTCGGGCGCCGCCGGCACCGCGTGGACGGCGGCGCTGGCCGCCAGCAACAAGGCGGCCAGGCAGGCGTAAACGCAGCGCGGGGCAGGGCGGGCAGGAGGCATCGGCGGCGCAGGATAGCAGCCCGGCGGGCCCGGCCGGCGTAGCCGGGCGTGCGAGACGCAACAAGGTGCAGGCCGCGGTGCGTGCCGGCCCCGTCGAATCGCCGGGGAACCGCCGTACCATCGCGGCCGCCGCCCGACCCGCCAGGAGACACCGATGGGCTACGCCGAGTTCTACCGCCGCTCGATCGACGACCGCGACGCCTTCTGGGCCGAGCAGGCGGTGCTGATCGACTGGCAGCGTCCGTACCGCCAGGTGTGCGATGCGAGCCGGGCGCCGTTCGCGCGCTGGTTCGTGGGCGGCACCACCAACCTGTGCCACAACGCGGTCGACCGCCACGCCGCGCAGCGGCCGCACGACCCGGCCCTGATCTACGTCTCCACCGAAACCGGGCAGGAGCGGATCTACACCTTCGCCGAGCTGCTCGACGAGGTGCAGCGTCTGGCTGCCACGCTGCTCAGCCTGGGCGTGCAGCCCGGCGACCGGGTGCTGGTCTACATGCCGATGATCCCCGAGGCCGCCTTCGCCATGCTGGCCTGCGCCCGCATCGGCGCCGTGCACTCGGTGGTCTTCGGCGGCTTCGCCAGCGCCAGTCTGGCGCAGCGCATCGACGACGCCCAGCCGCGCCTGGTCATCAGCGCCGACGCCGGCAGCCGCAGCGGCAAGCTCGTGCCCTACAAGCCGCTGCTGGACGAGGCCCTGGCGCTGGCGGCGCACCCGCCCGCGCGGGTGCTGATGGTGGACCGCGGGCTGGTGCCGTTCACGCGGGTGGCCGGCCGCGACGAGGACTACGCCGCCTGGCGCGAGCACCACCGCGCCAGCGCCGTGCCCTGCGCCTGGCTCGAGGCCACGCACCCCAGCTACACGCTCTACACCAGCGGCACCACCGGCCGGCCCAAGGGCGTGCAGCGCGATACCGGCGGCTACGCCGTGGCGCTGGCGGCGAGCATGAAGCACATCTTCATGGGCCGGCCCGGCGAGACGTACTTCAGCACCAGCGACATCGGCTGGGTGGTGGGCCACAGCTACATCATCTACGGCCCGCTCATCGCCGGCATGGCCACGCTGATGTACGAAGGCCTGCCCACCCGGCCCGACGCCGCCATCTGGTGGAGCCTAGTCGAGAAGTACCGCGTCACCGCCATGTTCTCGGCCCCGACCGCGATCCGGGTGCTGAAGAAGCAGGACCCGGCGGCGCTGACCCGGCACGACCTGTCCAGCCTGCGGGCGCTGTTCCTGGCCGGCGAACCGCTGGACGAGCCCACCGCGCGCTGGATCGCCGGCGCCCTGGGCAAGCCCGTGATCGACAACTACTGGCAGACCGAGACCGGCTGGCCCATCCTGACCATCGCCAACGGGGTCGAGCGCAAGGCCAGCAAGTTCGGCAGCCCGGGCGTGCCGATGTACGGTTTCGATGTCCAACTGCTCGACGAGAACACGGGCGAGCCGCTGGCCGGCGCCGGCCGCAAAGGCGTGGTCGCGATCCGCGGCCCGCTGCCGCCGGGCTGCATGCAGACGGTGTGGCGCGACGACGAACGCTTCGTCAAGACCTACTGGCAGAGCCTGCCCGGCCAGCTCGTCTACAACACCTTCGACTGGGGCATCCGCGACGAGGACGGCTACTACTACATCCTGGGTCGCACCGACGACGTGATCAACGTCGCCGGCCACCGCCTGGGCACGCGGGAGATCGAGGAGAGCCTGGCCAGCCACCCCGCGGTGGCCGAGGTGGCGGTGGTGGGCGTGGCCGATGCACTGAAGGGCCAGGTGGCGATGGCCTTCGCGGTGCTGAAGGACCCGGCCCTGGCGGCCACGCCGGCGGCCGCGCTGGCGCTGGAGGGCGCGCTGATGAAGCAGGTGGATGGCCAGCTCGGCGCGGTGGCGCGGCCGGCGCGCGTGCGGTTTGTCCCGCTGCTGCCCAAGACGCGTTCGGGCAAGCTGCTGCGGCGCGCGATCCAGGCCGTGTGCGAGGGCCGCGACCCCGGCGACCTGACGACGATGGACGATCCCGCGGCGCTGCAGCTGATCCGCGAACAGCTGGCCCCGGGCGGCACGGGATAATGCAGGCCAGCAGCACGCGCGAAGTCGCCGGGGAGGGTGGCCGCGCGGCCCGGAAAGCGCTCATGAGCAGCCTCGAAGACACCATCATCGACATCATCGCCAAGACCTGTTCGGTCGAGCGCGAGCGCATCACCCTGGATGCCACGCTGAAGGACCTGGACGTGCATTCGCTCGACGCCGTGCAGGTGCTGTTCGAGATCGAGGACCGCTTCGACATCTCGGTGCCCGAGCGCGACGACCAGTACGCGGCCGGCACCGTGCGCGACCTGGTCGAGGGCGTGGAGCGGCTGCTGGCGGCCAAGGCCGCCGCCTGACCGTCGGCGGCGCGATGCAGCGCGTCGTCATCACCGGCATGGGCTGCGTCAGCGCCCTGGGCCTGAGCGCAGCTGCCAGCTGGGCGGCGATGTGCGAGGGCCGCAGCGGCATCGGGCCGCTGACGGGCCTGGACGGCGAGCTGCGCACCCCGATCGCGGCCCAGCTCAAGGGCTGGAACCCGCTGGCCCATTTCGACGACAAGCGGCTGGTGCTGCTCGATCCGGTGTCGCAGTACGCGCTGGTGGCCGCACGCGAGGCGGTGGCCCAGGCCGGGCTGGCCTTCGACGGCGAAGCCGGCGAGCGCTGCGCCGTCGTCATCGGCACCGGGATCGGCGGCGCCAGCACGCAGGAACAGATGGCGCGCCGCCTCTACGGCGAGCGCAACCCGCGCGTGCACCCGATGGCCATCGTGCGCGTGATGCCCAACGCCCCGGCCTCGCAGGTGTCGCTCGAATTCGGCCTGCGCGGGCCGACGTTCGCGGTGGCCAGCGCCTGCGCCTCGGCCAACCACGCGCTGGCGCAGGCGCTGATGCTGCTGCAGACGGGCGCCGCCGACGTGGCGCTGGCCGGCGGCACCGAGGCCTGCCTCACCGTCGGCACCGTCAAGGCCTGGGAGGCCATGCGCGTGCTCGCCGACGACACCTGCCGGCCCTTCAGCCGCGGCCGCCGCGGCCTCGTGCTGGGCGAGGGCGCCGGCCTGTTCGTGCTCGAGACGCTCGAGCACGCGCGGCGCCGCGGCGCGGTCGTGCTGGCCGAGCTCGCGGGGGCCGGCCTCACCGCCGATGCCGCCGACATCGTGATGCCCGACCCCTTGGGCGCTGCCCGCGCGATGCGCGGCGCGCTGCGCCAGGCGGGGCTGGCACCGCAGGACGTGGGCTACATCAACGCCCACGGCACCGGCACCTCGGCCAACGACCCGGCCGAGACGCGCGCCATCCGCGCCGTCTTCGCCGGGCATGCCGACGCCCTGGCGGTGTCGTCCACCAAGTCGATGCACGGCCACGCCCTGGGCGCCGGTGGGGCGATCGAGCTGGTGGCGGTGATCGGTGCGCTGCGCCACGGCGTGCTGCCGCCCACGACCAATTTCCTCGGCCCCGACCCCGAATGCGACCTCGACGTCGTGCCCAACGTCGCCCGCGAGCGACCGGTGGCCGCGGCGCTGAGCAACAGCTTCGCGTTCGGCGGCCTGAACGCGGTCCTGGCCCTCCGCCGCTTCTGAGCCCGGCGCGGCCGTCGCCGGCGGCCGCGCCGGGGCCCGTACCATCCGCGTTCTTCGTCGCTGCAAGGAAGCCCCGATGTTCCAGTCCCCCCTCTGGCGCCGCCGCGCGCTGCTGCTGCTGATCGCCGCCTCCGGCGCCGGCCTGGTGCCGGGCTGGGCCGGGGCCAAACCGCGAATCGAGAAAGCGGCCGACCTGCCGCGATTCAGCTATGCCATCAGCGGCAAGCTCGAGGACATCGTGCGTTCGCCCGAGCGCTTCGCGCCGCTGGCGGCCCAGATCCGGCGCGACACCAACGCGGTGCTCGACGGCTACGACATCCCCGACAAGGCCACCCAGCGTGGCCTGATCACGACGCTGGCGCTGCTCGACTTCCTGGACGGTCGGTACGCCGATGCCCAGCGCCGCGCCGCCAGCCTGCGCGCGCTGGAGGACAAGCCCGCCGACAAGCTGCTGGCGGGCCTGCGGCTCGAGGTGATGAGCCGCGCCGCCGCCGCCGACGGCCTGAACACCGAGGCCTACCGCAAGGCCGTGGAGGCCGGCCTCACGCAGGCACTGGCCGGCATGCCCTACCCGCTGATCGCCAACGACATCAAGGAGGCCAAGGCCGGGGTCGAACTGATCGGCGAGGCCCTGGTGCTGGGTCGCCCGCGCGAGGTGTGGCAGCCCATCGTCGACGCCAGCGGCAAGCTCAGCTCGGACTTCGCGCCCGGGCTGGTGGGGGTGCGCTTCGCGCTGGTGGCCACGCTGCCGCTGAAGGCCACGCTGGTCGACACCTATGGCCGCTACCTGGCTGCGCACCAGGTGACCAAGGCCGACATCTGGGCCGCACGCGACGTGGCCCTGCCGCCGGGCCGGCCCTACACGCCGGTGCGCATCGCCGTCTGGGACAGCGGCGTGGACACCGCGCTCTATGGCCCGCAGGTGCTGCGCGACGCCCAGGGCCGGCCGGCGCTGATCGCGTTCGACAAGTACAGCCGGCCGGCCAGCGGCGAGCTGATGCCGCTGCCGCCGGCGCTGCGCGCCAGGCTGCCGCAGATGGCCGCCCGCACCAAGGGCTTCTCGGACCTGCAGTCCAACATCGACAGCCCCGAGGCCAGCGCCGTCAAGCAGTACCTCTCGACGCTGCCGCCCGACCAGTACAAGCCGGCCATCGAGGAGCTCGGGCTGGCCGGCAACTACGAGCACGGCACCCACGTCGCCGGCATCGCGCTGGCCGGCAACCCGTACGCGCGGCTGGTGGTGGGCCGCATCGAGTTCGGCTGGACGCTCAAGCCCGACCCCTGCCCCAGCGTCGAGCAGGCCGAGGCCGATGCCAAGGCCTCGCAGGCCTACGTCGACTTCTTCAAGCGCGAAGGCGTGCGCGTGGTCAACATGAGCTGGGGCGGCAGCGTCAAGGGGGTGGAGTCCGACCTCGAGCAATGCGGCATCGGCAAGACCCCCGAGGAGCGCAAGACGCTGGCACGGCGGCTGTTCGACATCGGCGCCCAGGCCCTGACCCACGCCTTCGCCAGTGCGCCCGACATCCTGTTCGTGACCGCCGCCGGCAACAGCGATTCCGACGCCAGCTTCGTGGAGGACATCCCGGCCGGCATCGTGCTGCCCAACCTGCTCGCCGTGGGCGCGGTGGACCAGGCGGGCGACGAGGCCTCGTTCACCAGCTACGGCCCCACGGTGAAGGTGGACGCCAACGGCTACCAGGTCGTGAGCAACCTGCCGGGCGGCGAGCGGGTGGCGTTGTCGGGCACCTCGATGGCCTCGCCGCAGGTGGCCAACCTGGCGGCCAAGATCCTGGCGCTGAAGCCGGCGATGACGCCGCCCGAGGTGATCCGGCTCATCGTCGAGACCGCGGACACCAGCGCCGACGGCCGGCGCCACCTGATCAACCCCAAGCAGGCGCTGACGCTCGCGGGCTATCACTGACCCGTGCGCGGCAGAAGCCCCCCGCCCGATGGGCCCGGGGGCCCGCTGCCGGGCGATGGTGTGCGGCGGCCGGGCTTTGCACACTGGCTGCCGTCCCCACGACCGGAGCCTGCGATGAACCCGAAGCCTTTGCACGCGATCACGCGCCGCCGCTGCCTGGGTGCCATCGCCCGGCTCGGGCTGGGCGCGGCCGGGGCGGTGGGCGCCGTGGGTGCCCTGGGCGCCGGCCGGGCCCGGCATGACGCGCTGCCGATGATGCTGGCCACCGACGCCGGCGACGACATCGACCCGGTGGGCTGGCTGGTGAGCGAGAAGTTCGACGGCGTGCGCGCGCTGTGGGACGGCCAGGCCCTGCGCCTGCGCGGCGGTGCCGGGGTGGCGGCCCCGCCCTGGTTCACGGCCCGGCTGCCGCTGCGGCCGCTCGATGGTGAACTGTGGCTCGGCCGAGGCGCCTTCGAGGCCCTGGCCGGCGCCGTGCGGCGGGCGCACCCCGACGCTGCCGAGTGGCGTGCGCTGCGCTACCAGGTGTTCGACCTGCCGGGCGCTCCGGGCCGCTACGCCGAGCGCGCCGCGCAGATCGAGGCCCTGGCCCGCGCGTCGGCGAACTCGGCCTTCCTGGCGGTGGCGCAGCAGCGCCTGGCGGACCGCATGGCGCTGCGGCGACGCCTGGACGAGGTCGTGCAGGCCGGTGGCGAAGGCCTGGTGCTGCACCGCGCCGACGCCCTGTGGCAGCCGGGCCGCAGTCCGGCGCTACGCAAGCTCAAGCCCCTGCACGACGCCGAGGCCCTGGTGCTGGGCCACATCGCAGGGCGCGGCCGCCTGGCCGGGCGCCTGGGCGCCCTGCGCGTGCGACTGGCCGACGGCACCGAGTTCTCGCTCGGCACCGGCTTCAGCGATGCCGAGCGCGCGGCGCCGCCGGCGCCGGGCAGCGTGGTCACCTTCACCTACCGCGGGCGCACCGCGGCCGGCGTGCCGCGCTTTGCCAGCTTCCTGCGCCGGCACCCCATTTGAGGGGGGGGGGCTGGTCGGGCCGCGGGCGTGCCGCACTCCGCGGCGCTGTCCGGTGCGCGACAGCGCACCCAGGGTTGAGCCCCTCCCCAAGGCGATGCCTGCGGCTCACCATTGGCGCCGCGGCCCGGCCGCCCCGATCGACAACAGGAGACATTCGCATGCCGTTCACCTTCACGCGCCGCGCCCTCGCGGCCGCGGCGTTCGCCCTGGTCGCGCCCCTGGCGCTGGCCGGTGGCGTCAGCGTCCGCTTCGATGCCGGCGACCCGGCGGGCTCACCGTTCCCCAGCAACCGCTACACCGTCTTCGACGGCAGCCAGAACACGCTGCGCCGCGTGGCGCTGCCGCAGCCCGACTGCGTGCTGCGCCCCAACGACTGCGCCGACGTCGCCGTGCTCAACCAGCTGGACGGCTTCTCGACCCAGCCGCGCATCACGGTGCCCTTCACCGGCGACATCGACCCCGCCAGCGTCAGCAGCGACACCATCTACCTGGTCAGCCTGGGCGACACGCTGAGCGGCCGCGGGTACGGCACGCGCGTGGGCATCAACCAGATCGTCTGGGACCCGGCCAGCAAGACCCTGGCCTTCGAGAGCGATGCGCTGCTGCAGCAGCACACGCGCTACCTGCTCGTGGTCACCGACGGCGTGCACGACGCGCAGGGCCGGCCGCTGAAGGCGCGCGGCTGGGGCCGGGTGCTCGGCGATCGTGGCGACCACGGCGACCAGGGCGACGACGCCGACCGCGGTGACGACCGCGACCGTGACGACGCCGGCGACCGCCAGGAGCTGCGCACCGCCCTGCAGTCGCTGCACCGCGGGCGGCGCCACATCGTGGCCGCCAGCGTCTTCACCACCCAGAGCATCAGCGCCGACCTGGTGAAGATCGAGCACCGCATCCAGGCCAGCACGCCGGCGCCCGTGGACTTCGTCATCGGCAGCAGCGGTGGCGCCGCGGTGCGGGCGCTGTTTCCGCTGGCGGCCGTGCAGGGCATGGTGTTCAACCGCGAGACGGGCACCGCCCCCGCGTTCACGCCGTCGCCACTGCCCTTGGGCGCGCTGGGCGTGGTGCCCGGGGCCATCGCCAGCGTGGCCTACGGCCGCTTCGCGTCGGCCGACTACGAAACCGCGGCCAAGTTCATCCCCGCCACGGGCACGCTCACCGGCCAGCCCCAGCCGCAGGGCACGAACCAGCTCATCGTGCAGGTGTTCCTGCCGGCCGGCCCCAAGCCGGCCGGGGGCTGGCCGGTGATGCTGTTCGGCCACGGCTTCACCGACAGCATGTACGGCGCGCCCTGGACCGTGGCCTCGGTGATGGCCTCGGCCGGCATCGCCACCGTCTCGCTCAACGTCGTCGGCCACGGCGGCGGCCCGCTGGGCACGCTGGCGGTGCAGGAGGCCGGCTCGACCATCGTCGTGCCGGCGGGCGGGCGCGGCATCGACCAGGACGGCAACGGCCGCATCGATTCCACCGAGGGCGTCAACGCCGCCGCGCCGCAGACGCTGCTGGCCAGCCGCGACGGTCTGCGCCAGACGGTGGCCGACTATCTGCAGCTGGTGCGCCAGATCCAGGCCGGCATCGACGTCGACGGCGACGGCAGCGTCGATCTCGACGCCGGCCGCATCTACTACGCCGGCCAGAGCTTCGGCGGCATCTACGGTCCCACGCTGACCGCGGTGGAGCCGGCCATCAAGGCTGCGGTGTTCAACGTGCCGGGCGGCTCGGTGACCGAGATCGCGCGCCTGAGCCCGATCTTCCGTCCGCTCACGGGCCTGGCGCTGCTGCAACGCCAGCCCTCGCTGCTGAACCTGGCGCCGACGCCGGCGCTGCCCGTGCCGCTGAACTTCAACGAGAACGAGCCGCTGCGCGACCAGCCCCCGGTCGTGAACACGGTGCCCGGGGCGATGGCGATCCAGGCCTACATCGACCGCGCGCAATGGGCCACCCAGGCCGGCAACCCGGTGGCCTACGCGCCGTTCTTGCGCCGCGAGCCGCTGCCGGGCATCCCGCCGCGGCCGGTGATCGTGCAGTTCGCCAAGGGCGACATGACCGTGCCCAACCCGACCGCCAGCGCCGTCATCCGCGCCGGGGCGCTGGCCGACCGCGCCACCTACTTCCGCAACGACCTGGCGTTCGCCGCCAACAACGCGGTCGGCCGCAACCCGCACACCTTCCTGACCAACATCGCCAACCCGGCGCAGGTGGGCTACGCGGTGCTGGCGCAGCGGCAGATCGCCACCTTCTTCGCCACCGGCGGGGCGGTGACGGTCGACCCCGACGGGGCCGGGCCGTACTTCGAGGTGCCGATCGCCGGCCCGCTGCCCGAGACGCTGAACTTCATCCCCTGACGCGGCGACGCCGGCGCGCAGGCGCCGGCGTCCGCCTCGGCTTCGTCAGAGCACCTCGCTGGCGAAGTCCGCCAGCCGCGAGCGCTCGCCGCGGGCCAGCGTCACGTGGCCGCCGTGCGGCCAGCCCTTGAAGCGGTCCACCGCGTAGGTCAGGCCGCTGCTGCCTTCGGTGAGGTAGGGCGTGTCGATCTGCGCCAGGTTGCCCAGGCAGACGATCTTGGTGCCCGGGCCGGCGCGCGTGATCAGCGTCTTCATCTGCTTGGGCGTCAGGTTCTGCGCCTCGTCGATGAGCACGAACTTGTTCAGGAAGGTGCGCCCGCGCATGAAGTTCAGGCTCTTGATCTTGATCTTGCTGCGCACCAGGTCGTTCGTGGCGGCGCGGCCCCATTCACCGGCGCTGGCGTCGGTGCGGGCCAGCACCTCGAGGTTGTCGTCGAGCGCGCCCATCCAGGGGCCCATCTTCTCCTCCTCGTTGCCGGGCAGGAAGCCGATGTCGTCGCCCACCGGCACCGTCACCCGGGTGACGATGATCTCGGTGTAGCGGCGCTCGTCCAGCACCTGGCTCAGGCCGGCGGCCAGGGTCATCAGCGTCTTGCCGGTGCCGGCGTTGCCGGTGAGGGTGATGAAGTCGCAGTCCGGGTCCATCAGCAGGTTGAGGGCGAAGTTCTGCTCGCGGTTGCGCGCGGTCACGCCCCAGACCGCATTCTTGGCGTGGGTGTAGTCGCGCAGGGTCTTGAGCACCGCGGACTTGCCGGTGATCTCGGTCACGCGCGCGCACAGCGCCGCGGCGCCGGGCACCTCGAGGTACACGAACTGGTTGATCAGCAGCGCCGGCACCAGCGGCCCGCTGATGCGGTAGTAGGTGCTGCCGCCCTGCTGCCAGCTTTCCATGGTCTTGCCATGGCGCTCCCAGAAATCGGCGGGCAGCGGCAGCACGCCGGTGTACAGCAGGTCGCCGTCCTCCAGCGTCTTGTCGTTCGTGTAGTCCTCGGCCGGCAGGCCCAGGGCGCGTGCCTTCACGCGCATGTTGATGTCCTTGGACACCAGCACGATGTCGCGCCCCGGCTGCTGCTCGCGCAGGCTCTGCACCACGCCCAGGATCTGGTTGTCGGCCTTGCCCTGCGGCAGCCCCGCCGGCAGCTTGAAGTCGAGCAGCGTGGTCTGGAAGTACAGCTTGCCGCCGGCTTCGCGGTGGCCGGTGCCGGCCAGCGCGATGCCGGCGCTGGCTTCCAGCGGGCCGCTCTTGCTGGCCAGGCTGGCCAGCGCGTCGAGCTCGCGGCTGACCTGGCGCACGCTGCGCGCCACCTCGCTCATGCCCTTCTTGTGCCCGTCCAGCTCTTCGAGCGTGATCATCGGCAGGAAGATGTCGTGCTCCTCGAAGCGGAACAGGCTCATCGGGTCGTGCATCAGCACGTTGGTGTCGAGCACGAACAGCTTGGCCGGGCCGGCGCTGCGCGGCTTGCGCAGCCGCGGTGCGGCTGCCGGCGCGCTGGTACGGGCGGCCGGGGCGGCGGCCGCAGGCGCAGGCAGCTGGGGGGTCCGCACCGCCGGCGTTGCCAGCGCGCCGGCGCCGTCGTGCAGTTCGAGCGCGGCCTGCGCCGGCGGCTCGGCGTCGCGCGGCTTCAGGCCGCGCTTGTCGGCGCGGGGGGCGGCCTGCGCCTCGTAGTCGGTGCTGCGCAGCAGATCGCCTTTGCGGGCGGGAGCCTTGGGAAGGGGCATGGGGTGGAACCGTCTCTGAAGAAGAAAAAAGCCGCACAGGCTGCTGTGCGGCTGGGACTGGGAGTGGTAGGCACGGCGGCGGCGCGCGGCCACCGGCGGTGCTCGGGCCGGGTGCGGATCAAGCGGCCTTCTTCAGCGCCTTCACTGCCTTGAGCACTTCGTCGACATGGCCGGCCACCTTGATGCCGCGCCATTCGGCCCGCATCACGCCTTCGGCGTCGATGAGGAAGGTGCTGCGCTCGATGCCCTTGACCTTCTTGCCGTACATGATCTTGTTCTTGACCACGCCGAACATGTGGCAGAGCTTTTCTTCGGTGTCGGCGATCAGCTCGAAGGGCAGGCCCAGGTTGGCCTTGAACTTCTCGTGGCTGGACATGTTGTCGCGCGAGACGCCGAACACCACGGCGCCGGCCTTCAGGAAATCCTTGTGCTGGTCGCGGAACTGCATCGCCTCGGTGGTGCAGCCCGGGGTGTTGTCCTTGGGGTAGAAATACAGCACCACCGCCTGGCCCAGATGCGACTGCGGCGTGAACTTCACGCCGCCGGTGGCCATGGCTTCGAATTCCGGTAGCGTCTTGTTGATGACAGGCGTCATGGATGCTTTCTCGGACTGCTCTTCTATCGATCTGGGGCCGAAGCCGGCTCAATCGCTGATTATAAAGTCACGCGCGCCGGGCCCCGGGGCTCAGGGCAGCGGCGGCAACAGCAGGGCGGCCAGCACCCGGCGGCCCTCGCTGGCCAGCACGTTGTAGGTCCGACAGGCGGCGGCCGTGTCCATGGTCTCGACGCCGATGCCGCGCTCGATCAGCGAGCGCATCAGCGCCGGCGGTGCGAATCGCAGCCGCGCGCCGCTGCCGAAGATCACCACCTCGGGCTGCTGCGCGGCGATGATCTCGAAGTGCGCCGCCGCCAGGTCTTCCAGCGCCGCCGCCGGCCAGGGCTGCACGGCGCCGGCCCAGGGCACCAGCAGGCTGCCGGCATGGCGCACGGCGCCGACCCAGACCGCGCCGACCTCGTGCCGCGTGATCAGATTGACGCCGCTGGCGTCGTCGGGCTGGAATTTCATGCAGCGATAATTCTAGGTCTGCCGCGCCGGAGCCCCGCCTTGAGAGCCATCGTCAAATCCGCCAAGCTCGCCAACGTGGGCTACGACATCCGCGGGCCCGTGCTCGACAAGGCCCGGCAGATGGAGGAAGAGGGCCACAAGATCATCAAGCTCAACATCGGCAACATCGCCGCGTTCGGGCTGATGCCGCCCGACGAGATCGTGCAGGACATGATCCGCAACCTGCCCGACGCCGCCGGCTACACCGACAGCAAGGGCCTGTTCGCGCCGCGCAAGGCGGTGGTGCATTACACCCAGGAAAAGCAGATCGGCGGCGTTGCCGTCGACGATGTCTACCTGGGCAACGGCGCCTCCGAGCTGATCGCGATGAGCATGAACGCGCTGCTCGACGCCGGCGACGAGGTGCTGATCCCTTCGCCCGATTACCCGCTGTACACGGCCGTCGTCTCGTTGTCGGGCGGCACGCCGGTGCACTACCGCTGCGACGAAGGCGCGGGCTGGCTGCCCGACCTCGACGACATCCGGCGCCGGATCTCGCCGAACACGCGCGCCATCGTCGTCATCAACCCGAACAACCCGACCGGTGCGCTGTATCCGGCCGACCTGCTGCAGGGCATCGTCGAGATCGCGCGCCAGCACCAGCTCATCGTCTTCGCCGACGAGATCTACGACAAGACGCTGTACGACGGCAACGTCCACACCAGCATCGCCAGCCTGGCCGACGACGTGCTGTTCGTCACCTTCAACGGCCTGAGCAAGAACTACCGCAGCTGCGGCTACCGCGCCGGCTGGATGGTGGTCTCGGGCGACAAGCGCCACGCCCGCGACTACATCGAGGGCCTGAACATGCTGGCCAGCATGCGGCTGTGCGCCAACACGCCGGGGCAGCTGGCGATCCAGACCGCCCTGGGCGGCTACCAGAGCATCAAGGACCTGGTGGCGCCGGGCGGCCGGCTGTGCCGCCAGCGCGATCTGGCCCACGACTTGTTGTCGCAGATTCCCGGTGTCAGCGTGGCCAAGCCGAAGGCGGCGCTGTACATGTTCCCGCGCCTGGACCCCAAGCTCTACCCGATCGCCGACGACCAGCAGTTCGCCTACGACCTGCTGGCCGAGGAGAAGGTGCTGATCGTGCAGGGCACGGGTTTCAACTGGCCGGCGCCGGACCACTTCCGGCTCGTCTTCCTGCCCAATTCCGACGACCTGACCGAGGCGCTGGGCCGGATCGACCGTTTCCTGGCGCACTACCGAAAGCGTCACGCCCAATGAACCCGCCCGAGCCCGTGAACATGAAGCCCATCCAGGTCGGCCTGCTCGGCATCGGCACCGTCGGCGGCGGCACCTTCCAGGTGCTGCAGCGCAACCGCGAAGAGATCCGCCGCCGCGCCGGGCGCGAGATCCGCATCGCCTCCGTGGCCGACCTCGACCAGGCGCGCGCGCGCGCCGTCGTCGGCGACCAGGCCCAGGTGGTGGCCGACGCGCGCCAGGTCATCCGAGACCCCGCGATCGACATCGTGGTCGAGCTCATCGGAGGCACCGGCATCGCGCGCGCGCTGGTGCTCGAGGCCATCGGCCATGGCAAGCACGTGGTCACCGCCAACAAGGCGCTGCTGGCGGTGCACGGCAGCGAGATCTTCGCCGCCGCGCGCGAGCAGGGCGTGGTCGTCGGCTTCGAGGCGGCGGTGGCCGGCGGCATCCCCATCATCAAGGCGCTGCGCGAGGGCCTCACCGCCAACCGCATCGAGTGGGTGGCCGGCATCATCAACGGCACCACCAACTTCATCCTGTCGGAGATGCGCAGCAAGGGCCTGGACTTCGGCGCCGTGCTGAAGCAGGCGCAGGCGCTGGGCTACGCCGAGGCCGACCCCAGGTTCGACATCGAGGGCATCGACGCCGCGCACAAGGCCACCATCATGTCGGCCATCGCCTTCGGCGTGCCGGTGCAGTTCGACCGCGCCTACGTCGAGGGCATCACCGCGCTCCAGGCGGCCGACATCCGCTACGCCGAGCAGATGGGCTACCGCATCAAGCTGCTGGGCATCACCAAGCGGCGCGCGCAGGGGCTGGAGCTGCGGGTGCACCCGACGCTGGTGCCCACCGCGCGCCTGATCGCCAACGTCGAAGGCGCGATGAACGCGGTCGTCGTGCATGGCGACGCGGTCGGCACCACGCTCTACTACGGCAAGGGCGCTGGCGCCGAGCCCACCGCCAGCGCCGTCATCGCCGACCTGGTGGACATCACGCGGCTGCACGCGGCCGACCCCGCGCACCGCGTGCCGCCGCTGGCCTTCCAGCCGGGCGCGATGCAGGACACGCCGATCCTGCCCATGGCCGAGGTCGTCACGGCGTACTACCTGCGCCTGGTGGTGGCCGACAAGGCCGGCGTGATGGCGCGCATCACCGGCATCCTGGCCGAGCACGAGATCTCCATCGACGCGGTGCTGCAGCGCCCCAGCGCCGAAGGCGCTGAAAGTGGCCTCGCCGCGGGGGGCGGCGAGAAGACCGATCTCATCATCCTCACCCACGACACCGTGGAGGGCCGGATGAACGCCGCGCTGGTGCAGATGCAGGGGCTGCCCACGGTGCTCGCGCCGATCGTGAGGATCCGAAAAGAGGAACTGAATTGAAGTACCTCAGCACGCGCGGCGACACCTCGCCGCGCGGCTTCTGCGACATCCTGCTCGAGGGCCTGGCACCCGACGGCGGCCTGTACCTGCCCACGCATTACCCGAAGGTCGATGCGGCCACGCTGGCGCGCTGGCGCGGCCTGCGCTATGCCGAGCTGGCGTTCGAGATCCTGCAGCTGTACATCGACGACATCCCGCCGGCCGACCTGCGGCGCCTGTGCGAGGCCACCTACACCGAGCGCGTGTTCGGCACGCCGCAGATCGTGCCGCTGAAGCCGCTGGGCGAGGGCCTGTTCCTCGAAGCCCTGTCCAACGGCCCGACGCTGGCCTTCAAGGACATGGCGATGCAGCTGCTGGGCCAGCTGCTCGAGTACGAACTGGCACGGCGTGGCGAGGCGCTCAACATCCTGGGCGCGACCAGCGGCGACACCGGCAGCGCGGCCGAGTACGCGATGCGCGGCAAGCGCGGCGTCAACGTCTTCATGCTCAGCCCGGCCGGGCGCATGAGCCCGTTCCAGCAGGCGCAGATGTTCAGCCTGCAGGACGCCAACATCCACAACCTCGCGATCGCCGGCGTGTTCGACGACTGCCAGGACATCGTCAAGGCGGTCAGCCACGACCTCGCCTTCAAGCGCCGGCACCGCATCGGCACCGTCAACAGCATCAACTGGGCGCGCCTGCTGGCCCAGGTCGTCTACTACTTCGCCGGCTACTTTCAGGCCACCAAGACCAACGCGCAGGCCGTGAGCTTTGCCGTGCCCAGCGGCAACTTCGGCAACATCTGCGCCGGCCATGTCGCGCGCCAGATGGGCCTGCCGATCCGCCGCCTGGTGCTGGCGACGAACGAGAACGACGTGCTCGACGAGTTCTTCCGCAGCGGCCGCTACCGGGTGCGCGGCAGTGCCGAGACCTGCGAGACCTCGAGCCCGTCGATGGACATCAGCAAGGCGAGCAATTTCGAGCGCTTCGTGTTCGACCTGCTGGGCCACGATGCCGCCGCGGCGGTGCGCACGCGCGAACTGTTCGGACCGACCCTCGCGCGCGAGGGCGGCTTCACGCTGAGCGCGACTGAGTTCGCGCCGGCCACGCGCGTCGACGGCTTCGGCTTCGCGTCCGGCCGCAGCACCCATGCCGACCGGCTGGCGACGATCCGCGACACCTGGGCCCGCCACCGCGTGATGATCGACACCCACACCGCCGACGGCCTGAAGGTGGCGCGCGAGCAGCTCGAGCCCGGCGTGCCGATGATCGTGCTCGAGACCGCGCTGCCGGCCAAGTTCGAGGCCACGATCCGCGAGGCGCTGGGCCCCGACGCGCCGCCCCCCGAGCGCCCGCCGGCGCTGCGCGAGCTCGAGTCGCGGCCGCGGCGCTTCACCGCGATGGCGGCCGACGCCGAGGCCGTCAAGCGCTACATCGAAACCCATGGCGGCCCGGCCGCCGCCGCTGCCTGAGCCGCGCATGAACGCTCCCCGCCCGATGCTCAGCCTCGACGAGGCGCTGGCCCGGCTGATCGACGGCACGCGGCCGCACGCGATCACCGAGACCGAGACCGTCTCGACCTTCGACGGCCTGGGCCGCGTGCTGGCCGCCGAGGTGCTGTCGACGCTGGACGTGCCGCCCGAGGACAACACCTCGATGGACGGTTATGCGCTGCGTGCGGCCGACGTGCCGGCCGCGGGCGCCGTGCTGCCGGTGGCGCAGCGCATCCCGGCCGGGCATGTCGGCCAGCCGCTGCAGCCCGGCACCGCGGCGCGCATCTTTACCGGCGGCCAGGTGCCGGCCGGTGCCGACGCGGTGGTGATGCAGGAGCAGTGCGAGGCGATCGCCGCGACCTCGGGCCAGGGCCTGGGCGCGGTCAAGGTGAACACCCGGCCCGAGCCGGGGCAGTGGATCCGCCGCCGCGGCGAGGACGTGCAGCGCGGCGCCGCGGTGCTGCTGCGCGGCCAGCGCCTGACGCCGCAGTCGCTGGGCCTGGCGGCCTCGGTCGGCGCCGCGGTCCTGACGGTGCGGCGGCGGCCGCGGGTGGCCATCTTCTCCACCGGCGACGAACTGATGATGCCCGGCGAGCCGCTGCGGCCGGGCGCGATCTACAACTCCAACCGCTACACCCTGCGCGCGCTGCTGCAAGCGGCCGGCTGCGAGGTCGCCGACCTGGGCATCGTGCGCGACACGCTGGACGCCACGCGCGCCGCGCTGCGCGAGGCCGCGGCGGCGAACGACCTCATCGTCACCTGCGGCGGCGTCTCGGTGGGCGAGGAAGACCATCTCAAGCCGGCCGCGCACGCCGAAGGCGAGCTGCAGGACTGGCAGATCGCCATCAAGCCCGGCAAGCCGCTGGCCTTCGGCACCATCCGGCGCGAATCGGCGGATGCAGGCGCCAGCGTGGCCCTGCTCGTGGGCCTGCCGGGCAACCCGGTCTCGGCCTTCGTCACCCACGTGCTGGCGGTGAGCACCGTGCTGCGCGTGCTGCAGGGCATGGACCCGGCGCTGCCCGCGGCGTTGCCGCTGCGCGCCGATTTCGACTGGCCGCGCCCCGACCGCCGGCGCGAATTCCTGCGGGCCCGCCTCAACGCCGAGGGCGGGCTCGACCTGTTCCCGAACCAGAGCTCGGGCGTGCTCACCTCGGCCGTCTGGGCCGACGGCCTGATCGACAACCCGCCCGGCCAGGCCATCGCACGCGGCGACGGCGTGCGCTTTCTGCCGCTCGCGGCGCTGGTGGCGCGGTGATGCCGTGACGAAGCCGCGCTGAAGCCGAGATGAAGATCACCCTGCGCTACTTTGCCTCGCTGCGCGAGGCGCTGGGACCGGGCGAGACGCTGGACGTCGCGCCTGGCAGCACGGTGGGTGCGCTGCGCGATGCGCTGCTGGCCCGCGGCGGCCGCCATGCCGAGGTGCTGGCGCGGGGCCGGGCCGTGCGTGCCGCGGTGGACCAGGCCATGGCCGACGAGTCCGCGGCCTTGACCGAGGGCGCCGAGGTGGCGTTCTTTCCGCCCGTCACGGGCGGCTGAGGCGGGCCCGCGATGGCGCCGCGCGTCACCATCCAGCACGCCGACTTCGACCTCGGCGCCGAAGTGGCCGCGCTGCGCGCGGGCGATGCCGGCGTCGGCGCGGTGGCCAGTTTCATCGGCACCGTGCGCGACCGCAGCGACGGCAGCGCGGTCGGCGCGATGGAGCTCGAGCACTACCCCGGCATGACCGAGCGCGCCATCGAGGCCATGATCGACGCCGCACTGCAACGCTTCGACATCCGCGCCGCGCGGGTGGTGCACCGCATCGGCCGGCTGCTGCCGGGCGAGCAGATCGTGCTGGTGGCGGTGAGCTCGGCGCACCGCGGCATGGCGTTCCAGGCCTGCGAGTTCCTGATGGACTACCTGAAGACGCAGGCGCCGTTCTGGAAGAAGGAGACCACGCCCGGGGGCGCGCGCTGGGTCGATGCGCGGGTGGCCGACGACGCGGCGCTGGCACGCTGGGGGCTGGCCGCGGGCAACGCCGCGCCGGCGCCCTGATCCCCGATGGGCAACGCGCCGGCGGCCGACACGCAGCCCCTGCGCCGCGCGCTCGGCCGCTTCGCCACCGGGGTGGCCATCATCAGCTGCCTGGATGCCGACGGCGCCCGCGTCGGCCTCACCGCCAACTCGTTCCAGTCGCTGTCGCTGGTGCCGCCGCTGGTGCTGTGGTCGCTGCGCCGCGCCAGCCCCAGCCTGGCCGCGTTCGTGCAGGCGCGCCACTTCGCGGTCAACGTGCTGGGCGAGGCCCAGGTCGACCTGTCGCGCCGCTTCGCCTCCCGCCACCCCGACAAGTTCGCCGAGGGCCAGTGGGCGCCGGGGCAGACCGGCGCGCCGGTCCTGGCGGGCTGTGCCGCGGTGTTCGAGTGCGAGGCCTGGTCGCACCAGACCGCAGGCGACCACGAACTGTTCATCGGCCACGTGCTGCAGCTGGACGAGGCGCCGATCGCGCCCCTGGTGTTCCAGGGCGGCCACTACCACCTGCTGGGGGAGGTGCTGTGAGGCTGCAGGCGGGCTGGATCGCGATGTACGAGCAGGTGTTCGGCCTGTGTGGCATGCAGCCCGGGGATGCCTTCAAGCGCCACCTGCAGGACCCGGTGCGCCTGCGCATCGGGCGCGACCACGGGGTGGCGGTGGCGGGCGACAGCGTCGATGCCGCGATCATGCGCGGCGACTTCGAGGCCTGGGCCGACCCCGCGGCCCAGGCGGTGTCGCACGTGGGCCGGGGCCCGAACCGGCGCGCGCGCTGGGACGCCCTCACCTTCTGCGACAAGGCCGATCTCAACGGCACCGGGCTGCGCGCCTGCGCGGGCGGCTTCCTGGACCCGACCGGCGCGAACGCGGTGGCCGTCCGCCACACCGAAGGCCATGTCGACCTGCCACCGCGCGGCTGCACGGTGGCGCTGGACGGCGTGGCCGTGGTCGACGCCGGGCAGCTGCCGTGAGCGCGAACCTGCTGCTGCTGCACGGCATCGGCGGCGGGCGCGCGATCTGGGACGACGCGGTGGCGGCGTTCGACCGCGCCGGCCACCGCGCGCTGGCCATCGACTTCCCCGGCTACGGCACGGCGCCGGGACGGCCGACGCTGGAGGCGATGGTGGAGGCGGCCGCGGCCGCGGTCGGGCGCCTGGGCCGCGCGCCGGTGGTGATCGTCGGCCACAGCATGGGCGGCATGGTCGCGCAGGAGCTCGTGGCCCGCGGCGTCGCCGGAGTGCAGGCGCTGGTCGGGGGCCTCGTGCTGGCCTGCACCTCGGCCTCGTTCGGCCCGTCCGATGGCGCCTGGCAGGCGAAGTTCGTGGCCGATCGCCTGGCCCCGCTGGACGCCGGTCTGGGCATGGCCGGCATGGCGGCGCGGCTGGTGCCGGCGATGGTGGCGCCCGGCGCGCCGGCCGCGGCGCTGCAGGCTGCGATCGACGTCATGTCGCGGGTGCCGCAGGCCAGCTACCGCACCGCGCTGCAGGCCATTGCCGCCTTCGACCGGCGCCAGGCGCTGGCGGCCATCACCGTGCCCACGCTGTGCCTGGCGGGCGAGCACGACCGCACGGCGCCGCCGGCGCTGATGCAGCGCATGGCGCAGCGCATCCCGGGCGCCGAATACCGCTGCCTGGCCGGCGCCGGGCACATCGCCAACGTCGAGCAGCCGGCCGCCTTCCAGGCCGCCGTGCTGGGCTTTCTGCAGCGCCGCATCGCCCCCGGAGGCACCGTCCCACGGTGAACGCCATGCACATCGCCGGCAACACCCGCCTGCTGACCCCGCAGCAGCGCGAGCTGATCGACCTGGCCGCCACGCTCGGCCGCGAGCGCTTCGCGCCGCGCGCCGCGCGCCACGACCGCGAGGCCAGCTTCCCGTTCGAGAACTACGCCGACCTGCGCGCGGCCGGGCTGCTGGCGATCTGCGTGCCGCGCAGCCACGGCGGCCTGGGCGCCGACTTCACCACCTACGTCATGGTGGCGGCCGAGCTGGGCCGGCACTGCGGCGCCACGGCGCTGTCGTTCAACATGCACGTGTCGTCGTGCCTGTGGTCGGGCGCCATTGCCGATGCGCTGGAGATGACGCCCGCGCAGCGGGCCGACCACGCGCACAACCGCGCGCTGCACTACGCCAACATCGTCGAGCGCGGGCAGGTGTACTCGCAGCCGTTTTCCGAAGGCGGCGCGGCGGCTGCGGGCAAGGCGCCCTTCGCCACGCTGGCGCGTCCGGCCACCGTCGGCGGGGTGGGCGGCTACCTCGTCAGCGGCCAGAAGATCTTCGCCTCGCTGGCGGGCGCGGCGGATGTCTACGGCGTGCTCTGCACCCTGGACCGGCCGGGGGCCACGCAGCGCGATTCGCTCTATCTGGCGGTGCCCGCCCGGGCCGAGGGCGTGCAGGTGGTGGGCGACTGGGACCCGCTGGGCATGCGCGGCACGGTCAGCCGCACGCTGCTGCTGCACGAGGTGTTCGTGCCCCATGCCGCGCGGCTGATGCCCGAGGGCCTGTACTGGCAGGCGGCAGCGCGCTTTCCGCACATGTTCGCCACGCTGTCGCCCACCTACATGGGCATCGCGCAGGCGGCCTACGATTTCACCGTGGCCTATCTGCGCGCCGAAGTGCCGGGCACGCCCCCCGTGCTGCGCCGCCAGTACCCGACCAAGCAGATCGCCGTGGCCGAGATGCGCATCAAGCTCGAGCAGACGCGCGCGCTGTTCCTGCAGAACGCGCGCGACGCCACGCTCGACCCCGACAACGACACCTGCATGCGCCTGCTGGCCGCGCATTACACGGTGATGGAGAACGCCAACGACATCGCCCGGCTCGCCATCCGCACCTGCGGCGGCCAGGCGATGCTGAAGAGCCTGCCGCTGGAGCGGCTGTACCGCGACTCGCGCTGCGGCAGCCTGATGCTGCCGTGGACGGCCGAGCTGTGCCTGGACCGCCTGGGCCGCGAATGCCTGTACGAGGCCGGCGAGCGCGACGAGGCCATCGAGTAGCCGGCCGATGCCCTGGCGCGTGCCGGCCTCGGGTGGAGCGAGGCGACGCGACCTGACCATTGAATTCCGTCGCGGCCTCCCCACCTGCGCTGCAACCGGAGGAAGCCCGATGCGAGCCGACAAACTGACGACTGCGTTCCAGCAGGCCCTGGCCGATGCCCAGAGTGCGGCGGTGGCGCGCGACAACCCCTATATCGAGCCGGCGCACGTGCTGGCGGCGATGCTGGCCCAGCCCGACGGCCCCAAGTCGCTGCTCGACCGCGCCGGCGCCGACACTGCGGCGCTGGCCACGGCCATGGAGACCACGATCCGCAACCTGCCGCAGGTGCAGGTGAGCGCGGGCGAGGGCCAGACCGTGCAGCCCGGGCGCGACCTGCTCTCGCTGCTGCAGGCGGCTGACAAGGAAGCCACGCAGCGCGGCGACCAGTTCATCGCCAGCGAGATGTTCCTGCTGGCGCTGGCCGGCGCCAAGAGCGACATCGGCGGCATCGTGCGCGGCCACGGCCTCACGCGCAAGGCGCTGGAGGCGGCGATCGAGGCCGTGCGCGGCGGCCAGAAGGTGGATTCGGCCGACGCCGAGGGCCAGCGCGAGGCGCTGAAGAAGTACACGCTCGACCTGACCGAGCGCGCGCGCCAGGGCAAGCTCGACCCGGTGATCGGCCGCGACGACGAGATCCGCCGCGCCATCCAGGTGCTGCAGCGGCGCAGCAAGAACAACCCGGTGCTGATCGGCGAGCCCGGCGTGGGCAAGACGGCCATCGTCGAAGGCCTGGCGCAGCGCATCGTCAACGGCGAGGTGCCCGAGACGCTGAAGAACAAGCGCGTGCTGGTGCTCGACATGGCGGGCCTGCTGGCCGGTGCCAAGTACCGCGGCGAATTCGAGGAGCGCCTGAAGGCCGTGCTGAAGGAAGTGGCGGCCGACGAGGGCCGCATCATCCTGTTCATCGACGAGCTGCACACCATGGTGGGCGCGGGCAAGGCCGAAGGCGCCATCGACGCCGGCAACATGCTCAAGCCGGCGCTGGCGCGCGGCGAGCTGCACTGCATCGGCGCCACCACGCTGGACGAATACCGCAAGTACGTCGAGAAGGACGCCGCGCTCGAGCGCCGCTTCCAGAAGGTGCTGGTCGACGAGCCCAGCGTCGAGGCCACCGTGGCCATCCTGCGCGGGCTGCAGGAGAAGTACGAGGTACACCACCACGTGCAGATCACCGACCCGGCCATCATCGCCGCGGCCGAGCTGAGCGCGCGCTACATCACCGACCGCTTCCTGCCCGACAAGGCGATCGACTTGATCGACGAGGCGGCGGCCAAGGTCAAGATCGAACTCGATTCCAAGCCGGAGGCGATGGACCGGCTGGACCGTCGCGTGATCCAGCTCAAGATCGAGCGCGAGGCGATGAAGAAGGAGCACGACGAGGGCTCGATCCGCCGACTCGGCCTGATCGAGGACGAGTTGCTCAAGCTGCAGCGCGAGTACAACGACCTCGAAGAGATCTGGAAAAGCGAGAAGGCCGCCGCGCAAGGCTCGGCCAACGTGACCGAGGAGATCGACCGCATCCGCTTCCAGATCGAGGACCTCAAGCGCAAGGGCGATTTCAACAAGGTCGCCGAGTTGCAGTACGGGCGGCTGCCCGAGCTCGAGCAGCGGCTCAAGGAGGCACAGGCCGCCGAGGCCGGCAAGGGCAAGGCCGGCCGGCCGCGGCTGCTGCGCACGACGGTGGGTGCGGAGGAGATCGCCGAAGTGGTCTCGCGCGCCACCGGCATCCCGGTGTCCAAGCTGATGCAGGGCGAGCGCGACAAGCTGCTGCAGATGGAAGACAAGCTGCACCAGCGCGTGGTCGGCCAGGACGAGGCCATCGTCGCGGTGGCCGATGCCATCCGGCGCTCGCGCGCCGGCCTGTCGGACCCGAACCGGCCGCTGGGCAGCTTCCTGTTCCTCGGCCCCACCGGGGTGGGCAAGACCGAGCTGTGCAAGGCGCTGGCCGGCTTCCTGTTCGACAGCGAAGACCACATGATCCGCGTCGACATGAGCGAGTACATGGAGAAGCACTCGGTGAGCCGCCTCATCGGCGCGCCGCCGGGCTACGTGGGCTACGACGAGGGCGGGGCGCTGACCGAGGCCGTGCGCCGCAAGCCCTACAGCGTGCTGCTGCTCGACGAGGTGGAGAAGGCGCACCCGGACGTGTTCAACGTGCTGCTGCAGGTGCTTGACGACGGTCGCCTGACCGACGGCCAGGGCCGCACGGTCGACTTCAAGAACACGGTCATCGTGATGACCAGCAACCTCGGCTCGCACCTGATCATGCAGATGGCCGGCCAACCCAGCGCGCTCATCCGCGATGCCGTGTGGATCGAGGTGAAGCAGCACTTCCGGCCCGAGTTCCTGAACCGCATCGACGAGACGGTGGTCTTCCAGGCGCTCGATGCCCGGCAGATCGAGGACATCGCCCGCATCCAGCTGCGCCTGCTCGAGCAGCGGCTGGAGAAGCTGGAGATGAAGCTCGAGGTCTCGCCGGCGGCGCTGGCCGAGCTGGCCAAGGTGGGGTTCGATCCGGCCTTCGGCGCCCGGCCGCTGAAGCGGGCGATCCAGCAGCGCATCGAGAACCCGGTGAGCAAGCTCATCCTGCAGGGCCGCTTCGGGCCCAAGGACGTGATCCCCGTGGATGTGGAGGAGGGCGGCGCGTTCACGTTCTCGCGCGTGGTGCACTGACGGCCCGGGCTGCCCCGCGGGGCCTGCCGGCCCTGCGGCCGTCGCGCGGTGGGACGGCTACTGCGGCGCCTCGATCCGCTCGAGCTGCATCCGGGCCAGCGTGAGGTTGCCCACGGCCGCGCTCAGCACCAGGTGCACCACGATGCCGGGGTGGCCCGGCACCGGGCGCAGCAGCAGGTGGTGGCTGGTGGTGCTCAGGGTGGCCTCGGGGCGGCTCGAGCCCAGCCCCAGCGCGCGCGCCGCCTCGCCCAGCTGGGCGAGCAGCAGCGTGCCCTGCTGCGCCAGGCGCTCGGCCGAGGGCTGGCCGCCGGCATGCGCCAGCGGCTGGCCGGCGTGCAGATCGAAGACGCAGCAGCTCAGCGTGCCCTTGATCAGCGCGCAGCGGTCGGCGTAGGCCTGCCAGCGCGTGGTGCCGGGCACCGGCATGGCGCTGGCCGGCGGCATCGCGGGCAGGGCGCGCGGCAGCTGCGCCGGCGGCGTGGCCGGCGCCATGGCCGGCGCCGCGGGGGGCCGGAGGCGGACGGCCGCCGGTGGTGCCGGCT
>JAGWLO010000014.1 GCA_028872015.1 Burkholderiales bacterium | reverse complement strand
AGCCTCACGCCGGCCACACACAGTCCACGGAGGATCGCGCGTGCATCAGTCGGTCATTTCATTCTGGTTCAACGAGATCGAGCCTGCCCAGTGGTGGAAGGTCGACGCCGGATTCGATCGTCTCATCCGAGAGCGCTTTGGCGACCTCCACGAACGCGCCACACGCGCTGAGCTGTTCGAGTGGCGGCACGACCCCCAGGGCCGCCTGGCCGAGGTCATCGTCCTCGATCAGTTCTCCAGGAACATCTTTCGCGGCGAACGCCGGGCCTTCGACAGCGACCCCCTCGCCCTGGCACTGGCCCAGGAAGCCGTCGCGGCCCAGGTCGACCTCGCACTGCCTGAAGCGGAGCGTGTCTTCTTGTACATGCCCTACATGCACAGCGAATCGGCTCTCATCCACGCCGTGGCGGTGGATCTCTTTCGGGAGCGCGCCCCGAAGAGCAACTACGACTTCGAACTGCGGCACAAGGCGATCATCGATCGGTTTGGCCGGTATCCACATCGCAACGCCATACTCGGCCGGGTGTCCACGCCCGAGGAATCGGCGTTCCTGCGCGAACCTGGGTCGAGCTTCTAGCCGCCGGGTGGACCGGCCGCTCCGACGGCGCTCAGGCGCGCTGCACCGCCGGCCGCCCGGCCTCGACCACGAAGCGGCCCTGCGAGGCGATGGGGCTGGCCGCGTCGCGGGCGTCGGCCAGCACCTGCAGATCGGCGTGCAGCTGCCCGGGCTGCAGCGTGAAGCGGCCATAGCCGCGCTGGTCGCTGCGGGCGTGCAGGATGTGCGGGTTGAAGGCGCGTGCGCGGTCCAGCCGCGCCTGCTCCAGGCCCAGGCTGGTGATGGACGTGCCGCAGAACTCGGCGGCCACCACGGGCGAGCGCGGGTCATCGTCGTCGGACCTGAGGTTGGCCACGTAATTGGCGTGCACGTCGCCGCCCAGCACCACCACGCCCGGCACCTTGCGTTCGGCCACCGCGGACAGCAGGCGGCGGCGCGCCAGCGGGTAGCCGTCCCAGCCATCGGTCCAGTAGGTGCCGCCGCGCGACGGGCCGGCGGGATCTTCCCAGCTGCAGCGCGCCATCAGCGTCTGCTGGGCCAGCAGGTTCCAGGGCCGGTCCGGCGCCCAGCCGTCGGCCAGCCAGCGTTCTTGTGCCGGGCCCAGCAGCGTGCGGCGCGGGTCCAGCAGCGCGGGGCAGTCGGCCAGGCGCACGGTGTTGGAGCCACCGCGGCCGCGCTGCGGGCACACCTGCGAATCGCGCATCTGGCGGTCGTCCAGCAGGTGGATGCGCGCCAGCCGACCCCAGTCGAGCCGGCCGTGCATGCGCATCGCGCCGCGGTCGGGGCGCAGCGCCTTGGGCAGCGGCATGTGTTCCCAGTAGGCCTTGTAGGCGGCGGCACGCTGGTCGGCGAAGTCGGCTTCGAGAAACTCGCCCTGCAATCCGGCGTAGTCGTTCTCCACTTCGTGGTCGTCCCACACCAGCAGCCAGGGGCAGGCGGCATGGGCGGCCTGCAGCGCCGGGTCGCTCTTGTGCGTGGCGTACCGGGCGCGGTACTCCTCCAGCCGCCGCACGCGGCCGCCTTCCACCGGTCGCACGGCGTTGGCGGCGCTGGGGTACTCGTAGATGTAGTCGCCCAGGAAAAGCACCAGGTCGAGCGGCTGCGCGGCCGCGTGCCGCCAGGCGGCATAGCGGCCCACGTCGTAGCGCTGGCAGCTGGCGATGGCGAACTCCAGCCGATCGACGCGCGCGTCGGGGGCCGGTGCGGTGCGGGTGCGCCCGACGGCACTGCGCTGGCCCAGGGCGCTGAAGCGGTACCAGTACCAGCGCGCGGGCTGCAGCCCTTGGGGCTCGGCATGCACGCTGTAGGCGTCGTCCCAGCTCGCCAGCTCGGTGCCGCGGGCGGCAATGCGCGTGAACGCCTCGTCTTCGGCCAGCTCCCAGGCGACGTCGGCCTGCGCCGGCAGATCGGCGCCCACCAGCCGCGTCCACAGCACCACCGAGGTGGCCTGCGGCTGGCCCGAGGCGATGCCCAGGCCGAAGCGGGGCAGGTCGGCGGCGCGGGCGTGGCGCACGAAGGCCGGCGCCAGGCCCACGACGGCGGCCGCGGCGGCAGTGCCGCCGACCATCGCCGCCAGCAGCCGGCGCCGGCTCGGACCGGCCTGCCCGCCATCGGCAGCGGCCGGCCCGGGCGGGGTTGCGGCCAGGGTCCGGCGGGCAGGGTCGCGCATCGGTACAGGCTCGGGGCGGCCGCGGCTCAGGCGTCGCGCGCGCGCATCGGCAGGCGCCGCACATCGTCCAGCACCGGCACCATCGCCAGCAGCAGCACGAAGGCGGCCAGCGGCACGGTGGCCAGGTAGCCGATGCGCTCGAAGCCGAGGGCGCCCAGCACCCCGCCGGCCACGAAGGCCAGCAACAAGGACGTCAGCATGCGCAGTCGGCCCCGGTGGGCGCGCACCGGCGCCGCGGCGGCCCGGGAGCGGCGGTTCCAGTAGAGCAGCCGGCCGACCTCGATGCCGATGTCGGTGACGACGCCGGTCATGTGGGTGGTGCGGATCTCGGCGCCCGAGATCTTGGTGATCAGTGCGTTCTGCAAGCCCATCGTGTAGCACAGCAGCACGATCGCCGCCGACAGCCGCGGCTCGCCCCGGGGCTCGAGCTGCGTGCCCAGCAGCCCGAACAGCAGCAGCAGCAGGCCTTCGAGCAGCAGGGGCCACGCGAACTCGCTGCGCAGGCCGCGCCGGCGCGCGAAGTTGATCAGCACCGCCGACGTGGCCGCGCCGGCGACGAACGATGCCACCGCCCCCAGCGCGTTGCGCGCCAGTACCCAGCGCCACTGCGCGACATCGTCGGCCAGCGACGAGACGATGCCCGTCATGTGCGAGGTGTACAGCCCCACCGCGATGAAGGCGCCGGCATTGGTGGCGCCGGCCACGAAGGCCAGCGCGAAGCCCAGGTGCCGGTTGGCGCGCGCCGAGCGCTGCGGGCTGGTGAGGCTGCGTGCGTAGTGGATCGGCATGGCCTGGGAGCGGGGGCGGGGGCGGCGGCGAAGCGGACGGTCAGCGCGGGCAGCGGGGCAATGCTTGTCGCGCTGCTCACGCCGGGTCGCGCGAGGGCGCCGCGGCGGCCAGCGCCCCGGGCAGCGGCCGCGCCAGCTCGTCCAGGCTGGCGCCGTGCGTGCGCAGCAGCGCCTCCAGCGCGGGCCGCAGCGGCCCCAGCCGCTCGTCGAGGGCCTCGCGCACGGTGTCGACGAAGACCTGCGTCTGGCGCTCGATCTCGATGTTGAGCAGGTCGCCCACGGCCAGGTCGCCGAAGGTGGTCATGCGCAGGGTCTCGGGAATCAGCCAGACCTCGAACCAGCCGCTGCCGCCGGGCCCGCGTTCGGCCTGCGCCACCGTCAGGCTGGCGCCGTTGACGGCGATGTAGCCCTTGGCGAAGACGTAGCGCATCCACGGCGCGGGCAGCGCGATGCGCAGCACGTGGTTGTTCTCGGGCCGGCGCACATCGGCCAGCCGGCCCATCACGTCGACATGGCCCGAGAGGGGGTGCCCGCCGATCTCGGCGCCATCGCGCGCGGCGCGCTCGACGTTGACACGGCTGCCCGGCCGCAGCCCGGCCAGCGTGGTCAGCGCCAGCGACTGCTGCATGACGTCGAAGCCGGCGGCATCGGAGCCGTGCAGCGCGGTCACGGTGAGACAGACGCCGTCCACGGCGACGCTGGCCCCGATGGCCAGGCCGGCCGCGAAGCCGGGTGGAAAGACGAGCCTGAAGCTGCGCAGGCCGGGCCGGTCGCCGAGCTCGGCCACGCTCGCGATGCCCTGGACGATGCCGGTGAACATGGGCCGCAAGCTTAGCAGCGCGCCGCCGCCGGCCTGCCGGTGGCGGGGTGCCCGCTGGCTCCTATTCAGCCGGCCGCGCGCGCGAACGCCAGGCCCAGCCCCACAGCGCATCGGCCGACAGCGGCAGCACCATCAGACCGTGCTCCAGCGTCGCCAGCGTGAACAGGGTGGCCGCGAAGCTGCCGGCCGCGGCGTGGAAGGCGTCGCTGGCGGGGTCGAGCGCGGCCTGCCAGGCCATGCCCGCGAGCACGGTGGAGCAGATCACCGAGAGCGGAAACAGGCTGTTGGCCGCACGCTGGCGAAAGTAGCTGTGCAGGTAGCGCAGGTTGGGCGGCAGCCACTTCTCGTTGAGGTTGCGCACGCCGAGAAAGACGTTGAGCTTGGCCGACAGGCGCATCACGTACAGGATGGCGAAGCTGCACAGGCCGACCTGGTTGGCCGCGTCGTGCAGCATCAGCCCCAGCAGGCCGAACTGCAGCAGCAGCGCCAGCTCGTGGTAGAGCACGGCCTCGATGGCGTAGCGCACGCGCGACCAGCCGCGCGCGCCCGGCGGGCAGGCGGTGCGGCGCGGGCCCGTGACCAGGCCCATCAGCAGCGCCATCTCGTGCCAGGCCCAGACGCCCAGGGCAGCGCAGAAGGCGATGTAGGCACCCCGCACCGAGGCATCGCCGGCCGTGGCCCGCAGCTGCCACATGGCCAGCAGCCACAGCCCGCCGGCGCCCGACAGCGTCCACTTGAAGGTGTGGCGCGGCAGGCCGTCGATGTACAGGATGAGCCCGGTGCTGGCCCACCACAGCAGCAGCGTGAAGACCGAAGGCAGCAGCAGTTGCCAGGTCATGGCGCCACTGTGCAGGCGGTGCGGCTCACCAGGCCGGCGCCAGCCGGATCTGCGCCGGCAGGCTGTGGCGGTGCACCGGCATCAGGTACAGGCGCGCGAAGGTGGCCGCGCCGGCCAGCGCGCAGCCGGCCTGCCTGAGCTTGCCCACCAGGCCGCCCTGCGCCTTGGCCGCTTCCAGGCGCACCGAGATCGCGACCAGGCGTTCGAGCCGGGCCCGGAAGGCCGGGTGGTCGGTGTCCAGGCTGATCGGGAACACCTGCTTGGAGATCTCGGTCGTGATGCGGAAGACCTCGTGGTCGTAGCCGTCGGCGTCCAGGCCCATCGCCCGGTGCAGCTGCGGCCGCATGTGGTCGCGCACGTACATCGTGGCGTAGACGGCGACCAGGAAGAAGCGGATCCAGAGCAGGTTCAGCCCGCGCAGCAGGTGCGGCTGGCTGCGCAGGATCAGCGCGAACGATTCGCCATGCCGGAATTCGTCGTTGCACCAGCGCTCGAACCACTTGAAGATGGGGTGGAAGCGCTTGTCGGGGTGGCGCTCGAGCTGGCGGTAGATGGTGATGTAGCGCGCGTAGCCGATCTTCTCCGACAGGTAGGTGGCGTAGAAGATGAACTTGGGCTTGAAGAACGTGTAGGCCTTGGTGCGCTTGAGCGCGCCCAGGTCGACGCCCAGGCCGTAGTCCCTGAGCGCCATGTTCAGGAAGTTGGCGTGGCGCGATTCGTCGCGCGCCATGTAGCCCATCAGGGCCTTGATGTCGGGGTTGGTGGCCCGCTTCTTGATCTCGTTGTAGAGCACGCAGCCCGAGAACTCGGAGGTCAGCGACGAGACCAGGAAGTTCTTGAACTCCACACTCAATTCGGGCGTCAGCTCGCCGATCTCGGCCAAGAAGCGCTCGTCGCGCTGGAAGTGGTCGTGGTTGTTGTCGCCCTCGTACTCGGCGAGCATGGCGTCCCATTCGGCGCGCAGCGGACTCACGTCCAGCCGGTCCAACGCCGCGTAGTCGGTGCTGTAGAAGCGCGGGCTCAGCAGGGTGCTGGCGCGCGCGGCGGCCAGCGCGGCTTCGCGGGTGGGCAGGTGCTGCTCGAGGCTGGCAGGGGCGTTCATGGCGGTCCTTCGCGAGGGCGGGTTCAGGGCTTGGCCGGCGCCAGCAGTTGCGCAAAGCGCCCGGCGTTGGTGGGGCCGAAGGCCTCGAGGTCGACCTCGTGGCCGGTGGCCAGGTCTTCCAGCACCAGCCGGCCGTCGGCCAGGGCACTGAGGCGGAACGGCGTCTCGTCGTCGCCGCCCTGGCGCTTGCGCTCGCGTGCCAGGGCTCGGATGGTGGCGCGCAGGAAGCCGTCGCTCTGCACACCCGGCGCTAGCCGCTGGCTGCGCTCGGGGTCGCGCACGTCGATGATTTCCACCGCGCCGCCCGGCAGGTCGGTGAAGCGCAGGTCGCGCTGCGCGATCACGGCGGCCTGCGTGGCCGCGGCCGTAGCCGGCACGTGCGACCACCGCAGCACCGCCACCGCGATCAGCGTGGCCGCCAGCAGGAAGGCGGCGCCCACGATGGGCGGCGGCGTCAGCCGGGTCGAATGGGTGGCGATGCTCTCCATGCGGCGGCTCCCGAGGCAAGGTTCAGGGCTGCGCGGCGGCGGCCGTGGCGTAGCCGCCGGGCCGCGATGTCGCGCCGGCCGGGGGCGCGGTCGCGGCAGCGACGCTGGCAGGGGCCATGGCCCGGCCACCGCTGGTGGCCAGCGCCTGCGCCAGCGTCTGCGCCACGCCCGCGGCACCGGCCAACGCGCGCAGCATCGGCTGCGGCGACGCCAGCTTCCAGGGCCGGGCGTAGGGCCACAGGTGCGCGTAGGCCAGGCGCACGCCGCTGTGCAGCACCAGCGGCAGGTCGCCGTGGCCGTCGGGGCGCACGGCCAGGCTGGCGGCCTCGATGCCGGTGAACGGCAGGTTCACGTCCAGCGGCAGCGCCATGCCCACGCGGATGACGACGCGCCGCGTGGTGATGGCGTAGATGGTGGTGCGCGCCGACCACAGCGCCAGGCCAGCCAGCAACACCAGCCCGACGGCGGCCGCGATCATCAGCGGCAGCGCGCCGCGCAGCGCCGCGGGCACCGAGGCCCCTGCGCTGAACAGGTAGCCCAGGCGCAGCAGCAGCAGCGCGGCGAAGTAGATCGCCACCTGGCGCAGGTGGAAGGCGGTGCAGGCCAGGTCGCGCCAGGCCGGCGCGCCCTGCCACAGCACGTGTTCGCCCGGCGGCAGGTCTTCGCGGATGCCGCGGATGGGGTAGGCGCGCTCGGCGCGCAGCGGCTTCATGCCCGGGCTCCTGCGGCGTTCACAGCAGCGGCTCCGCGCGCGCGGGCTCGGCGTACAGCGTGCCGCCGCCGTAGTAGCCGCAGATCTTGTCCTCTTCCAGCAGCGTCACCTGGTCGGGGTGGCGCAGCGCGGGCACGCCCGTGAACTGGCTGCCGAAGATGGCGTGCACCTCCACCTGGCGTCGGCCCACCTTGCAGAAGTTCATGGGCAGCAGGCGGCGGGCGCCGCCGGGCACCTCGACCTCGAGATAGCGGATCAGCGATTCGGAGCGGTCGACCCAGGCGTCGCGCACCGTGCCGCCGGCCCGGCCGTCGCCGCCGATCACGGGCATGCCGCGCGGGTCGGGGTCGCGGCTGTCGACGTGGAAATCGGCGGCCACGCGCAGCGGCACGATCTTGGGCTGCCCGCCCAGCATGCGCTCGGGCACGTCGGCGCGCATCGCGTACGCGCCCGGCCCCACGCCGTCGAGCATGGGGTTGCCGGTGGGCTCGAGCGGGGCGCCCGGGTGGCGTGCCACGGGCTCGGCGGCGATGGCGCGCGTGTCGCGCTGGCCGTTGGGGGCCGAGAACTCGCCGCCATGCGTCAGCTTGTAGGTCTTGGGCTTCGGCATGCCAGGCCAGCCCTGCACCTTGATGCGCGCGCTGCGGTCGCTCTCGAGCGGGTAGCCCTCGCGCTTGTTCTCGCGCAGCAGGTAGTACACGACACCGGCGAAGAAGATCCAGAACAGGTACAGGACGATCTGCGCCAGATCGATGTAGGGCATGGACGTGACCATGGGACGAGCCTCCAGGCAAAAGTGACTCAGCGGGGGGATTCCGCCAGGCCGAAAGAATCTTGGGCGGGCGCCAGCGCCGGGCGGCGCCGGACCAGCGGACCGAGGGCCACCAGGGTGGCGAACAGCAAGGCCAGCTCGAGGTGGTAGACGAACAGGTAACCGGTGGTCGGGCCGGTGAAGGCCGGGCCGAAGACCTGCTGCTGCGCCAGCGCGTGCACCAGGTCGCGCAGCGCGCCGCCCAGCGCGATGCCCAGGCCACCGGCGGTGGCCTGCACCGCGCCCCAGGCGCCCAGGGCCAGGCCGATCTTGTCGCGCTGCTCCATGCCCATCGCGACCATCAGCGTGCCCACCGCGAAGAGCCCGCCGCCGAAGCCGATGACCACGGTGCCGGCCCGGAACAGCCAGGGCGCCGCCAGCGGCGCGGCCATCACCACCGCCGCGAAGGCCGGCAGGCCGACGAGCACGCCGTGGGCCGCCACCCGCATCGGATCGGCGCCGCGCGTGAGCTGGCGCGCCACCAGCGCGAAGGCGGCCAGCGCACCGGCCGCCATGGCCGCGGTGAGCGAGGTGGTGGCGCTGACGCTCAGGTGCAGCACCTCGCCGCCGTAGGGCTCGAGGATGATGTCCTGCATGTTGTAGGCGGCGGTGCCCAGCGCCAGCGCCACCAGGAAGCGCAGCGCCTGCGGCTGGGCGATGAAGGCGCGCCAGCTGCGGCTGAAATCGACCGCGGGCGGGCCGCGGGTGGCGGCGGGGGCGCGGGCCTCCTGCTTCCACAGCGCGGTCATGTTCAGCGCCATGCTCAGCAGCGCCGCGCCCTGCACCACCTGCACCAGCCGCAGCGGGCTGAAGTCGGCCAGCAGGCGCCCGAAGATCAGGCCGCACACCACCATGCCCAGCAGCAGCATCACGTACATCAGCGCCACCACGCGCGGCCGCGCCGCCGGCGGCGCGAGGTCGGTGGCCAGGGCCAGGCCGGCGGTCTGCGTGACCTGCATGCCCGAGCCCACGAGCAGGAACGCCAGCGCGGCGCCGATCTGCCCCGCCCAGGCCGGCCCGCGCCCGCCGCCCGACAGCACCAGCAAGGCGAACGGCATGATGGCCAGGCCGCCGAACTGCAGCAGCGAGCCGTACCAGATGAAGGGCACGCGCTTCCAGCCCAGCGCCGAGCGGTAGGTGTCGGAGCGGTAGCCGACGAGCGCGCGAAACGGCGCGAAGGCGATCGGCAGCGCGACCATCAGCGCCACCAGCCAGGCCGCGGCGCCGAACTCGACGATCAGCACCCGGTTCAGCGTGCCCACCAGCAGCACGATGTTCATGCCCACCGAGACCTGGAACAGCGCCAGCCGCATCAGCCGCGCCAGCGGCAGCTCGGCCGTGGCCGCGTCGGCGAACGGCAGGAAGCGCGGGCTGACCTTGACCCAGCCCTGGACGAGTCTGCGGCCGACGGCGTTCATGCGCGGACGAGCTCCAGGGCCTGCGAGGTATAGAAGCCGCTGGCCACCCGCTCGGTGCGCGCGCTGCGCCATGCCAGCAGCTCGACGGCGTTGCCGATGCGCCGGCGCAGGCCGGTCTCGGCCATCGGCTCGATCCAGGGTGCACGGTCGCGGCGCGGGAACAGCCGGCCCAGGCCGATCATCGCGGCCAGCAGCGGCGTGCGCGGCGCGAAGGTGAAGATCATCGAGCCGGACACGCGCGGCGCCAGCCGCGCCAGCGCGGCCACCGCGTCGTCGGTGCTGTAGTGGATCAGCGAGTCCATCGCCACCACGTGGTCGAAATGGCCCAGCGCGGGGTCGAGCATGTCGCCGCTCTTCAGCTGGATCGCGCCCACGCCCTGCCCGTCCTGCAAGGCCCGCGGCAGCCGCTCGCGCGCCAGCGCCACCAGCGTGGGCGAGAGGTCGATCGCCACCACCTCGGCGCCGCGGCGCGCGGCTTCGACCGCCAGCGCACCGGTGCCGCAGCCGGCATCGAGGATGCGCAGGCCGCGCAGGTCGGCCGGCAGCCACGACAGCATGGTGTGGCGCATGCGGTCGCGGCCGGCGCGCACGGTGGCGCGGATGCGGCCCACCGGCGCGTCGGAGGTGAGCCGGGCCCAGGCCTCGGCCGCGGTGCGGTCGAAGTAGGTCTCGATCTGGCCCCGGCGGTCAGCGTAGGTGGCGGTGTCCATCGTGCGTGCCTCGCTCAATCGAAACCCAGCAGGTCGAAGATGTCGCGGTCCTTCATCGGGTCGCAGATCATCGGGTCGACCCCGGCCCAGAGCCGGGCCGCCAGGCGCATGTACTCGTCCTGCACCGCGCGCAGCTCGGGCGAGTCGTCCATCTCGAACAGGGTCGACTTCTTCAGCCGGCTCTTGCGGATGATGTCCAGCGACGGGAAGCGGGCCATGGTCTGCAGGCCCACGCGGTCGTTGTACTTGTCGATCTGGTCCGTCTCGTCGCTGCGGTTGGCGATCACGCCGCCCAGCCGCACGTTGTAGTTCTTCGCCTTGGCCCCGATCGCCTGCACGATGCGGTTCATCGCGAAGATCGAGTCGAAGTCGTTGGCGGTGACGATCAATGCCCGGTCGGCATGCTGCAGCGGCGCGGCGAAGCCGCCGCAGACGACGTCGCCCAGCACGTCGAAGATCACCACGTCGGTGTCCTCGAGCAGGTGGTGCTCCTTCAGCAGCTTGACGGTCTGGCCGACCACGTAGCCGCCGCAGCCGGTGCCGGCCGGCGGGCCGCCGGCCTCGACGCACATCACGCCGTTGTAGCCCTCGTAGACGAAGTCCTCGACGCGCAGCTCCTCGGCGTGGAAGTCGACGCTCTCGAGCACGTCGATGACGGTGGGCATCATCTTCTTCGTCAGCGTGAAGGTGCTGTCGTGCTTGGGATCGCAGCCGATCTGCAGCACGCGCTTGCCGAGCCTGCTGAAGGCCACGCTCAAGTTGCTGCTGGTCGTGCTCTTGCCGATGCCGCCCTTGCCGTAGATGGCGAAGACCTTGGCGGTGCCGATCTTCAGGCTCGGGTCGAGCTGCACCTGCACGCTGCCCTCGCCGTCGGGGCGGCCGGGCGACGACGCTGGGCGGCCGCGGCCGATGTTCGTGACCGGGATGGCGGTGTCCATGCTCATACGACTGCTCCTTCGACCACCCCTTCGAGGCGGTCCTCCAACTCTTCACCGGCCCGGCGCAGGGCTTCGAGCGTCTGGGCATCGGGCTGCCAGTAGTTGCGCTCGAAGGCTTCGATCAACCGGTTCGCCACGCGGGCCGACGCGGTGGGATTCAACCGGGCCAGGCGCTCGCGCATGGCGGGGTCGAGCATGAAGGTCTCGGTGAGCTGCTTGTAGACCCAGGGCTGCACCTGCCCGGTGGTGGCCGACCAGCCCATCGTGTTGGTGATGTGCACCTCGATCTGGCGCACGCCTTCGTAGCCGTGCTCCAGCATCCCCTCGTACCACTTCGGGTTGAGCATGCGGGTGCGCGTCTCCAGCGCCACCTGCTCGCGCAGCGAGCGCACCGCGCCGTCGCCCCGGGTCTGGTCGCCGATGTAGACCGGCGGCGTCCTGCCGCCCTGGGCCACCTTCACGGCCTGCGTGATGCCGCCCAGGGTGTCGAAGTAGTTGTCGACCGTGGTCACGCCGAGCTCGACCGAGTCGAGGTTCTGGTAGGCGAGCTGCACGTCGGCCAGCACGCTCTGCAGCAGTGCCGTCTGCGGCACCGCACGGCCGGTGCGGCCGTAGGCGTAGCCCTTGCGCCGGCTGTAGGTGTTGCCGAGCTCGTCCTCGTCGGCCCACTGGCTGCTCTCGACCAGGTTGTTGACGTTGGAGCCGTACGCGCCCTCGGCATTGCCGTAGACGCGCAGCGCCGCGATCTCGATGGTGCAGCCATGCTCCTGCTGGTAGGCCAGGGTGTGCTTGCGCACCCAGTTCAGCTCGGGCGGCTCGTCGGCGGTGGCGGCCAGGAAGGCGGCCTCGGCGAGCAGCTTGATCTGCATCGGCATCAGGTCGCGGAAGATGCCCGACAGCGTGATGACCACGTCGATGCGCGGCCGTCCCAGATGGGCCAGGGGGATGAGCTGCGCGCCGGCGATGCGGCCGTAGCTATCGAAGCGCGGCAGCGCGCCCATCAGGGCCAGCGCCTGCGCCATCGGCGCGCCTTCGTTCTTCAGGTTGTCGCTGCCCCAGAGCACGATCGCCACCGATTCGGGCAGCGGCTGGCCGTCGGCGACGCAGCGGTCGAGCAGGCGCTGCGCCTGCGCCGCGCCGTCCTTGACGGCGAAGCTGCTCGGGATGCGGAAGGGGTCGAAGCCGTGGATGTTGCGGCCCGTGGGCAGCACCGCCGGCGTGCGCAGGATGTCGCCGCCCGGCGCCGGCCGGATGTAGCGGCCGTCGAGCGCGCGCAGCAGGGCGGCCACCTCGGTGTCTGCGGCCAGCTTGGCGGCGACGTCGGCGAGTTCGCGGATCAGGGTCAGCGAGGCTGCTTCGCGCGGCAGGCCCGAGAGGTGGAACACGCGCTCGGGGTTCTCGCCGGCCACCAGGGCTTCGAGCGCGGCGCGCTCAGGCCGGCGGCCGCTCGAGGCCTCGGCCATCGCCAGCAGCATGTCCACGCGCTCGGCGGCGCAGGGGGCGCGGCCGGCCACGTGCAGGCCATGCGGGATGAGCGTGTACTCGAGCTCGAGCACGGCATCGCCGAGCTGCAGCACGCGACGGTCGGCATCACCCGCCCGGGCCAGGTCCCAGGCCGGCTCGGCCGGCGCGAGATCGAGCTCGACGGCCTGCGCCTGCAGCAGCTGGGCGAGCTCGGTGCGCTCGCTCGATTGCGGGTCGAGGGCGCGCCAGCGCTCGATCGAGGCCTTGAGCTCGCTCAACCCCTTGTACAGGCCGGCCTGCGCGATCGGCGGCGTGAGGTAGCTGATCAGCGTGGCGCCCGAGCGGCGCTTGGCGATGGCGCCCTCGGACGGGTTGTTCGAGGCGTAGAGGTAGATGTTGGGCAGGTCGTCGATCAGCCGATCGGGCCAGCAGCTGCCGCTCAGGCCGCTCTGCTTGCCGGGCATGAACTCGAGTGCGCCGTGGGTGCCGAAGTGCAGCACGGCATGGGCCTGGAAGTCTTCGCGCAGGTAGCGGTAGAAGGCCGAGAAGGCATGCGTCGGCGCCAGGCCCCGCTCGAACAGCAGGCGCATCGGGTCGCCTTCGTAGCCGAACGAGGGCTGCACCGCCACCAGCACGTTGCCGAACTGGCGCCCGAGCACGAAGATGCCGCTGCCGTTGCTGAGCTGGCGGCCGGGGGCGGTGCCCCACTGGGCCTCGATCTCCTTCAGCCAGCGCTCGCGCCGCACGTGCTCGTTGGCCGGGATCACCGCGTGCACGTTGGCATCGGCGCCGTGGCGCTCGGCGTTGCCCTTGAGCACGGCCAGGCGCAGCGCCTCGATGCTCTCGGGCATCTCGACCGTGTAGCCCTGGGCCTGCATCGCGGCCAGGGTGTGGAACATCGACTCGAAGACCGACAGGTAGGCCGCGCTGCCGACGTTGCCGGCGTTGGGCGGGAAATTGAAGATGACCACCGCCACCTTGCGCTCGGCGCGCTGGCTGCGCTTGAGCGCCACCAGCTTGGCCACGCGGGCGGCCAGCATGGTCGCGCGCTCGGGGCAGCTGTGCATGTCTTGCGCGCTGTCGCCGGCCCGGAAGGTGCAGGCCTGGTGGCAGCCGGTGCAGGTCACGCCGTCCGCGCCGGGGCGGCCGCCGAAAACGATCGCGCCGGTGGCGCCGTCGAGCTCGGGGATCGCGACCATGATGGTGCTCTCCACCGGCATCAGGCCGCGATCCGAGCCGCCCCACTGGTCGAGGGTCTGGAACTCGACCGGGTGCGCGGCGACGTAGGGCACGTCGAGCCGGGCCAGGATCGCCTCGGCCGCCTGCGCGTCGTTGTAGGCCGGACCACCGACGAGCGAGAAGCCGGTGAGCGAGACCACGGCGTCGACCACCGCGCGGCCGTCCTGCATGAAGTAGCGCTCGATGGCGGGGCGCGCATCCAGGCCCGCGGCGAAGGCCGGGATCACGCGCAGGCCGCGCGCCTCCAGCGCCGCGATCACGCCGTCGTAGTGGCCGGCGTTGCGCGACAGCAGGTACGAGCGCAGCAGCAGCAGGCCCACCGTGCCCTGCACGGGTGCGCCACGCGGTGCGCCCAGCAGCGCGCCGGCATCCACGCCCAGGCGTCCGGCCAGGCGCGGGTGGTAGACGCCGAGCTCGGGGTAGTCCACGGGCGCCTGCACCGGGACCCGGCCGCGCAGCACGCGCCGCTCACCGCTGGCACCGCGCTCGATGACGTGGCGCACCAGGTTCAGCATGTTCTCGTCCGAGCCGCCCATCCAGTACTGCAGGGTCAGGAAATAGGCGCGCACGTCCTGCGCCGTGCCGGGGATGAAGCGCAGCAGCTGCGGCAGCCGGCGCAGCATCTTCATCTGCGCCGCGCCGCCGGTGGCTTTCTTGTCCTGGTTGCCGCGCAGCTTCTTCAGCAGCGCCATCGGCCCGCTGGCCGGCTTGCCCATGTCGAAGCCGCCCAGGCGCGTGAGCTTGACGACCTCGGCCGCCGAAGCCATGCAGATCATCGCGTCGCACTGGTCGCGGCGCGCGCGCAGCGCGTCGAGGATGGGCAGGAAGTGGTCTTCCAGGAACAGCATGCCGGCGACGACGATGTCGGCCCGGGCGATGTCGACGCACGCGCGCTCGATCGCGCTCTCGTTGCCCGCGTACTCGCTGGCGGCATGCAGCGACAGGCTCAGACCCGGGAACTCGCGCATCAGCTGCGCCCGCGAACGCTCGGTGGCGCTGGCGAGGTGGGTGTCCATGGTGACGATGACCAGGCGCAGCGGCACGCGCGGCCCGGCCACGGACGAAGGAGCGGCGCGCTTCAGCGCTGCCGGGGCCGGCAACGATGCAGCCCCCTGCTCAGCGACCGAAATGCGCTTTGGCGTCATACAGCGTTTCCACGGTGATGGGATTCACGCCCTTCTCGGCCGCGAACTTTTCGGTGTTGCGGCGGGCCTTGCCGCGCACGAAGAAGGGGATCTTCTGCAGCTCCTGCTGCGCGTCCGGGGCCCAGGACGCGAGCGCGACCACGTTGTCGGCGACGGCGACCGCGGCGGCTCCTACGACCGGATCCGCGGCCACGGACCGCTCGTTCGGCGCCACGGCCGCGCCCGCCGCGGCCGGCACGCCGCCGCTGCGGCCCAGGTGCGATGCGGCCGCCCCGTCGTGAAACTCGAAGTCGCCGCGGAACATCGTCAGCAGGTGCTCTTCCAGGCCCATCATCAAGGGGTGCACCCAGGCGTCGAACAACACGTTCGCGCCCTCGAAACCCATCTGCGGCGAGTAGCGCGCCGGAAAATCCTGCACATGCATCGGCGCCGAGATCACGGCGCAGGGGATGCCCAGGCGCTTGGCGATGTGGCGCTCCATCTGCGTGCCCAGCACCAGCTCGGGCTGCAGTTCGGCGACGCGGGCCTCGACCTCGAGGTAGTCGTCGCTGATCAGCGGCTCCACGCCGTAGAGTCTGGCCGCCTCGCGCACCTCGCGCGCGAATTCGCGGCTGTAGGTGCCGATGCCCACCACGGTGAAGCCGAGCTCGCGCGCCGCGACGCGCGCCGCGGCCACCGCATGCGTGGCATCGCCGAACACGAACACGCGCTTGCCGGTGAGGTAGGTCGAATCGATCGACTTCGAGTACCAGGGCGAGCGGGCGCGGGGGTCGTCCAGCGCGGCCGTGGCATCGACCCCGGCCAGCGCCGCCACTTCGGCGATGAACTCGCGCGTGGCGCCGACGCCGATCGGCACCGTCTTCGTCATCGGCTGGCGGTAGGTGCGCTGCAGCCACTGCGCGGCCGGCGACGCGACCTCGGGGTAGAGCACGACGTTGAAGTCGGCGTCGGCCAGGCGCATCAGGTCGGCCGGCGTGGCATCCAGCGGCGCGACGACATTGATCTCGATGCCCAGGCGGCCGAGCAGGGCACCGATCTCGGTCACGTCGTCGCGATGGCGGAAGCCCAGCGCGGTGGGCCCGAGCAGGTTGCAGCGCGGCCGGCGGCCGGGCGCGCGCTCGGCGGTGCTCGGCCCGGCGAGCCGGCGCACGAGCTGGTAGAAGGTTTCGGCGGCGCCCCAGTTCTCCTTGCGCTGGTAGGCCGGCAGCTCCAGCGGCACGACCGGGATCGGCAGGTCCAGCGCCGCGGCCAGGCCGCCCGGGTCGTCCTGGATCAGCTCGGCGGTGCACGAGGCGCCGACGATCATGGCCTGGGGCTGGAAGCGCGCGTAGGCCGCGCGCGTGGCGGTCTTGAACAGCTCGGCCGTGTCGCCGCCCAGGTCCCGCGCCTGGAAGGTGGTGTAGGTGACGGGCGGGCGGCGGTCGCGCCGCTCGATCATCGTGAACAGCAGGTCGGCATAGGTGTCGCCCTGCGGCGCGTGCAGCACGTAGTGCAGGCCACGCATCGCGGTGGCCACGCGCATCGCGCCGATGTGCGGCGGGCCTTCGTAGGTCCAGAGGGTGAGCTGCATGCGGAGCCGGTTGCGGGTGGGCGCTCAGGCGCTGAGCCGCTCGCGCCGGCGCAGCGGCCGCGCGAACAGCTCGGCCAGGTCGGCCGCCTGCTCGTAGCCGTGGATGGGCGTGAAGACGAGCTCGATCGCCCACTTGGTGGTCAGGCCCTCGGCTTCGAGCGGGTTCGCCAGGCCCAGGCCGCAGACCGTGATGTCGGGGCGCTGCGCGCGGCAGCGGTCGAGCTGGCGGTCGACGTCCTGCCCTTCGCTCAGGCGGGTGCCCGCGGGCAGCAGCGCGAGTTCATCGGCCAGGTGCTCGCGATGCAGGTAGGGCGTGCCGGCTTCGAGCACCTGCATGCCGAGCTCGCGCGCCAGGAAGCGGGCGATCGGCGGCTCGAGCTGCGAATCGGGGAAGAAGAAGACCGTCTTGCCCTGCAGCGCCGGACGCTGACGCGCCAGCGCCGCGCCGGCGCGCGCGCGCGCCGCCTCGGTGACGCGGGCCACGCGCGAGGACGGGATCTCGAACGCCGCCGCGGCCGCTTCGAGCCAGCGCGTCGTGCCCTCGATGCCGAGCGGGAACGGCGCCGCAATCCGCCGCGCGCCGCGGCCTTCGAGGGCCTTCGCGGTATCGGCCAGGAAGGGCTGGGCGAGCAGGAAGCGCGTGCCGGCCCCGACCGCCGGCATCTCGGCCGCCTGGCGCGCGGGCAGGAACTTGACCGGCGCGATGCCGATGTCGGCCAGCAGGCGCGCGAACTGGTCTTCCACGATGTCGGGCAGCGCGCCGACCACGACGAGGCCGGGTGCGGCGCCGGCAGCGAGCGGCGGCAAGGCCGGCACGAGCGAGGCCAGGCAGGCATCCTCGCCCTGGGTGAACGTGGTCTCGATGCCGCTGCCCGAATAGTTGAGCAGGCGCACGCCGGGCGCGAAGCGCTGCGACAGGCGCTGCGCGGCCCGCGCGAGGTCGAGCTTGATGACCTCGGACGGGCACGAGCCGACCAGGAACAGGGTCTTGATCTCGGGCCGCCGCTCGAGCAGCCGCGTCACCACGCGGTCGAGCTCTTCGTGCGCATCGGCCAGGCCGGCCAGGTCGCGCTCGTCGATGATGGCGGTGGCGAAGCGCGGCTCGGCGAAGATCATCACGCCGGCGGCGGACTGCACGAGGTGAGCGCAGGTGCGCGAGCCGACGACGAGGAAGAAGGCGTCCTGGATCTTGCGGTGCAGCCAGACGATGCCGGTGAGGCCGCAGAACACCTCGCGCTGGCCGCGTTCGCGCAGCACGGGCGCGGTGCTGCAGCCGGCCGCGACCTCGGCGTGGAGCGGGATCACGGTGGTCATGCCGCCAGCTCCCGGCCCGATGGCGCCGGCCCCGGGCCCTGCAGCCGCGCGGCGCGCAGCTTGAGCACGAACTGCGTCGCGTTGATCAGGTAGGCCGCATACGCGGCCAGCGCCAGCGCCATGCGCCCGCGGGGCGTGAGGCTGTCGGTGGCCAGTGCCAGCAGGTAGGCCGTGTGCAGGGCCAGCACCAGCATGCTGAACACGTCTTCCCAGAAGAAGGCCGGCGCGAACAGGTAGCGGCCGAAGACGACCTTCTCCCAGAGGGCGCCGGTGGCCATGATCAGGTACAGCACCAGCGTCTTCACCACCACCGAGGCGGTGGCGATGGCCAGGCCCTGGCCCGTGCCCAGGTAGCGCAGCACCAGGACCAGGCTCACCGCGAACACCGTGAACTGCAGCGGGGCCAGCAGGCCCTGCACCAGCGTCCAGCCGCTGGCGTCGCGCCGCTGCCGCTGCTCGGCGGTGTACAGGGGGGACCGGGCCCCGGGGGGTGCGCCGCGCATCGTCATCGAACTGCTCTCCGTCGCTTCGCGGGGTCGCGCCACCAGGCACGGCCACCGATGGCGTCGAGACTAGAACGTCGCGGCGATAGTGTCAATTGCGATTGACGTCATTTTTACTTGACAGTCGATCGGGCCCCGCCGATCATGCGTTCCACGGTGCGGCGCAGCGTGCGCACGCCCTGGCGCAAGGAGGCGGCATGTCAGCTCCCCACACGGGCTCGGTGCGCGGGTCGGCGCCCGCCGACGGCGGGTGCCGGAGCACCTCCGGCGGTTCGCGTTCTGCGCTTCAGTGGAAACACCGAGGCGCCGGCTTTGACTCCGGCGCGACCGCAGCGTACAACCGGTGCCAGTGGTTGACCGCGAGCCTTCGGGCCGCGCAGGCCGCCGGAGCTGGAGCGCTGTTTGCCCCTGCCTTCTGAGCGCACAGCCATGCGTGCGGATGCGGCCCGATGCAGCAGTGCCCAGGATCTTGCAGTCGTACAGCGACCCCCGCCGAGCGAGGCGCTGTTGCAGGAGATGGGGATGGCGGGACGTTGTGAGAGCGAGGGCGCCGCGGGCGCGCTTCAGGTGGATGCCGCGGGCTGGCCCGACGGGCAACCCGGAACCCCCTGGTCACTGGTCGATGGCAGCCGCGCCGCATCGTCGTCCCAGGTCGGGCAGCTGGTGCGGGCCCTGGAGCACGAGGTGATTCCGCGCCTGGCCCGGTCGCACCGCGCGCCGCCGCGCGCCCTGGCTCCCGGACTCGCGCCGCCCAGTGCGGCCGAGATCGAGACCTTCACGGCCTGCCTCGTCGATGACGGCGAAGTCGCGCTCGCGCTGGCCGTGGACGGCCTGCGGCTGCGCGGCGCCAGCGTCGAGTCGCTGTACCTGGGCATCTTCGCCGCCGCCGCGCGCCGCCTGGGCGAGCTGTGGGAAGAGGACCGCTGCGATTTCTGCACCGTCACCGTGGGCCTGGGGCGGCTGCAGCGGCTGCTGCGCGAGCTCAGCCCCGCCTTCGGCGCCGAGATCGAGCACCCGGTGGGCGGCCGCCGCGCCATGCTGACGCAGCCCCCCGACGAGCAGCACAGCTTCGGCCTGTCCATCGTGGCCGAATTCTTCCGCCGCGCCGGCTGGGAGATCCACGGCGGCCCCGGCGGCGCGGCGCGCGACCCGACGGCGCGCGTGCGCGTCGAGTGGTTCGACGTGGTCGGCTTCTCCATCGGCAGCGAGCTGCGCCTGCCCTGGCTGCAGACCGCCATCACCAGCGTGCGGCAGGCCAGCCGCAACGGCGGCCTCGTCGTGCTGGTGGGCGGGCCGCTGTTCCTGCTGCACCCCGAGTGGGTGGCCGGCGTGGGCGCCGACGGCACGGCGCAGGATGCGCGCCAGGCGCCGGTGCTGGCCGAGGCTATGATTGCGGGCCGGATTGTCGCGAGAGTCTGACACCGGCCCCCGTCATCAGCCGTTTTCAACTGCGCCATGCCGACCAGGACTTCCTCGTGAGTGTCCGCCACCCGCCTCTTGCCGGCCCGCCATGACGGCGAACACTGCGCGCAAGCCGCTGCTCGGCGAGATCGATGGCCGGGGCGCGTCCCAGCTGATCGAAGCCGCCAGCGACATCGCGCTCGTGCTCGACGACCAGGGCACCATCGTCGATCTGGTGGTCCAGGACCCCGACCTGCCCTCGGCCCAGGCGGCGCAGTGGATCGGCCGCCCCTGGATCCAGACCGTCACGGTCGAGAGCCGGCAGAAGGTCGAGGCGCTGCTGCGCGACGCCGCCTCGGCCAGCGGCGAGTCGCGCTGGCGCCAGATCAACCACCCCACCGAAGACGGCGACGATCTGCCGCTGCTGTATGCCGCCGTGCGCGTCGACGCCAAGCCCGGCGGAGGGCGCGGCCGCAAGGGCTGCATCGTGGTCTTCGGGCGCAACCTGCGCGCCACCGTGGCCCTGCAGAAGCGGCTGATCGAGTCGCAGCAGGCGATGGAGCGCGACTACTGGCGCTTCCGCGAGGCCGAGACGCGCTACCGACACCTGTTCCAGACCTCGGGCGAGGCGGTGCTGGTCGTCGACGGGCTGACGCAGAAGGTGCTCGAGGCCAACCCGGCGGCACAGCTGCTGTGCGGCGACATCCGCGGCAAGCTGGTGGGCAGCGCCCTGCCCTCGCTGTTCGACACCCGCTCGGCCGAGGCCGTGCAGTCGCTGCTGGCGGCTGCCCGCTCGATCGGCAGCCGCGAGCCGGTGCGCGCGCTCTGCGCCGACCATGCCACCGAGGTCCAGGCCTCGGCCTCGGTCTTCCGGCAGGACGACAACGCCTTCGTGCTGGTGCGACTGACCCCGGTGGCAGGCCCGGCGCCGACCACCGCGGCCAGCCGTGGCGGCATGACGGTCAGCCAGGCCGAATCGACGCTGCGCGCCTTCGTGCAGAACGCCAGCGACGCGCTCGTGTTCACCGACGCCCAGGGCCGCGTGCTCACCGCCAACCGCGCCTTCGTGGCGCTGGCGCAGGCCAGCGCCGAAGACCAGGTGCGGGGCCAGATGCTCGACCGCTGGGTCGGCCGCACCGGCGTCGAGCTCGGCGTGCTGATCACCAACCTGCGCCAGCGCGGCTCGGTGGGCCTGTTCGTGACCGCGGTGCGCGGCGAGTATGGCGCCAGCACCGAGGTCGAGATCGCGGCCTCGGCGCTGCCGCCGGCCGACGAACCGGTGCTCGCCTTCGCCATCCGCAACATCGAGCGCCGGCTGCGCTCCGCGCCCGCGGTCAATGCGCCGATCGCGCGCTCCGCCGACGACCTGGCCGAGCTGGTGGGCAACGTGCCGCTGAAGGAGATCGTCTCCGAGACGACCGACCTGATCGAGCAGCTGTGCATCGAGACCGCGCTGGAGATGACGGGCGACAACCGCGCCTCGGCGGCGCTGCTGCTGGGCCTGTCGCGGCAGAGCCTGTACGTGAAGCTGCGCCGCTTCGGGCTGGCCGAGCAGGCCGCCGACGACGACCGCTGAGCCGGCCGCCGCCCGCATGTAAGTTTTAATTGACACTTTAAACTGTCACGGGCAGTATTTGCTCGTGGCACTACCGGCACCTTCGGCAATCGCCGAACTCCTGAAACCGATCACCTGGTTCCCGCCGATGTGGGCCTTCGGCTGCGGCGCCGTGGCCTCGGGCCTGCCTGTGCAGGGCCGGCTGCTGCTGATCGGCGTGGGCGTGCTGCTGGCCGGCCCGCTGGTGTGCGCCACCAGCCAGGCCGTCAACGACTGGTTCGATCGCCACGTCGATGCCATCAACGAGCCGCAGCGCCCGATCCCCAGCGGCCGCATGCCGGGGCACTGGGGCCTGTACGTGGCGCTGGTCTGGACCGCGCTGTCGCTGGCGGTGGCGGTGGCGCTCGGGCCGTGGGGCTTCGCCGCCGCCGCCCTGGGCCTGCTGCTGGCCTGGGCCTACAGCGCGCCGCCGCTGCGGCTGAAGCGCAATGGCTGGTGGGGCAACGCCGCCTGCGGGCTTTGCTACGAAGGCCTGGCGTGGATCACCGGCGCCGCGGTGATGGCCGGCGGCGAGATGCCCGGCCTGCGCTCGCTGGCGCTGGCCGGGCTGTACAGCACCGGCGCACACGGCATCATGACGCTGAACGACTTCAAGTCGATCGCGGGCGACCGCCAGCTGGGCGTGGGCTCGCTGCCGGTGCGCCTGGGCGTGGACGGCGCCGCGCGCGCCGCCTGCTGGATCATGGCCCTGCCGCAGGCGGCCGTGGCGGCCCTGCTGCTGGCCTGGCAGCGGCCGCTGCACGCGCTGGCCGTGGCGGCCCTGCTGGCGGCCCAGGTACTGATGATGCGGCGCCTGCGGCGCGACCCGCGGCGCTGGGCGCTGTGGTACAGCGGGCTGGGCGTGCCGCTGTTCGTGAGCGGCATGCTGGTCAGCGCCTTCGCGCTGCGCGGGCTTGCAGCGTCGTGATGCGGCCCGCCGCCCCCCCGGTGCCTCTGCCTGCGTGCCCACCCGGGCATCCGCCCGTGCATCCCGTTTCGCATCACCCCGAGGACACGCCATGAACCAGCCGACCCCCCGCGCGGAATACGACGTCGTCGTCATCGGCGGGGGCCCGTCGGGCGCCACCGCGGCCGACGACCTGGCGCGCCGCGGCCACAGCGTGCTGCTGCTCGATCGTGCCGGCCGCACCAAGCCCTGCGGCGGCGCGATCCCGCCCCGGCTGATCCAGGACTTCGCCATCCCCGAGCATCTGCTGGTGGCGCGCGCGCGCTCGGCGCGCATGGTCTCGCCGGTGGACCGCCGCGTGGACATCCCGATCGAGGGCGGCTACGTCGGCATGGTCGACCGCGATCGCTTCGACGAGTGGCTGCGCCAGCGTGCCGCCGGCCATGGCGCGATGCGCGAAACCGGCGTCTTCACGCGGCTGTCGCGCGATGTCGATGGCTGCACCGTCGTCCACTACGAAGGCCGCAGCGTGCGCCAGGCCGGCGCGGCCGGCATTGCGGCCCAGCGCAGCGTGCGCACGCGCTGCGTCGTCGGGGCCGACGGCGCCCGCTCGGAAGTGGCGCGCCAGGCGGTGCCGGGTGCCGACCGGGCGCGCTACGTCTTCGCCTACCACGAGATCGTGCGCGCACCGGCCGTGCCGCCGGCCGGCTACGACGGCGCCCGCTGCGACGTGTACTACCGCGGCGAGCTCTCGCCCGACTTCTACGGCTGGGTGTTCCCGCACGGCGACACGCTGAGCATCGGCACCGGCAGCGCCGACCGGGGCTTCTCGCTGCGCGGCGCGGTCGGCCGGCTGCGCGACGCGGCCCAGCTGGCGGGCCTGGAGACGCTGCGTCGCGAAGGCGCGCCGATCCCCATGAAGCCGCTGCCGCGCTGGGACAACGGCCGCGACGTCGTGCTGGCCGGCGACGCCGCCGGCGTGGTGGCGCCGGCCTCGGGCGAAGGCATCTACTACGCCATGGCCGGCGGCCGGCTGGCGGCCGACGCCGCGGCCGAGTACCTGCGCACCGGCGACGCCCGCGCCCTGGCCGGCGCGCGCCGGCAGTTCATGCGCGCGCACGGCCGCGTGTTCTGGGTGTTGGGGCTGATGCAACGCTTCTGGTACCGCAACGACCGCCGGCGCGAGCGCTTCGTCAGCATCTGCCGCGACCGCGACGTGCAGCAGCTCACCTTCGACGCCTACATGAACAAGCGCCTGGTGCGCACGCGGCCGCTGGCGCATGCGCGCATCTTCTGCAAGGACATGGCGCACCTGCTCGGCCTGGCCCGGGTCTGAGCGCCCGCCCGCAGCCGTGCCCGCCCTCGCCGACCCGGCCCTGCTGATCGCCATCGTGCTGGCGGTCATCACGCTCGAGATGCTGGCCCTCTTGATCGGCTCGGTGCACGGACGCTGGCGCCCCCTGATGCGGCGGATGCTGCCGGGCGCCGCGGCCGGTCTGTTCCTGACCCTGGCCCTGCGCGACCTGGCTGCAGGCGGCCCCTGGTTGCCGCTGTGGCTGCTGTGTGCCGGCGCGGCCCATGCACTGGATTGGTGGCAGCGGGTGCGCGCCGCCGGCCGCTGAGGCGGCAGGCGAAGGCGGCCGGGCAGCGCACGCGCCGCCCGCCCCGCGGGGGAACCCGCTTGCCAAACTGCAGACGACCTGATCCAGTGCGGCCAGCGCGTTCCGCGCCCCGGCCACGCGCCCGAGGCGTCACCGCCAGCAGTCCGCAGTCCGTAGTAACCATCGCAGCGCCAGCGTGCACAGCAGTTCGCACCTCGGGTCGGCCGCTCCCCCAGCCGACATCCATGAAGCCTTGCGGCCACCGGGATCGGTACAGGCGCAGGGCCTGCTTTTGGCCCTGCAGGAGCCCGGCCTGCGCATCACGCAGGCCAGCGCCAACTGGGAGCCCCTGCTCGGGCGTCCGCTGGCCGCATGGCTCGGGCAGCCTGTGGGCCAGGCGCTGGGCGGCACCCTGGAGTCGCGGGTGCGCGAGCATCTGGCCAGCGCCGCCGGCGCCGACAGCGCCCTGCTGCGGTGCCGGCTGCCGGCGGCGAGCGGTGAACTGGCGCTCGAAGGCACGCTGCACCGCAATCCGGACGGACTGCTGCTGCTCGAGCTCGAACCCCGGGCCGCCGCGGTCACCGACACCCGGCTCACCCAGCAGCTCGGCCACGCCACCCAGGCCCTGAGCGAGGCGGCCGACCTCCGCGCGGTGGCCCAGGCCCTGGCCCTGCACCTGCAGGCCCTGCTCGGCTACGACCGCGTGATGGTGTGCCGCTTCGGCGACGAGGCTGCCGCCGACGGCGCCGGCGGCAGCCTCGTCCTGGCCGAGGCCTGTGCCCCGGCGCTGCGGGCGCAGCCGGTGCCCCTGGCCCCGTTCCACGCCGCCGCCGAGATTCCGCCGGCGGTGCGTGCGCTGTACCTGCGCACCCGGCTGCGGCTGTTGGTCGATAGCGAGAGCGCGCCCTCGCCCCTGGTGCCGGCGCGGGCCGATGCGCAGCCGCTCGACCTGTCCACCTGCAGCCTGCGCAGCCTGCCGCCGAGCCACCTGCAGCGGCTGCGCCGGCGCGGCGTCCGGGCCGCGCTGGGGCTTTCGCTGGTGCGCGACGGCCGCCTGTGGGGGCTGGTCGTCTGCCACCACGCGCTGCCATGCCGGCCGGCCCCCGCACTGCGCGCCGCGGCGGCGCTGCTGGCCGAGGCGGCCACCACCCGCATCGCCGCGCTCGAGCATTTCGCCCGCGCCCAGCTCGGCCTTCAAGTGCGGCAGTTGTCGCGGCGCTTGGTCGAGGCCACCGCGGCCGAAGGCGACTGGCGCCCGGCACTGATGCGCGACACGCAGGCCCTGCTGCAGCCGCTGGCCGCCAGCGGTGCGCTGCTGCTCCACGACGGCGCCTGCCTCGCCGCAGGTTGCACGCCCGCCGGCCTGCCACTGCAGCAGCTGAGCGCCTGGATCGCCGACCGGCCGTTTGTCGATGGGCTGTTCAACGGCGAGCTCGTCGGCCTCCGCGACAGCGGCGCCGGCGCCTCGCCGCCGGCCGCCTGCGGCGTGCTCGCAGTGCGCCTGTCGACCGCGCGCGGCGAGGTGCTGGCCTGGCTGCGCGAAGCCCCCGGGGCCGGCGTCGCGCAGGCGCCCTGGAGTGCGGCCGACCTGGGCCTGGCGCGCCAGGTTGCCACGGCCCTGACCGACATCGCCGCCCAGGTGGACGCCGTGCGCTGGCTCATCGCCGAGCGCCAGGCCGCGCAGGCCCGCAGCGCGGTGGGCGACTCGCGCGAGCCGATGGTGGTGGCCGACGGCGACGGCCGCACCTTCCACGCCAATCCGGCCTTCCTGCGCCTCGTCGCCGAGCAGCCGGGGCGGGAACCCGTCGGCGCATCGGGCGCCGAGCCCGGCGCCGGAGGCGACCTGGCCTGGCTGGCGCACTGCTTTGCCGAGCCGCTGCGGGTGCAGCGCCTGATCGGCCAGCTGCGGGCCGAGCGCCGCCCGTGGCGCGGCGAGCTGGCGCTGCGCCAAGGCGGCGCGCTGCTGCGCGTGCGCGCCGAGCCCGTGCCGGCCGACGACGGCAAGCTGCTGGGCCTGGTGCTGCTGTTCGACGACCTGACCGCCAGCCGCCAGGCCGACGCGGCGCGCCAGCATCTCGAGGCCACGCTGGCCCAGGCCGGGCAGCGACTGCGCGGTGCCGGCGTGGGCCGCCAGGCCCAGGCGCCCGAGGACCTGATCGCGACCATCCTCACCAACGCCAGCCTGGCGGCGATGGACATTGCCGACCACGACCCCGAGCCGGCGGCGGCGCAATTGCAGGCGCTGGAGCGTTCGGCCCGCCGCGCCGCCCGGCTCTACGACCAGTTGCGTGGTTTCATCGACGGCGCCGGCAGCGCCTGAAGGCCGGGCCGCGAGGGCCCGGCTCGGCAAGGCGTCAGGCCGCCTTCTTGATCCAGGACGAGCACCAGCCGCCGGCCTGCACCAGCTTGCCGGCATAGATGGGGCACGGTCCCGAGGCAGCCCCAGGCGCGCCGCCGAACAGCTGGCAGGTGCCGCACTTCTGCGCCACCGTGTGGTTGGGGTACTTGGCCTGGTTGGCCTGGCGGGTGTCGGTGACGTAGCCCAGTGCCACGGCCTGGGGATCTTTCGGGTCCAGCGCGACGGCGGCGGCGCGGGCGGCTGCGACGGCAGCCATGGCGGTGCCGGCGGCGGTCACCTGCAGCATGAAGACTCGGCGGGAAGCGGTGCCCATGTTCGTACTCCTTGGGATGTTGGCGAGCCTGCGAGCGCAGGTTGGCCGGCTAACGCGGGCCCCGCCCGGCCGGTGCACAGGGCACGCCGGGCGAAGCGTTACGCCGTGTTCCGGCAGCGGGTTTCCGACCGGCGCCGAGTGTCCAGTCTGCATGACATACTGCGCGCGCCCCGCGCGCCCGCATCCCCGCACGCGCGCCCCCTGCACCCCCTCCACCGCGTCCGCCATGGCCCCTGCGTTTCCCTTTGCCGCCATCGTCGGCCAGGACGAGATGAAGCTCGCGATGCTGATCGCCGCCGTCGAGCCCGCCATCGGCGGCGTGCTCGTCTTCGGCGACCGCGGCACCGGCAAGTCCACCGCCGTGCGCGCGCTGGCCGCGCTGCTGCCGCCGATGAAGGCCGTGGTCGGCTGCCGCTACGGCTGCGACCCCGACGATGCGCAGCCGCGCTGCGAAGACTGCGCCCGCCTGAAGACCGGCAGCCGCCCGCGCAGCCACGCCGTGCCGGTGCCGGTGGTCGACCTGCCGCTGGGCGCGACCGAAGACCGCGTGGTCGGCGCGCTCGACCTCGAGCGCGCGCTGACGCAGGGCATCAAGGCCTTCGAGCCCGGCCTGCTGGCGCGCGCCAACCGCGGCTTCCTGTACGTCGACGAGGTCAACCTGCTCGAGGACCACCTGGTCGATCTGCTCATCGACGTGGCGGCCTCGGGCGAGAACGTGGTCGAGCGCGAGGGCCTGAGCGTGCGCCACCCGGCGCGCTTCGTGCTGGTCGGCAGCGGCAACCCCGAGGAGGGCGAGTTGCGGCCGCAGCTGCTCGACCGCTTCGGCCTGGCGGTGGAGGTGCGCACGCCGGGCGAGATCGCGCAGCGGGTGGAAGTCATCAAGCGCCGCGACGCCTACGAGCGCGACCCGCTCGCCTTCCGCGAGCAATGGGCGGCCGACGAGGAGCGCTTGCGCCGGCGCATCGTGGGCGCGCGCAAGCGACTGCCCGCGGTCGAGGTGGGCGACGCTGCGCTCACCCGCGCCGCCGAGTTGTGCCTGGCGCTGGGCACCGACGGCCTGCGCGGCGAGCTGACGCTGATCCGCGCCGCGCGCGCGCTGGCCGCGCTGGACGGGGCCGCCGGCGTCGGGGATGCGCAGCTGCGTCGCGTGGCCGGGCCGGCTCTGCGCCACCGCCTGCGGCGCGACCCGCTGGACGAGACCGACGCCAGCGCGCGCGTCGAGCGCGCCGCGGTCGAACTGTTCGGCGCCTGAGCACGCGCCCGGCCGGCTCGCCCATGGCTGCCGCCAACCGCGAAAGCCGCGACAGCCGGGCCGACCACGCCGCGTCGCCGGTCGAGGCCGCGGTGCCGGGACCGACGCCCGACGCGGGCTGGGCCGATGCGCTGCTGGCCGCGGCGTTGATCGCGGTCGATCCGGTGGGCCTGGGCGGCGTGGCCCTGCGCGCCCGCGCCGGGCCGGTGCGCGATCGCTGGCTGGCCGAATGGCGCGCGCTGCTGCCTGCCGACACGCCGGTGCGGCGGCTGCCGCTGCACATCGGCGACGACCGGCTGCTGGGCGGCCTCGACCTGGCCGCCACCCTGCGCAGCGGCCGCCCGGTGGCGCAGAGCGGGCTGCTCACGCAGTGCGACGGCGGCGCGCTGGTGGTGGCCATGGCCGAGCGTCTGGGCGCCGGCCAGGCGGCCCGGCTGGCCGCGGCGATGGACCGCGGCGAGCTGCAAGCCGAGCGCGAAGGCCTGCCCCTGCAGGGCCCCGCGTGCTGGGCGCTGATCGCACTGGACGAAGGCGATGCCGACGACGAGCACCTGCCGGCCGTGCTGGGCGAACGCATGGCGTTCGCGCTGCGGCTCGACGGCCTGCCCTGGCGCGCCGTCGAGCCGCTGGCCTCGACCGTCAGCGCCCAGGAGGTGATGCGGGCGCGCGCGCGGCTGGGCGAGGTGGCCTTCGACGGCGCCACCGTCGAAGGCCTGTGCGGGGTGGCGCTGGCCCTGGGCGTGCATTCGTCGCGCGCGGCCTGGCTGGCCTGGCGCGCGGCCCGTGCTGCGGCGGCCCTGCGCGGCAGCCGCACCGTCGACGCCGACGATGCCGTGCTGGCCGCGCGGCTGGTGCTGGCGCCACGCGCCACGCAGCTGCCGGTGCCACCCGAGCCCAAGCCCGAGCCCGAGCCCGAGTCCGAGTCCGAAGCCGCGCCCGCGCCCCCCGAGCCGCCGGAGCCGGCCACTTCCGAGGCCCAGCCTGAAGACCCCGCACCGCCGCCGCCCGCCGACGAGACACCCGCCGACGCCGACCCCGATCGAGAACCCCCGCAACCCGCAGCGCCGCTGGACGAGATGCTGATCGAAGCCGCGCTGGCCGCCATACCCGCCGGCCTGCTGGCGGCACTGAAGCTGGGGCAAGGCGCGCGCTCGTCGCAGGCCGGCCGCGCCGACGCCTGGTCGGCCGCAGCGCGCGGCGGACGGCCCGTGGGCAGCCGCCGCGGCGATCCGCGCAGCGGCGCCCGCCTGAGCCTGGTCGACACGCTGCGCGCGGCCGCCCCCTGGCAGGCGCTGCGCCGCGCCCAGCGCGGGGCGGAGCCGACCGCGGCGGGCCGCCGCATCGAGGTGCAGGCCGACGACTTCCGGGTCGCCCGCTGCAGGCAGCGGCGCAGCACCACGACGCTGTTCGTCATCGACGCCTCGGGCTCGTCGGCGCTGCACCGGCTGGCCGAGGCCAAGGGCGCCGTCAACCTGCTGCTGGCCGATTGCTACGTGCGGCGCGACAGCGTGGCGGTGCTCGCCTTTCGCGGCCGCCGCGCCGAGCTGCTGCTGCCGCCCACGCGCTCGCTGGTGCGCGCCAAGCGCAGCCTGGCCGCGCTGCCGGGCGGCGGCGGCACGCCGCTGGCGGCGGGCATCGAGGCGGCGCTGGCCCTGGCCGCCCAGGTGCAGCGCGCGGGCGCGACGCCGCTGCTGGTGTTCCTCACCGACGGCCGCGCCAACGTGGCGCTGGACGGCAGCGGCGGCCGCGCCCAGGCCGACAGCGACGCGCTGCGTGCGGCACGCCGCCTGCGCGGGGCCGGCCTGGCCAGTCTGCTGATCGACACCTCGCCGCAGCCGGCCGCCGCGGCACAGCGCCTGGCGGCCGCCATGGCGGCCCGCTACAGCGCCCTGCCCCATGCCGGCGCGCGGGCGCTGAGCCAGGCGGTGCGCAGCCTGCAGGCCGGCCCGGCACGGCCGGCGGCCGCTCGGTCCGGCGGTGGCTGAGCCCCTGCGCTGGGGCGCGGGGCCGCCCTGGCCGAACGCCGCGGCCAGCCGCTTCGTCGACGCCGCGGGCCTGCGCTGGCACGTGCAGCGCATGGGGGTCGCGGGCGCGCCCCAGCTGCTGCTGCTGCACGGCACCGGGGCCTCCACCCATTCCTGGCGCACGCTGCTGCCCCTGCTGGCGCCGCACTTCGACACGCTCACGCTCGACCTGCCGGGCCATGCCTTCACGGCCACGCCCGGGCCGGCGGGGCTGAGCCTGCCCGGCATGGCGGGCGAGATCGGCGAGCTGCTGCGCCGGATCGACTTTGCGCCGGCGCTGATCGCCGGCCATTCGGCGGGGGCGGCGATCGCGGTGCAGATGGCGCTGGCGGGCCACGCGCAGCCGCAGGCGCTGGTCGGCCTGAACGCCGCGCTGCTGCCGCTGCACGGCATCGCCGGCCAGCTGTTCTCGCCCCTGGCCAAGCTGATGGCGCTGAACCCGCTGGTGCCGCGGCTGTTCTCATGGCGCGCCACCGACCCGCGCGTGCTGCAGCGCCTGCTGGACGGCACCGGCTCGACCCTGGACGCCGAGGGCCGCGCGCTGTACGGGCGCCTGGTCGCCGACCCCGCGCACGTGGCCGGCGCGCTGGGGATGATGGCGAACTGGGACCTGCCCGCGCTGGCGCAGGACCTGCCGCGGCTGGCGCCGCCGCTGCACCTGCTGGTGGGCAGCGCCGACCGCACCGTGCCGCCGGCGCAGGCCGCGCAGGTGCAGGCGCTGCTGCCGTCGACCCGGGTGGTCGCGCTGGCCGGCCTGGGCCACCTGGCGCACGAGGAGCAGCCGGCGCGGGTGGCGCGGGAGCTGGTGCGCATCGCCCGGTGAACCCGGCTCGCCGCAAGGCAGGGTCGATGGCGGTTGTCAATTTCAATTGACACCTCTACGATAGCTGTCGTGTTGACACTTCGCACCCCGCTCGCCGCCCCGCCCGCCATCCCGCCCGCGACCGCGCCGGCCCGGGCCGAGCCGTCCGGCCCCGCCGCACGGGCGGCCGGCGGCGACCCCCGACCCCACGCGGTGATCATCGGCAGCGGCTTCGGCGGCCTGGCCGCTGCCGTGCGGCTGGGCGCGCGCGGCTACCGTGTCACGGTGCTGGAGCAGCTCGACGCGCCCGGCGGCCGGGCCTACGTCTACCGCCAGGACGGCTACACCTTCGACGCCGGGCCCACCGTCATCACCGCGCCCTTCCTGTTCGAGGAGCTGTGGCAGCTGGCCGGCCGGCGCCTGGCCGACGACGTGCAGCTGGTGCCGGTGGCGCCGTTCTACCGCGTGCGCTTCGACGACGGCACGGTGTTCGACTACTCGGGCGATGCGCAGGCCATGCGCGAGCAGATCGCCCGCCTGGCCCCCGCCGACCTCGGCGGCTACGAGCGCTTCCTGCAGGCCAGCCGCGCCATCTTCGAGGTCGGCTTCGAGCAGCTGGCCCATGTGCCGATCGACAGCTGGCCGGCGATGCTGCGCTGCGTGCCCGCCCTGGCGCGGCTGCAGGGCTGGCGCACCGTCTACGGCCTGGCCTGCCGCCACGTGCGCGACCCGCGGCTGCGCGTGCTGCTCACCTTCCAGTCGCTGCTGGTCGGCGGCAACCCGTTTTCCACCACCTCGGTGTACTGCCTCATCGCCTACCTCGAACGGCGCTGGGGCGTGCACTTCGCCATGGGCGGCACCGGCAAGCTGGTCAGCGGCCTGGTCGGGCTCATCCAGGGCCAGGGCGGCAGCGTGCGCTGCAACCAGCAGGTGGCCGAGATCACGGTGGCCGGCGGCACCGCCACCGGCGTGCGCCTGGCCGACGGCCGCAGCATCGCCGCCGACGTGGTGGTCTCGAACTGCGACTCGGCCTGGACCTACAAGCACCTGCTGCCGGCCGCGCACCGCAAGCGCTGGACCGACGCCAGGATCGAGCGCGCGCGCTACTCGATGAGCCTGTTCGTCTGGTACTTCGGCACCCGGCGCCGGTACGAAGACGTGGCCCACCACACCATCGTGCTGGGGCCGCGCTACCGCGAGCTGCTGGGCGACATCTTCGATCGCAAGACGCTGGCCGACGACTGCAGCCTCTACCTGCACCGGCCCACCGCCACCGACCGCTCGATGGCCCCCGACGGCTGCGACGCGTTCTACGTGCTGTCGCCGGTGCCGCACCTGCAAAGCGGCACCGACTGGGCGCAGCGCGCCGAGAGCTACCGGCGCCAGCTCGAGCAGCGCCTGCACCAGACCGTGCTGCCGGGGCTGAAGGACGAGGTCGTCACCTCGCGCTGCCTCACGCCGCAAGACTTCCAGGACCGCCTGTCGTCGTTCCGCGGCGCCGCCTTCGGGCTCGAGCCGCAGCTGCTGCAGAGCGCCTGGTTCAGGCCGCACAACCGCAGCGAGGAGGTCGACCGCCTGTACCTGGTGGGTGCCGGCACCCACCCGGGGGCGGGGCTGCCGGGCGTGCTGTCGTCGGCACGCATCCTCGACACCGTGGTGCCGCATGGCCAGTCGCTGGTCTGAGCCGCCCCAGGTGCGGCGCGACCTGCAGGCCTGCCGCGCGCAGCTGCGCGAGGGCTCGCGCACCTTCCTCGCCGCCTCCTACCTGCTGCCGCGCGCGGTGCGCCAGCCGGCCTGCGCGCTGTACGCCTTCTGCCGCGAGGCCGACGACGCGGTCGACCTCGGCCGCGACGCCGCTGCCGCCGTCGCCCGCCTGCGCCAGCGCCTGGACCGCCTGTACGCCGGCAGACCCGAAGCCGGCGCCGCCGACCGCGCGCTGGCCCATGTGGTGGCGCGCTTCGCCATCCCGCGCACCCTGCTCGACGCGCTGATCGAGGGCTTCGAGTGGGACAGCCGCCGCCGGCGCTACGCCAGCCTCGACGAGCTGCACGCCTATGCCACGCGGGTGGCCGGCGCGGTGGGCGCGATGATGGCGCTGCTGATGGGCGTGCGCAGCCCGGCCGCCCTGGCGCGCGCCTGCGACCTGGGCGTGGCGATGCAGCTGTCGAACATCGCGCGCGACGTGGGCGAGGACGCGCGCGCCGGCCGCCTGTACCTGCCGCTGGACTGGCTGCGCGAAGCGGGCCTCGACGCCGAGGCCTGGCTCGCCGCGCCGCAGTTCACGCCCGCCCTGGCCGCCGTGGTGCAGCGCCTGCTGGCCCACGCCGAGGCGCTGTACCGGCGCGTCGATGCCGGCGTGGCCGCGCTGCCGCTGGGCTGCCGGCCGGGCATCAACGCGGCGCGCTTCCTGTATGCCGAGATCGGGCACGAGGTGGCACGGCGCGGCTTCGACTCGGTCTCGCAGCGCGCGGTGGTGGGCGCCCGCACCAAGTCGCTGCAGCTCGCGCGCGCCCTGCTGCTGCTGGCCCCGGCACGCGGCGGCACGGCCCAGCCACCGCTGCCGGCCACCGAGTACCTGGTCCAGGCCGTGGCCGCCGTGCCGGCCGCATCCGCATCCACATCCGTGCCGCCGCGCGCCGGCACCCACCAGCGTCTGCTGCGGGTGCTGGACCTGTTCGAGCAACTCGAGCGGCGCGACAGCCAGCTCACCCGGATGCCGCTGCACGGCAGCGCCGGCGCCGACTGAAGGGGCCGCCCGGATGGCAGCCCGGACGGCGCCCCGCAACCGGCCCTGAGCGGCCGCTCGCCACGCGATGCGCAACCCGTGGATGGGGCTCCTGGAGCTCTCGCTCGTGTTCGGCCTGGTGCTGGCCTGGGCCGTGCGTGAGCTGGTCAAGCTCAAGCGCGACAACCGGGCCGCCGATGCCCGGCGTGAGGCCGAACGTCAGGCCGGGCTTGAAGTCGATCGTCGGCGCGAGACCCGCGCCGGCAGCGACGAACCGCCGCCGCCGCAGGCCGGCTGAAGCTCAGCCGGCCGCCTCGCCGCGCGGCTGGCGCAGGAACAGCCGCGACACCGCCTGCGCCGCCGCCTCGCGCTGCGCGCCATCGGCCTGGTGCAGCGCATGCAGCGTGCCGTGCAGCATCTTGTGCGTCAGGCCGCTGGCCAGCGCCTGCAGCGTGGCCTCGAGGCTCTCGCCCTTGGCCATGCGGCGCAGCGCGCGCTGCACCTCAACGCGGCCCCAGTCGTCGGCCTGGTGCTGCAGGGCCTGGATCAGCGGCACGCTCTGGCGCTGCTCGCACCACTGGGCGAAGCCCTGCACGCCGGCGTCCACGATGGCCTCGGCCTGCTCCACTGCGGCACGCCGACGTTCGCCGGCCGACTGCACCAGCGCCGCAAGGTCGTCGATGGTGTAGAGGTAGGCATCGGCCAGGCGCGCCACTTCGGGCTCGATGTCGCGCGGCACGGCCAGGTCCACCAGCAGCATCGGGCGCCGGCGCCGCGCCTTCAGCGCGCGCTCGACGGCGCCCAGCCCGATCAGCGGCAGCGCGCTGGCCGTGCACGAGACCACGACGTCGAAGTCGTGCAGCCGCTGCGGCAGCTCGGCCAGGGCCAGCGTGCGCGCGCCCAGCCGGTCGGCCAGCGCCTGCGCACGCTCGACACGGCGGTTGGCCAGCGTGATCGAGCGCGGCCTGCGCGCGGCGAAATGGGTGGCCGCGAGCTCGATCATCTCGCCCGCACCGACGAACAGGATGTTGAGCGTGGCCACGTCCTCGAACAACTGCGCCGCCAGCCGCACCGCGGCGGCCGCCATGCTGACCGAGTGGCTGCCGATCTCGGTGCGGGTGCGCACCTCCTTGGCCACCGTGAAGGAGCGCTGGAACAGCTGGTGCAGCGTGCTGCCCAGGGCGCCGGCGGCCTTGGCTTCCCGCGCGGCGCGCTTCATCTGCCCCAGGATCTGCGGCTCGCCCAGCACCATCGAATCCAGCCCCGAGGCGACGCGGAACACATGCCGCGCGGCGGCGCTGTCCTGCGCCACGTAGGTGTGGGCACTGAGCTGTGCGCGGTCGACCCCGCCCTGCGCCACCAGCCAGTCGATGGCCGGCGGCACCAGCTCGGCCGCTACCGCGTCGCCCACCAGGTAGAGCTCGGTGCGGTTGCAGGTGGACAGCAGCGCCGCCTCGGGGGCCGCCCCCCGGGGCGACGCCTGCGCGGCCGGGGCCAGCCGCGCGCGCAGGCTGCCCAGCGCGGCGCAGAGCTGCTCGGGCACGAAGGCCAGGCGGCCGCGCAGGTCCAGCGGCGCGGTGTGGTGGTTCAGACCGAGGGCGATCACGTTCATCGGCAGCGTCTTTCGGGGGTTCGGCGGTTCGGCGGGCTAGGGCAGCCAGTGGCCCATGCGCCGCATCCGGAACGGCAGCAGCGCCTGCACCCAGCGGGCGCGGAAGCGGTCCAGCGACAGGCTCTCGTGGACCGCGGTCACGTCCTGCCCCGCCAGCCGGGTGGCGAGCAGGCCGCGGGCGTAGAACGGCCCATCCTCCAGCGTCTGCACCGTGCGCGCCCTCGCGCCGGCGTCGCCGCGGGCACGGCGCGGCAGGCCCCAGCGCGAGGCCGGCAGCGCGATCGAGGGCGCGGCGGGCGGCGCGAGCGCGAAGTCGGCCGCCCGGCCCTCCGGGTCGAAGGCCTGGGCGATCGAGAACGGCGTGCCGTCGCGGCGCAGGCCGTCGTAGAGCACGGCCGTGCGGCCGTCGGGCAGCGGCGCGCGCAGCCAGTCCCAGTGCACGAAGTCGTCCTCCATCGGCCGGCTGCCGGTGTTCGAGTCGAGGTAGGCGCTGCCCTGCCAGCGCAGCGCAGGGCGGCTGAAAGCAACTTCGATACGCGCGCAAGGCGCGATCGGATGCCAGTGGTGGCGGCCCGCCGCATCGAGCGCATAGCGCCGGTCCACCAGTGCCGGCGCGCGCAGCTGCAGCCGGCCGCGCAGCGGGCGCCGCAACGGCGCCGTGCGCTCGTCGAGCTCGACCTGCAGCGCGTGCCCCTGCCAGGCCATGCGGCTCGCGCCGAGGGCGAACTCGCTTGCGCTGCGGCGCACGTCGGCGCGCCGATGCTCGGTCAGGGCCCAGGCCCCGCCGCCGGCACGGCGGTAGAGCGCCACGTTGAGGGCGCAATGGGCCTGGGGCTCGGCCTGCCCGCCGCCACGGCGCCGGGCACCGGCGTAGAACGGCGAGAAGACGCTGCCGACGAAGGCGATCACCGACAGCGCGTGCTCGCCGCAGTCGCTCATGGCGTCGAGGTACCACCAGGCGTAGCCGCCAGCGGCCACGGCGACATCGAAATCCGCCGCTGCGGGCCGTCGGCCAGCAGGCTGGCCGCCGCCTGCCGGCCCGACAGCGCCGCCATCGGCACCCCCGGGCCCGGATGCGTGCTGCCGCCGGCCAGGTAAAGGCCAGGCAGCCGGCTGCGCGAGCCCGGGCGCTGGAAGCTCGCCCGCCAGCCGTGGCTGGCCGGCCCGTACAGGGCCCCGCCCGTGGCCGGGAACATCCGCTCGAAATCCGCCGGCTGCGTCGTCACGGCCGAGCGGGCCGGGTCCCGGATCGTCAAGCCGCAGCGCTGCAGCACGGACAAGGTTCGCTCCTGGCATGACGCCAACTCCTTCGGGTCCAGAGGATGCCGGTCGCCGTCGGGCGGGGCATTGACGAGCATCAGCAGCCGCTCGGGGCCGGGTGCGGGCGCGGCGCCGTCCAGCCGGTCCTGGGCGCAGACGTACACCGTGGGCTCGCGGGGCACGCGGCGCTGCCGCAGCAGCTCGTCGAACTCGGCCGCGTAGTCGCGTGAGAAAAACACGTTGTGACGCTGCAGCGCGAAGCCTTCGGTGGGCGTGTCCAGGGCCCAGGTCAGGGCCGACAGCGATCGTGCGCCGCGCGGCCGCGGCTGGACGGCGTCGCGGGCCGCCGGCCCGAGCCGGCCCGCGGCCAGCGCCTGCGCATCGCCGTTGAAGACCACGGCCTCGGCCGGCAGCCGCTCGCCGTCGTCGAGCCGCACGCCACAGGCGCGGCCGCGCTCGACCAGGATCTCGGCCGCGCCCAGGCCCAGCCGCACCTGCGCGCCACGGCGCTGCGCCAGGCCGAGCAGGGCGCGCGCCAGCGCGTGCATGCCCCCCTGCACCGACCACACCCCCTCGTGCTCGACATGCGCGACCAGCATCAGCGTGGCCGGGGCGAGGTAGGGCGAGGAGCCGCAATAGGTGGCGTAGCGCCCGAAGAGCTGGGCCAGGCGCGGGTCCTTGAACTCGCGCGCCAGCTCGCCGGCCATCGTGGCCAGCGGCGCGATGCGCAGCAGGCCGGGCAGGCCGCGCAGCCCGGCGCGCCAGGCCAGGGACACCGGATTCGGCCGGCCGGCGCGCAGGAAGGGCCGATCGAGCGCGCGGTAGATGGACTCGGCACGGCGGCAGAAGCGGCGATAGCGGTCGGCCTCGGCGGTGCCGCTGAAGGCCGCGATGGCGGCCGCGGTGTGCTCGGCGTCGGCGTGCAGATCGAGCACTTCGCCCGCGCCCCAGGCGTGGCGCGCCAGCACCGACAGCGGCTGCAGCGCCAGGTGCTCGGACAGGCGCTCGCCGAGGTCGGCGTAAAGGGCCTCGAACACCCAGCGCATCGTGAAGACCGTGGGGCCGGCGTCCACGGCCCGGCCTGCGGCCTGCACCTGGCGCAACTTGCCGCCGGGCTGCGCCGCGCGTTCCACCAGCGTCACGGCCAGGCCGCGCGCGGCGAGCTCGGCGGCGGCCACCAGGCCGCCGATGCCGGCCCCGACGACGACGACCCGCGCGGCGCCGGCGTCCATCACGGCCGCCCTGCGGGTTGTGCGCGTTGACGAGGCGGGTGCATGTGTCTATTCTAGTTGACACTTGATAAAGACAACTACGCATTACTCCTGAGGGCCAGCGGCTTGTGGCGCCATCCGCCGCAAGCCGCCGACCCGCCGGACCGCCTCAAGGAGCCAGGGATGGAAACAGGCCGGATCGAGCACCGGATCGAGCAGGCGCTGCAAGGCGCCCTGGCGCTGGCCGAGGCCGACGGCGCGCCACCGCGCCTGGCCGCGGCGATGCGCCACGCGGTGTTTCCGGGGGGGGCGCGCATCCGGCCCAAGCTGGTCCTGTCGGTGGCGCTGGCCTGCGGCGACGGCGACCCGCCGCTGGCCGACGCGGCCGCCGCCGCGATCGAGCTGCTGCACTGCGCCTCGCTCGTCCATGACGACCTGCCCTGCTTCGACGCGGCGCTGCTGCGGCGCGGCGTCGAGACCGTGCACGTGGCCTACGGCGAGCGGCTGGCGGTGCTGGCCGGCGACGCGCTCATCGTGCTGGCCTTCCAGAGCCTGGCCGCGGCGGCCACGGCCTCGCCACGGCGCCTGCCGGCGCTGATGGGCATCGTGGCGCGCAGCGTGGGCATGCCGCTGGGCATCGTGGCCGGCCAGGCCTGGGAGTGCGAGCCCCGGGTCTCGCTGGCCGAATACCAGCGCGCCAAGACCGGCTCGCTGTTCGCGGCGGCCACCGAATCGGGCGCCGAAGCCGCCGGCCGGCCGGGCGCGCCCTGGCGCGACTTCGGCCAATGGCTGGGCGAGGCCTACCAGGTGGCCGACGACATCCGCGACGTCGCCAGCGACCCTGCGGCCCTGGGCAAGCCCGTGGGCCAGGACCAGGCGCTGTGCCGCCCGAGCGCCGCCGCCGACCTCGGCCTGCAAGGCGCGATGGCGCACTGCCGCGGCCTGCTCGCGCGCGCGATGGCGGCGATCCCCGATGGCCGCGGGGCGCCGGCGCTGCGGGCCCTGGTGCGTGCCGAGGCCGATCGGCTTCTGCCCAGCGCGATCACGGCCGAGATCGCGCGTCTGGCGGCCTGAGAGCCCGAGGCCGAAGCATCATGGCCGGCGAGAGCTTCGTGGCGCCGCAGCCCCGGCCGGCGCCCGAGCGGGCACCCGGCTGGCGCGAGCGCTGGTGGGCCCTGCGCGACCGGCTGCTGGCCCGACCGGGCTTCCGGCGCGCGGCGGCCCGCTTTCCGCTGACCCGGCCGCTGGCGCGGCGGCGCGCGCGCGAGCTGTTCGACCTGGTGGCCGGCTTCGTCTACTCGCAGGTGCTGTCGGCCTGCGTGCAGCTGCGCCTGTTCGACCTGCTGGCGGCCTCGCCGCAGACCGGCGCCGCGCTGGCCGCGCGCTGCGGCCTGGACGAAGCCGCGATGCTGCGCCTGCTAGAGGCGGCCGAGTCGCTGCGCCTCGTGCAGCGGCGCGGCGGCGGCCGCTGGGGGCTCGGCGAGCTCGGCGCGCCGCTGGTGGCCAACGAAGCCATCGCGGCCCTGGTCGAGCACCACGCCGCGCTCTATGCCGACCTGCGCGACCCGCTGGCACTGCTACGGGCCGGCCGCCCGCAGGCGGCGCCCGGCACGGGCCCGGGCGGCGCCCTGGCCCGCTACTGGCCCTACGCCGCCTACGAAGCGCCCGAGCGCCTGGCCGGCGCCCACGTGGCCGCGTACTCGACGCTGATGACGGCCTCGCAGCCCCTGGTGGCCGACGAGATCCTGGGCGCCTATCCGGTGGCGCGCCACCGCTGCCTGCTCGACGTCGGCGGCGGCGAGGGCCTGTTCCTCGTGCGGGCGGCCGAGCGCGCGCCGGGGTTGCGCCTGATGCTGTTCGACCTGCCGGCGGTGGCCGAGCGCGCGCGGCTGCGGCTGGCGCAGGCGGGCCTGGCCGGGCGCGCGAGCGTCCACGGCGGTGACTTCAGAAGCACCCCGCTGCCGCGCGGCGCCGACCTGATCACCCTGGTGCGGGTGGTGCATGACCACGACGACGAGACGGCGCTGGGCCTGCTGCGCGCCGCCTTCGAGGCCCTGCCCGAAGGCGGCGTGCTGCTGCTGGCCGAGCCGATGGCCGGCACGGCCGGCGCCCAGGCCATGGGCGCGGCCTATTTCGGCTTCTACCTGCTGGCCATGGGTCGCGGCCGGCCGCGCACCGCCCAGCAGCTGGAGGCGTTGCTGCGCCAGGCCGGGTTCACCCAGGTGCGTCCGCTGGCCACCGCGCTGCCGCTGCAGACCCGGGTGCTGCGCGCCCGCCGGGCCGCGCCGGCGGCCTGAGCCGGGCGGCGGGCTCGCCCACCATAACGGGTGTAAACGCAGCTTGACACTGATCAATGTCTGCGTAAGATGACATCGACACCCCCGAAGCGCCCCCAGCGTCATGCCTTCTCGCACCCTGCACCCCAACGCCCGCTGCCCGGGCCTGCGGCCATGAAGACGACCGCCGTCGTCCTCGAGCGCCCCGAGCACCTGGCCCTGTCGCGGCTGGAGCTTGAGCCCGCGGGCGCCGAAGACCTGGTGGTCGACCTGGAGTGGAGCGGCATCAGCACGGGCACCGAGCGGCTGCTGTGGACCGGCCGCATGCCCCCGTTCCCCGGCATGGGCTACCCGCTGGTGCCGGGCTACGAATCGGTGGGCCGGGTGGTGGCCGCCGGAGAGGCCGCCGGCTTCGAGCCCGGCCAGCGGGTCTTCGTGCCCGGGGCGCGCTGCTTCGGGCCGGTGCGCGGCCTGTTCGGCGGCGCGGCTTCGCGGCTGGTGGTGCCGGCCTCCCGCGTGTTCGGCCTGGCCGACTCGCTCGGCCAGGGGGCGGTGCTGATGGCGCTGGCCGCCACCGCCTACCACGCGGTCTCCGGCGGCGGCCGCCGCGACCCCATCGTGCCGCCCGAGCTCATCGTCGGCCACGGCGTGCTGGGCCGGCTGCTGGCCCGGCTGACCGTGATCGGCGGCTACCCGGTCCCCACGGTGTGGGAGCTCGACGCCACGCGCGCCCAGGGGGCGATGGGGTACCCGGTGCTGGCACCGCAGGACGACCCGCGCCGCGACTACCGCGCCATCTACGACGTCAGCGGCGACAGCCGCATCCTCGACACCCTGATGCAGCGCCTGGCTCCGGGCGGCGAGATCGTGCTGGCCGGCTTCTACAGCGAGCCGCTGGCCTTCGCCTTTGCCCCGGCCTTCATGCGCGAGGCGCAGATCCGCGCGGCCGCCGAATGGAAGCGGCCCGACATGCTGGCCGTGCGGCAGATCGCCGAGAGCGGCCTGCTGCCGCTGGACGACCTGATCACGCACCACGCCGATGCGAGCGACGCGCCGGCCGCCTACCGCACGGCCTTCGGCGACAGCGCCTGCCTGAAGATGGTCCTCGACTGGAGAAGCTGCCAATGAGCACAACCCCCGCCGGCACCGCGGCCCCGGTCATCTTCATGCGCGACGAGCGCTTGAAGGCCGAAGCCGCCATCGAGCCCGACCCGGTCTCGACCTCGCCGGCCACCAAGGCCACGCAGATCATCGCCATTTACGGCAAGGGCGGCATCGGCAAGAGCTTCACGCTGGCCAACCTCAGCTACATGATGGCGCAGCAGGGCAAGAAGGTGCTGTTGATCGGCTGCGACCCCAAGAGCGACACCACCAGCCTGCTGTTCGGCGGCAAGGCCTGCCCGACCATCATCGAGACCAGCTCGAAGAAGAAGCTGGCCGGCGAGGCGGTGGCCATCGGCGACGTCTGCTTCAAGCGCGACGGCGTCTACGCGATGGAGCTCGGCGGGCCCGAGGTCGGCCGCGGCTGCGGCGGGCGCGGGATCATCCACGGCTTCGAGACGCTGGAAAAGCTCGGCTTCCACGACTGGGGCTTCGACTTCGTGCTGCTCGACTTCCTGGGCGACGTGGTCTGCGGCGGCTTCGGGCTGCCGATCGCGCGCGACATGTGCCAGAAGGTCATCGTCGTCGGCAGCAACGACCTGCAGAGCCTGTACGTGGCCAACAACGTCTGCAGCGCGGTCGAGTACTTCCGCAAGCTCGGCGGCAACGTCGGCGTGGCCGGCATGGTGATCAACAAGGACGACGGCACGGGCGAGGCCGCCGCCTTCGCTCACAACGCCGGCATCCCGGTGCTGGCTGCGATCCCGGCGCACGAGGACATCCGGCGCAAGAGCGCGAGCTACGAGATCATCGGCCGCCCCGGCACCGCCTGGGCGGCCCTGTTCGAGACCCTGGCCACCAACGTCGGCGCGGCGCCGCCGGTGCGGCCGAAGCCGCAGACGCAGGACCAGCTGCTGGGCCTGTTCTCCGCCGAAGTCACCGGGCGCGACTTCAAGATGGAGCCGGCCACGCTGTTCGACATGGTGGGCAAGTCGGAGCTGGTCAAGCCGACGCTCGAAGTGATCTACGACGCGGCATGATGGTCCCCCCCCGTAGCGCCTGCGGCGCTCCCCCCCAGGGGGGCGCACCCAGCGGCCCGGCAGAGCCGGATCCGCGGCTGCCGCTGGAAGGTGTCGCGCCTGGCGGCGGCGATGGGCTGGGCTGTCATGCCGGCAAGGAGCCGATGCTCGCGGCCGCGAAGAGCGCCGGCAAGAGCGAGGTGCTGCAGCGGTACGCGGCCGACTATCCGGTCGACCCGAAGGCCGGCCCGCACGACCAGCCGCAGAGCATGTGCCCGGCCTTCGGCTCGCTGCGGGTGGGGCTGCGGATGCGGCGCACGATGACGATCCTGTCGGGCTCGGCCTGCTGCGTCTACGGCCTGACCTTCACCTCGCACTTCTACGGCGCCCGCCGCAGCGTGGGCTACGTGCCGTTCAACAGCGAGAGCCTGGTCACGGGCAAGCTGTTCGAGGACATCCGCGAGGCCGTGCACCAGCAGGCCGACCCGGCGCAGTACGACGCCATCGTCGTCATCAACCTCTGCGTGCCCACCGCCAGCGGCGTGCCACTGCAGCTGCTGCCGAAAGAGATCAACGGCGTGCGCATCATCGGCATCGACGTGCCGGGCTTCGGCGTGCCCACCCATGCCGAGGCCAAGGACGTGCTCGCCGGCGCGATGCTGAAGTACGCCCGCGGCGAGGCCGAGGCCGGCCCCGTGGCCACGCCGCGCGGCGGCCGCGCCGACCGGCCGACGGTGGCCCTGATCGGCGAGATGTTCCCGGCCGACCCGATGGTCATCGGCGCCATGCTCGAGCCGATGGGCCTGGCCGCCGGCCCGGTGGTGCCCACGCGCGAATGGCGCGAGCTGTACGCCGCGCTGGCCAGCCCGGTGGCGGCCGCGATCCACCCCTTCTACACCGCCAGCATCCGCGAGTTCGAGGCCGCCGGCCGCCGCGTCGTCGGCTCCGCGCCGGTCGGCCACGACGGCACCGAGGCCTGGCTGCAGGCCGTCGGCAACGCCGCCAACGTGGCGCAGGCGCAGATCGACGCGGTGAAGAACCGCATGCTGCCGGCGATCCAGGGCGCGCTCGCGCGGATGCCGATCCGGGGCCGCCTCACGATGTCGGGCTACGAGGGGTCCGAGCTGCTGGTGGCGCGGCTGCTGGTGGAAAGCGGCGCCGACCTGCGCTACGTCGGCACTGCCTGCCCGCGCACGGCGTGGAGCGACGCCGACCGCGAATGGCTGCACTCCCGCGGCGTGCACGTGCAGTACCGCGCCTCGCTCGAGCAGGACCTGGCCGCGATGCGCGAGTTCAGGCCCGACCTGGCGATCGGCACCACGCCGGTGGTGCAGGCCGCCAAGGAAGCCTGCATCCCGGCGCTGTACTTCACCAACCTGATCTCGGCCCGGCCGCTGATGGGCCCGGCCGGCGCCGGCTCGCTGGCCACCGTCGTCAATGCCGCGATCGCCAACAAGGCGCGCTTCGACACGATGAGCGCCTTCTTCGGCGGCACCGGCCGCGGCGACCAGGCCGGCGTGTGGGAGGGCGTGCCCCAGGCCCACCCCGAGTTCCGTGCCGACACGAGGCGCCAGGTCATCAAGCTGATGAAGAAGCGCAAGGCCGAGGAGATGATCTGATGAGCCCTGCACGGCCGCTTCGAACCGGCTCGCGACCCCTCGGGGTGACGGCGCGCGGTGCCCAGGGGGCGCAATGCTGATCCTCGACCACGATCGTGCGGGCGGCTACTGGGGCGCGGTCTACGTGTTCACCGCGATCAAGGGGCTGCAGGTCATCATCGACGGCCCGGTGGGCTGCGAGAACCTGCCGGTCACCAGCGTGCTGCACTACACCGACGCGCTGCCGCCGCACGAGCTGCCCATCGTCGTCACCGGCCTGGCCGAGGAGCAGCTCGGCCGCGAGGGCACCGAAGGCGCAATGAAGCGCGCCCACGCCGCGCTGGACCCCGACCTGCCCAGCGTGGTGGTGACGGGCTCGATCGCCGAGATGATCGGCGGCGGCGTCACGCCCGAGGGCACGACCATCCAGCGCTTCCTGCCGCGCACGATCGACGAGGACCAGTGGCAGACCGCCAACCGTGCCCTGTACTGGCTGTGGCAGCAGTACGGCCTGCGCAAGGTGCCGGCCCGCGTGCGCCAGGAGGGCGAGCGCCCGCGCGTCAACCTCATCGGCCCGAGCTACGGCATGTTCAACGGCCCGAGCGACCTGGCCGAGATCCGCCGCCTGGTGCAGGGCATCGGCTGCGACGTGAACATGGTGTTCCCGCTGGGCAGCCACCTGGCCGACGTCTCGCGCCTGGTCGAGGCCGACGTCAACATCTGCCTGTACCGCGAGTTCGGCCGGATGTTGTGCGAGGCGCTCGAGCGGCCCTACCTGCAGGCCCCGATCGGGCTGCACAGCACCACCGCCTTCCTGCGCGAGCTCGGCCGCCTCACCGGCCTGGACCCCGAGCCCTTCATCGAGCGCGAGAAGCACACCACGGTCAAGCCGATCTGGGACCTGTGGCGCTCGGTCACGCAGGACTTCTTCGGCACCGCCAGCTTCGCGGTGGTGGCGGGCGAGACCTACACCCGCGGCCTGCGCCACTACCTCGAGGACGAGCTGGGCCTGCCCTGCAGCTTCGCCGTCGCCCGCGTGGCCGGCGCCAAGACCGACAACGAGGCGGTGCGACGGCAGGTGCGCGAGAAGCAGCCGCTGGTCGTCTTCGGCAGCTTCAACGAGCGCATGTACCAGGCCGAGTGCGGCGGCGCGCACGGCATGAAGCCGGCCTACATCCCGGCCTCGTTCCCGGGGGCGGTGATCCGCCGCGCCACGGGCACGCCGTTCATGGGGTATGCCGGCGCCACCTACGTGCTGCAGGAGTTCTGCAACGCCCTGTTCGACGCCCTGTTCCACATCCTGCCGCTGGGCACCGAGCTCGACCGCGTCGAGGCCACCCCTTCGCGGCTGCAGGCCCCGCTGCCCTGGGACGACGCGGCCCAGCAGCGGCTGGAGCAAGCCGTCCAGGCGCAGCCCGTGCTGGTGCGCATCTCGGCGGCCAAGCGACTGCGCGACGCGGCCGAGGCCGCCGCGCGCCAGGCCGGCGCCACGCGGGTGGCGGCCGAGCATCTCGACCCCGCCCGGCCCCCGGCCGTGCAACCCCAACCGGCCTGAAGGCCGCAGGAGCCGCCCCGATGACTGCCCTCACGCACAAGCCCACCCCCGGTCCCGTCCGCCGGCGCCGGGTCGAAGACGAGCGCACCTTCCAGCTGCTGTTCCTGCTGAGCTTTCCCATCTTCCTGGCGATGGCCCTGGGCGCGCGCGTGCTGCCCGGCGCCAAGTCGGGCGACGAGGCGCGGCAGCCGCGCGGCTCCTTGTTCACCGACGCGGCCACCACGGCGCGTTCGACCCTGGCCATCGCATTGAACGACTGAACGAAAAGGATCGCCCGGGCCACCGGGCGTGCGCTCTCGCCGTGGATGGGCCATGGCAGCGTTCCCGGCCGCGCGGGTTTTGCGCGGTAACCACTTGGAGGAACCCAAGTTATGGCAAACGACAGAAACGGTTCGTTGTCGGGGCTGACCGAACAGGAAGCGAGGGAGTTTCATGGCTTGTTCATGAGCGGCTTCATCGGCTTCACCGCGGTCGCCGTGGTGGCGCACATCCTCGTCTGGCTGTGGCGCCCCTGGCTCTGACGCCGCAAACCCTTCACTAGGAGATTCGAGACATGTGGAGACTTTGGCTCCTGTTCGACCCGCGGCGCGTGCTGGTGGCGCTGTCGGTGTTCTTGTTCGCCCTTGCCCTGTTGATCCATTTCATCTTGTTGAGCACCAACAAGTACAGCTGGATCGAAGGCGGCAAGGCCAAGCCGGTGGCGATGGAGCCGGCGGCCACCAAGTAGCCCCAGGCGGCACGCGCGGCAAGCGGTGGCGGCGGCCAGCCCGCCCCACCCCTTGCCCCCGTGCCGCACCAGGCGCCGCCGGGCCCCGCGCCCGTCCCCGTGCGCACGACGAGAGGATCCGACCATGTCCATGCTGAGCTTCGAGAAGAAATACCGGGTGCGTGGCGGCACGCTGATCGGAGGCGACCTGTTCGACTTCTGGGTCGGCCCGTTCTACGTCGGCTTCTTCGGCGTCACGACGGCCTTCTTTTCCGTGCTGGGCACGCTGCTCATCGTCTGGGGCGCCTCGCAGGGGCCGACCTGGAACCTGTGGCAGATCAGCATCGCCCCGCCCGACCTGAGCTGGGGCCTGAAGCTGGCGCCGCTGATGCAGGGCGGCCTGTGGCAGATCATCACGATCTGCGCGCTGGGTGCCTTCATCTCCTGGGCGCTGCGCGAGGTCGAGATCTGCCGCAAGCTGGGGATGGGCTACCACGTGCCCTTCGCCTTCGGCGCCGCGATCCTGGCCTATGCCACGCTGCAGGTGTTCCGCCCGCTGCTGATGGGCGCCTGGGGCAACGGCTTCCCCTACGGCATCTACAGCCACCTGGACTGGGTGTCCAACGTCGGCTACCAGTACCTGCACTTCCACTACAACCCGCTGCACATGCTGGCGGTGTCGCTGTTCTTCACCACCACGCTGGCGCTGTCGCTGCACGGCTCGCTGATCCTGTCGGCGGCCAACCCAGCCCCGGGCGAGCGGGTGAAGACGCCCGAGCACGAGAACGCGTATTTCCGCGACTTCATCGGCTACTCCATCGGCACGCTGGGCATCCACCGCCTGGGCCTGTTCCTGGCCGTCTCGGCGGCCGTCGCCAGTGCCGGCTGCATCGTGATCAGCGGCCCGTTCTGGACCCACGGCTGGCCGCAATGGTGGAGCTGGTGGACCGAGCTGCCGATCTGGCGCTGACACACACGAGGAGGCCGCGATGCAATACCAGAACATCTTCACCCGCGTGCAGGTGCACGGCCCGGCCGACTACGGGCCGCCGGCGGCGCGCGGCAGCTGGGTCCGCCAGGGCAAGCCCTTCTTCGTGCATCTGTTCGGGCGCCTGGGCGATGCCCAGGTGGGCCCGGTCTACCTGGGCTTCCTCGGCCTGGCGTCCATCGTGTGCGGGCTGATCGCCTTCGAGATCATCGGCCTGAACATGTTCGCCCAGGTGGGCTGGAACCCCGTGCAGTTCGTGCGCCAGCTGCCCTGGCTGGCGCTGGAGCCGCCGGCGCCCCAGTACGGGCTGCACCTGCCGCCGCTGAACCAGGGCGGCTGGTGGCTGATGGCCGGCTTCTTCCTCACCACCTCGCTCCTGCTGTGGTGGGTGCGCACCTACCGCCGGGCGCGCGCCCTGGGCATGGGCACGCACGTGGCCTGGGCCTTCGCCGCCGCGATCTGGCTGTACCTGGTGCTGGGCTTCATCCGGCCGGTGCTGATGGGCTCGTTCAGCGAGGGCGTGCCTTTCGGCATCTTCCCGCACCTGGACTGGACGGCCGCCTTCAGCCTGCGCTACGGCAACCTCTTCTACAACCCGTTCCACGCGCTGTCGATCGCCTTCCTCTACGGCTCGACGCTGCTGTTCGCGATGCACGCGGGCACCATCCTCGCGGTCAGCCGCTACGGCGGCGAGCGCGAACTCGAGCAGATCACCGACCGCGGCACGGCCAGCGAGCGTGCGGCGCTGTTCTGGCGCTGGACCATGGGCTGGAACGCCACCATGGAGTCGATCCACCGCTGGGCCTGGTGGTTCGCGGTGCTGTGTCCGCTGGTGGGTGGCATCGGCATCCTGCTCACCGGCACCGTGGTCGACAACTGGTACCTGTGGGCCATGAAGCACCACGTGGTGCCGCCCTACCCCGTGCTGCACCCCGGGGTCGTCGATCCCGCCACGCTGCCTGGAGTCAAGCCGTGAAGCGCCTGCCCACCCCGCTCCTCTCGCGCGCCCTGCCCCTGCTCGCCCTGGTCGGTGCCGCGGCCCTGCTGTCGGGCTGCGAGCGCCCGCCCCCCAACACCGAGCAGACCGGCTACCGCGGCACCGGCATGGTCCAGGTGAGCAACCCGCGCCTGGACGCGGCCAAGCTCGAGGCCAACCAGGCGCCGGCGCCCCTGCCCCCGGCCGCCGCCGACGGGCCGAAGGCCGGCACGATCTACCAGAACGTGAAGGTGCTGGGCGACCTGAGCGTGGGCGAGTTCACGCGCACCATGCTGGCCATGACGCAGTGGGTGGCGCCGCAGCAGGGCTGCGGCTACTGCCACAACCTGCAGAACCTGGCCGACGACTCGCTCTACACCAAGCGCGTGGCGCGCCGCATGCTGCAGATGACCGAGCACGTCAACGCCGACTGGAAGACGCACGTCGGCGCCACCGGCGTCACCTGCTACACCTGCCACCGCGGCAACCATGTGCCGGCCTACGTCTGGTACACGGCCGCCCCGCGCGACTACCCCGGCATCACCGGCGGGGCCAGCGGCGAAGAGGCGCTGCAGGACAAGCCCTCGCCCTCGGTCGACTTCAGCTCCCTGCCCTACGACCCGTTCACGCCCTACCTGCTGGGCCACGAGAGCATCCGTGCCGCCGGCCTGATGGCCACCACCGGCCGGCTGCAGCCGATGCTGCAGACCGAGAAGACCTACGGCCTGATGGTGCACATGGCCGGCGCGCTGGGGGTGAACTGCACCTATTGCCACAACACGCGCAACTTCGCGACCTGGGAGAACAGCAACCCGGCGCGGGTCACGGCCTGGTACGGCATCCGGATGGCGCGCGAGCTCAACGTCGACTACCTGGGCAGCCTGGCCGGCACCTTCCCGCCCAAGCGCCTGGGGCCCACCGGCGACGTGGCCAAGGTCAACTGCCTGACCTGCCACCAGGGCGTGTTCAAGCCGCTGTACGGCGCGCAGATGGCCAAGGACTACCCGGCGCTGCTGACGGTGTCGGCGCCGGCGCCCGACGCGCCGGCTTCTGCAGCGGCCCCGGCGGCCCCGGCAGCTTCGGCCGCCACCGCCTCGGCCGGCACGCCGGCGCTCACGCTGGCGCAGGCCGCGACGACGAAGTAGAGGCAGCGCGGCGCGCCTGCCGCGCCGGCCGGCTCAGGCGCGGCTCAGGCGCGGCTCAGGCCGCGCTGGCCGTGTCGAGCTCGGCGTGGTCCTGCGCGTCCAGCTCGAGGCGCGCCGCGGCCACCAGCTCGGCCAGCTGCGCCAGCGAGGTGGCGCTGGCGATCGGCGCCGTGATGCCGGGTTGGGCCAGCTGCCAGGCCAGCGCCACCTGGCCCGGCGTGGCGCCATGACGCGCGGCCACCGCGTCCAGCGCCGCCAGGATGCGCAGGCCGCGATCGTTGAGGTAGCGCGCCACCACGCCGGCGCCGCGCGCGCTCTTGGCCGCGTCCTCGGCACGGCGGTACTTGCCGGTGAGGAAGCCCGCGGCCAGCCCGTAGAAGTTGATCACGCCGATGCCGTGGCGCACGCACGTGGCCTGCAGCGCGTCCTCGTAGGCGGCACGGTCGATCAGGTTATATAGCGGCTGCAGGCTCTCGTAGCGCGCCAGGCCATTGGCGGCGCTGGCCGCCAGCGCCTGCTCGAGCCGGGCCGCGCTGTAGTTGGAGGCACCGATGGCCCGCACCTTGCCGGCCCGCACGAGCGCGTCGAAGGCGCCCATCGTCTCGGCCAGCGGCGTGTCGGCGTCGTCGTCGTGCGACTGGTACAGGTCGATGTGGTCGGTCTGCAGGCGGCGCAGCGAATCCTCCACCGCCTGCCGGATGTAGCCCGGCGCCAACCCCTTGCGGCCCGGGCCCATCGGCTTGCCCACCTTGGTGGCGAGGACGACCCGGTGGCGCTTGCCGCTGCGGGCGAGCCACTTGCCGATGATCGTTTCGGACTCGCCGCCGGCGTGCCCCGGCACCCAGGCCGAATAGACGTCGGCGGTGTCGATGAAGTTGAAGCCGGCATCGACCCAGGCGTCCAGCAGCGAGAAGCTGGTGGCCTCGTCGGCGGTCCAGCCGAACACGTTGCCGCCGAAGGCCAGCGGCGACACCTGCAGGCCCGAGCGGCCCAGCGGTCGGCGTTCCATCACAGCATCTCCTCGCGCAGCAAGCCGAGCTTTTCCTGCACCGCCCGGTCCGAGTAGCTGAACAGCACCGCGTCGTCCTGCGCGCTGTGCTGCACCGGCACCCAGCTCGGCACGACGAAGATGTCGTGCGGCGCCCAGTCGAAACGCTCGCCGCCGACGAGGCTGGTGCCGCGGCCCTCGACGACGACGAACACCGTGCCGTCGGTGGCTCGGCAGGGCCGGCCCTCGAAGCCGCGCGGCAGCAGCTGCATCCAGGTCGCCATCGTCGGCATCGCCCAGCCGCCGGTGACGGGGTTGACGTAGCGCATCTTGTGGCCGTGCCAGGCGTTGACGGCGCGGAAGCGCGACAGCCGGTGCAGCGCCTCGCGCGTGCGCTCGTAGGGGTAGTTGAAGATCGGCGAGGTCGGCGAGCCGTACACCTGGTCCACCGGCAGCAGGTTGCAGCCGGCCTCGGCCATGGCCGCGCCCTCGGGCCGCTCGATCGCCTGCACCCGGCCCGGGTGGCCCTCGCGGAAGCTGGCGCCCAGCAGGTTGACGATGTGCATGTCCAGCCCGTCCAGCCACACCATCGGCGCGCTGCCCTCGTTGCCGTGGTCGTGCCAGGTCATCGAGGGCGTGATCACGAAGTCGCCCGGCTGCATCCGCGTCTTCTCGCCGGCCACGGCCGTGTAGGCATCGCGGCCCTCGACGATGAAGCGCAGCGCCGAGGCTGCGTGCCGGTGCGCCGGCGCCACCTCGCCCGGCAGGATGACCTGCAGCCCCGCGAACAGGCTCTGCGTGATGCGGCTCGCGCCCGGAAGGCCGGGGTTCTCGAGCACCAGCACGCGGCGCTCGGCCTCTTCGGTCGAGATGAGCCGGCAGGCCTCCATCAGGTGGGGCCGCACCTGCGCGTAGCGCCAGTGCGCCGGCACGCAGCGCGTCACCGGCTCGTCCGTCACCAGCCCGTGCAGCACGCGCCACAGCGGCGCCAGGTGCTGCGCGCCGGCGCGCTGGTAGAAGCCGCTGCGCCCGGCCTCGGCCGCCAGGTCGACGCTGGGAAGGATGCCGGTGTCTTGGTCCATGCCTTGGCCTCTGGCTCAGCGGCCACCCTGTGGGGCGGCCCGATGCGGCAGTCTACGAGCCGCCGCCGACCGCCGCCCGGCGCGCCGCGTGGCTACGATGGGCAGCCCGATGGATCGAGACGGAGCGCTGCCATGGACCCCGTACTGTGTGCCGTCGAAGGCGCGGTCTGCACGATCCGCCTGAACCGTCCCGAGCGGCGCCATGCGGTCGACCGCGCCACGGCCGCCGCCCTGCGCCAGGCCTTCGAGCGCTTCGAGGCCGATGCCGACCTGAGCGTGGCTGTCCTCACCGGCGGCGACGGACACTTCTGCGCCGGCGCCGATCTGGCGGCCCTGGGCGATGCCGATGCCCGCAACGAACTCGACCCCGCCGGCGGCGGCAGTGGGCCGATGGGGCCGACGCGGATGGCGCTGTCCAAGCCCCTGATCGCCGCCGTGGAAGGCTACGCCGTCGCCGGCGGCCTGGAGCTGGCCCTGCTGGCCGACCTGCGGGTGGCGAGCGAGACGGCCGTGTTCGGCGTGTTCTGCCGCCGCTGGGGCGTGCCGCTGATCGACGGCGGCACCGTGCGGCTGCCGCGCGTGGTCGGCATGGGCCGGGCGCTCGACATGATCCTCACCGGCCGGTCCGTGGGCGCAGCCGAGGCGCTGGCGATGGGCCTCGTCAACCGGCTCGTGCCCGCGGGCGCCGCGCTGGCCGAGGCCCAGGCGCTGGCGCGCGCGATCGCCGCCTTTCCGCAGGCCTGCCTGCGCGCCGATCGCGCCTCTGCCCACGCGCAATGGGGCCTGCCGCTGGCCGAGGCGCTGCGCGAGGAAGGGCGGCGCGGCGTGCCGATCGTCAGCGCCGAGGGCGAGGCCGGCGCGGCCCGCTTTGCGGCCGGGGCCGGCCGCCACGGCGAATTCGGCCCGGTCTGAGCCTTCCGGGGCCGGGCGGCAACCCGCCCGCCCGTCGCGGGGGTGCTCGGCACGGTGGCTGAGCCACATGGGCTGGAGCGGTGCCCCGGCGCCCCGGCGCCCGGCACCCGGCGCCCGGCGCTAGGATGACGGCCCGTCGATCCTTCCGTCGAGCTTGCCATGATCAGAGTCCTCCCTTCCCGGTGCCTGGCCCTGGCCGTCCTGCTGGCCGGCACGGCCGTCTCGGCCCAGGCGCAAGGCGCGGCCTCGGAGCCGGTGACCACGAAGATCGCGCACGAGGTCTCGCATGTGGCGCACGTGGCCGCCAGCGGGGTCGAGCGCGGCGCCAAGGCGGCCGCGCACGGCGTGGAGGTGGGCGCGCACGCGGCGGCCAGCGGCGTGCGGCGCGGCGCCCGCGCGGTGGCCCATGGCGTCGAGGTCGGCGCCAACGCCACGGCCCGCGTGGCCAAGCGGGTCGAGAGCCACGTCGCCGCTTCGTCGGCCGGCCACGGCAAGTAGCACGCCGACAACGCCGCCCTGGGGCGCTGCCTGTCGCGGGGATTGGCTACGCCGCCGGTGTCAGGATCGCCATCGTCAGGCGCGAGACGCAGGTCAGCTGCCCGGCGTCGTTGCGCAGCTCGATCTGCCAGACCTGCGTCGTGCGGCCCACGTGCACCGGGGTGGCCACGCCAGTCACCCAGCCCTCGCTGACGCTGCGCAGGTGGTTGGCGTTGATGTCGAGGCCGACGGCGCGATGCCCCGGCGCGCAGCACGACGCCGCGCCGCAGGAGCCCAGCGTCTCGGCCAGCACCACCGACACGCCGCCGTGCAGGATGCCCATCGGCTGGCGGGTGCGCCCGTCCACCGGCACCCGGGCCCGGATGAAGTCGTCGCCGACCTCGAGGAACTCGATGCCCAGCCGGTCCACGGCCGTCTCACGGTGGATGGCGGTCAGGCTCTCGACCGAGACGGGTTGCTTCCAGATTCTGGCCATGGCGATGAGGCGGTCGGTGCGGCGCCGGGATTTCCGCGCGCAGTGGGTGGAATGGCGGGTCGACGTGCCATCTTAAGGGCCGGCCTCGGGGTCGCGCCGCGGCCGGCTCGGCTGCACCAGCCGGACGCTCAGGGCTCCGCGGTGCTGCCGCGTGCCACCAGCGCCCAGGGCAGTGCCGACGAGGCCGCCGGCCGGCCGCCGCGCAGGGCCTCGAGCAGCGAGTCGGCGGCGGCCGCGCCGATGGCCAGCCGCGGCAGCTGCACGCTGGACAGCGCGGGGCTGAGCTGGCGCGCGATCGCGAAGTCTCCGAAGCCCAGCAGCGCCAGCCGGCCCGGCACCGCCACCCCGCGCCGGCCGGCCTCGAGCAGGGCTCCGCTGGCCAGGTGGTCGTTGGCGAACGCGGCCGCGGTGACGGCCGGCGGGCCGGCACGCACCAGCTCGCCCAGCACCTGGCGGCCGGCGTCGAAGGCGTCGCCCCCGGGCGCAGAGAGCACCAGCGCCTGGGCCCCGGCCGCCCGCACGGCGGTGGCGAAGGCCACGCCGCGCTCGTGGGCGCGGTAGTCCTCGGCCACGCCGCTGTCGACGTAGGCCAGCCGCCGGTGACCCGCGCGCAGCAGGTGTGCGGCCATCGCGGCGCCGACCTCGTCGTGGTTGAAGCCGATCTGCGTGAAGCGGGTCTGGCGCGGCCCCTTGGCGGGCGGGTGGTGATCCCAGATCTCGATCACGGGCGTGCCGGCGGCCTTCGCATCGGCCAGCAGCTGCAGCGCCCCCGCAGCGTGGCGGCGGCCCGTCACCACCAGCGCAGCCGGGTGCCAGCCCAGCAGCGCGCGCAGCTGCTGCTCCTCGCGCTCGAGCGAGTAGCCCGTGGAGGCGATCAGCAGCTCGAAGCCCGCCGCCTGCAGCCCGTCGCTGAGCCCCTGCGCGGTCTCGGCGAAGATCGAGTTGGCCAGGTTCGGCAGCAGCGCCGCCACCATGTTCGAGCGCCCGCTGGCCAGCAGCCCGGCCTGCTTGTTCGGCACGTAGCCGCTGTCGGCCAGCGCCTGGCGGATGCGCTCGGCCGTCTGCGGCGCCACGCGCGCGGGCTCGCGCAGGAAGCGCGAGACCGTGATCGAGGTGACGCCGACCGCCTCGGCCACGGTCTGCAGCGTGACGCGGCCATGGCCGCGGCGGGCCTGGCGCGCGGCCGCAGGGGCGGCGGCGCGGGCACGCTTGGGCGCGGCGGGGGGGGATGGGGGCACCGGGTTAGCCAGAATGGAGACAGCACCGACGGTACCTTATGTTAGCGGTAACAACCCGCGCGCCCCCGGGCCGCTTGCGCCACGCCCCGACTGCCGAGCCCGACCCCGCCGATGCGCCGCCCGCCCGCCCCCCTCCGCAGCGCCCGCTGGTTCGCGGCCGACGACATGCGCGGCTTCGCGCACCGCCAGCGCATGCAGCAGATGGGCCTGCGCCGCGAAGACGTGCTGGGCCGGCCCATCGTGGCCATCGTCAACACCTGGAGCGACCTGTCGCCCTGCCACGCCCACTTGCGCGAGCGCGCCGAGGCCGTCAAGCGCGGCGTGCTGATGGCCGGCGGCATGCCCTTCGAGCTGCCGGCGATGAGCCTGGGCGAGGTGATGGTCAAGCCGACCACCATGCTCTATCGCAACTTCCTGGCGATGGAGGTCGAGGAGCTGCTGCGCTCGCTGCCGGTGGACGGGGCGGTGCTGCTGGGTGGCTGCGACAAGACCACGCCGGGGCTGCTGATGGGCGCGATCAGCATGGGCCTGCCGGCCCTGTTCTGCCCGGCCGGGCCGATGCTCAACGACCGCCACCGGGGCAAGGCCGTCGGCGCCGGCACCCACACGCGGATGTTCTGGGACGAGTACCAGGCCGGCCACCTCGGCCAGGACGAATGGGTGCGCCTGGAGTCGCGCATGACGCGCAGCCCCGGCACCTGCAACACGATGGGCACCGCCAGCACCATGACCGCCATCGCCGAGGCGCTGGGCCTGGCGCCGACCGGCAGCACCAGCATCCCGGCGATGGACGCCGCGCACCCGCGCATGGCGGCCGACTGCGGCGCGCGCATCGTGACGATGATCGCCGAGGGCCTGACGCCGCAGCGCCTGCTCACGCGCGGCGCCTTCCTCAACGCCGCCGCGGTGCAGATGGCGCTCGGTGGATCGACCAACGCCGCGGTGCACATCCTCGCCCTGGCCGGCCGCGCCGGCGTGCCGCTGAGCCTGGCCGACCTGGACGCCGTGGCGCGGCGCGTGCCGGTGCTGGCCAACGTCTTCCCCAGCGGCGACCGCCTGATGGAGGACTTCTACTATGCCGGCGGCCTGCCCGCGCTGATGAACCGCCTGCGCGAGCAGCTGTCGCTGGGCGAGCTGACCGCCGCCGGCTGCACGCTGGGCGAGGCGCTGCAGGGCCTGGAGGCCGGTGACGACGACGTGATCCGGCCGCTCGCGCGGCCCGTCAGCCCGCACGGCGCGCTGGCCGTGCTGGGCGGCAACCTCGCCCCGAACGGCGCCGTCATCAAGCCGAGCGCGGCCAGCGCCGGCCTGCTCCGGCATCGCGGCCCGGCCCGGGTCTTCGACGGCCAGCCCGAGATGCTGGCCGCGATGGCCGACCCCTCGCTCGAGGTCGACGAACACACCGTGCTCGTGCTGCGCAACGCGGGGCCGGTGGGCGCCCCGGGCATGCCCGAATGGGGCGGGCTGCCGATCCCGAAGAAACTGCTGCAGGCCGGCGTGCGCGACATGGTGCGCATCTCCGACGCGCGCATGAGCGGCACCCACTACGGCACCTGCGTCCTGCATGTCAGCCCCGAATCGGCCGTCGGCGGGCCGCTGGCACTGGTGCGCAACGGCGACATCATCGAGCTCGACGTGGCGGCGCGCCGCCTGCACCTGGACGTGGACGCGGCCGAGCTCGAGCGCCGCCGCGCCGCCTGGTCGCCGCCGGCGCCGGCCTACGCACGCGGCTACGTGCGCCTGTACCAGCAGCACGTGACGCAGGCGCACCAAGGCTGCGACCTCGACTTCCTGCAAGGCACGGCGCCCACGCCCGAGCCGGCGATCTTCTGACCCCCCGCCTGCGACCCCCACCCGCAAGCCGCCATGGACACCGTCGCCAACCCCTTCGCCCGACTGCTGCGCGAGCGCGCCGCGCACCCGCCCGTGGGCACCTGGCTGATGTCGGCCAGCCCGATCGTCGCCGAGGCCGTGGGCCTGGCCGGCTTCGACTGGGGCGTGGTCGACATGGAGCATTCGCCGCTGGACCTGACGACTCTGGTGCAGCTGCTGCAGGCGCTGGGCAACACGCCGATGGTGCCGGTGGTGCGCGTGCCCTGGAACGACACCGTGTTCGTCAAGCGCGTGCTCGATGCCGGCGCGCGCACGCTGCTGTTTCCGTTCATCCAGGACGCCGACGAGGCCCGGCGCGCGGTCGCCGCCACGCGCTACCCGCCCGAGGGCGTGCGCGGCATGGCCGGCATGAGCCGCGGCTCGCGCTTCGGCACCACGCCCGACTACCTGCGCACCGCCAACGCCGGCCTGTGCACCGTGCTTCAGCTGGAGACGCCGCTGGCGGTGGCCCGCCTCGAGGCGATCGCGGCCGTGCCCGGCGTCGATGCGCTGTTCATCGGCCCGGCCGACCTCTCCGCGGCGATGGGTCACGCGGGCGAGCTCACCCACCCCGCGGTGATGGCGCTGATGGCCGACGCGGCGCGGCGCGCGAACGCGCTGGGCCTGCCGATCGGCAGCGTCGGCGGCACGCCCGAGACCGTGGCGCGCTACCGCGAGATCGGCTACGACTACGTGGCCGTGGCCTCCGACCTGGGCCTGCTGATGCGGGCCGCGCAGGCGGCCGCGCAGGCGCTGCGGGCCCAGGGCGCTCCGGCACCGGCGGCGCCCGCCGCGCCGACCGCGCCGGCGCGCCCGGACAGCGGCTACTGAGAAGGCCGACGCGATGGCGCAAGTCGAACTCCGCGGCGTCGGCAAGAGCTACGACGGCAAGATCACGATCGTCCATGCGATCGACCTCGAGATCCGGCACGGCGAATTCGTCGTCTTCGTCGGCCCCTCGGGCTGCGGCAAGAGCACGCTGCTGCGGATGATGGCGGGGCTGGAGCCCATCAGCGCGGGCGAGTTGCGCATCGCCGGGCGGCGCGTGAACGAGCTGCCGCCGCGCGAGCGCGACATCGCGATGGTGTTCCAGGACTACGCGCTGTACCCGCACAAGACCTTGTACGAGAACATGGCCTTCGGCCTGCGGCTGCGAAAGACACCCGAGGCCGAGATCGAGCGCCGGGTGCTCGACGCGGCGCGGCTGCTGCGCATCGAGCCGATGCTGCAGCGCCGGCCCGCGGCGCTGTCGGGCGGGCAGCGCCAGCGGGTGGCGATCGGCCGGGCCATCGTGCGCGAGCCGGCGGTGTTCCTGTTCGACGAGCCGCTGTCCAACCTCGACGCGCAGCTGCGCAACGAGATGCGCAGCGAGATCAAGCGCCTGCACCAGCGCCTGGGGGCCACCATCGTCTACGTCACCCACGACCAGACCGAGGCGATGACGCTGGCCGACCGCATCGCGGTGCTCAGCGCCGGGCGCCTGATGCAGTACGACACGCCCGACGCGATCTACCACCGGCCGGCGGCGCAGTTCGTCGCCGGCTTCACCGGCGCGCCGCCGATGAACCTGGCCCCCTGCACGGTCAGCGGCACGCAGGCCGACCTGGGCGGCCTGCAGGTCGAGCTGCCCGCCGCGCTGGCCGGCCGCGCCCGCGGCCGCGGCGCCCTCACCTTCGGCGTGCGGCCCGAGAACCTGCTGCTCACGCCAGCGGCCACGGCGGCGCTGCGCCTGCCGGCCCGGGTCTCGCTGCTCGAGCCGCTGGGCGCCGAGACGCTCGTGACGCTGCGCCTGGGCCAGACCGAGATGGTGGCGCGCGGGCCCGCCTCGTTCCGCCAGGCGCCGGACACGGCGCTGGAGGTCTACGTCGACCCGCAGCACCTGCATCTGTTCGATGCCGCCAGCGGCGCGGCGATCTAGCCCGCCGCCCGCACGACCATGCACCGCCGCGCCGCCGCCTGCCTGCTGGCCTGTGCCGCCGTCCTGGCGGGGCTGCCCGGCGCGGCCGCGGCCCAGACGGTGCTGCGCGTCTTCGTCGGCGGCCAGAACCAGCGGCCCGACCTGATGAAGGGCCTGTTCGCCGACTACATGCGGCAGCACCCGGGCCTGCGCATCCAGACCGAGTCGGGCGGCTCCACCAGCGAGCTGCAGCGGCAGTACCTGAGCACCGTGCTCAGCGCCCGCGATGCGGCGATCGACATCTACCTCATCGACATCGTCAACCCGGCGCAGTACGCCGGCGCCGGCTGGCTGGCGCCGCTGGAGCCCTACTACGGCCCCGCGGCGACGGTGATGCAGCCCTACCTCGCGGCCTACCGGGAGGCCGACGTGGTGCAGGGCCACATCGCCGCCATGCCGGCCTTCGCCGACGCGATGTTCATGTACTACCGGCGCGACCTGCTGGCCAAGTACGGCCTGCCGCTGCCGCGCACCTGGGACGAGCTGGGCGCCGAGGCGCGCCGGATCCAGGCCGGCGAGCACGACCCGCGGCTGCAGGGCCTGTCGCTGCAGGGCGCGCCGATCGAAGGGGCGGTCTGCACCTTCCTGCTGCCCTACTGGAGCCAGGGCAAGTCGATCGAGGACGACCAGGGCCGGCTCACGCTGGACCCGGCCGCCGCCGAGCGCGGCCTGCAGCAGTGGCTGGACCTGATGGCCTCGGGCGTCGTCAAGCGCAACGTGGCCGAGGTCAAGACGCCGGACACGGTCAACGAGTTCAAGGCCGGGCAGGTGGTGTTCGGCATCAGCTGGGGCTTCGCCTGGGACCAGCTCAACGGCGACCCCGATTCCAAGGTGCGCGGCAAGGTCGGCGTGATGCCGCTGCCGGCCATGGCCGGCGGCCGGCGCGTGACCTGCCTGGGCGGCTGGCAATGGGCGGTGAGCGCCTTCAGCCGCCACAAGGCCGAGGCGGCGGCGCTGGTGCGCTACCTCTCCAGCCGGGCCGCGAGCAAGCGGCTGGCGATCGAGGGCGCGCTGCTGCCGACCTACCCCGACCTGTACACCGACCCCGACGTGCTGCGCGCCGTCCCCTGGTTCGGCGATGCCGCCGCGGTGGTGGCCGGGGCCCGCAGCCGGCCGGTCTCGCCCGACTACGCGCAGGTCAGCGACGCCATCCGCACCACCACCAGCGCCGTGCTGGCCGGCGTGGAGACGCCGCGGCAGGGCGTGCGCCGGATCCGCTCGCGCCTGGCGCGCATCCTGAGGTAGGCCCGCCGTGCAGCACCGGCGCTGGATCGACCGCCTTCGAGACCCCGACGAGCAGGTGCTCGGGGCGCTGCTGCTGGCGCCGGCGCTCACGCTGCTGGCGCTGATCGTGGCCTACCCGATCGGACGCCTGTTCGTCGACAGCTTCTTCGACCTGCGCCTGTCGGGCGGGCACGCGGTGCGCTTCGTGGGCCTGGAGAACTACGCGCTGGTGCTGACCGACGTCGACTTCTGGAGCGCGACCTGGAACACGGTGCTGATCACGCTGGTCACCGTGCCCGGCGCGCTGCTGGCCGGCCTCGCGCTGGCGCTGCTGGCCAACCTTCCCTTCCGGCGGCGCTGGCCGGTGCGGCTGGCGCTGCTGCTGCCCTGGGCGCTGCCGCTGTCGTTCTGCGGCCTCATCTTCGCCTGGTTCTTCCACACCGACTACGGCGTGGTCAACGATCTGCTGCGGCGCCTCGGCCAGGGCCAGCCGACGATGTGGCTGCTGCGCCCGAACTGGGCGCTGGCGGCGATCTGCGGCACCATCGTCTGGAAGACCAGCTCGTTCATGGCGCTGATCCTGCTGGCCGGGCTGCAGACCATCCCGCGCTCGCTGTACGAGGCGGCAGAGGTCGACGGCGCCAGCCGCTGGCAGCAGTTCCGCCAGATCACGCTGCCGATGCTGATGCCCTCGATCACGGTGGCGCTGATCTTCCGCACCATCACGGCGCTGCAGACCTTCGACATCCCCTACACCATGACCCGCGGCGGGCCCGGCGACAGCACGCAGACGCTGGCGATGCTGATCCACAAGACCACCATCGACTACCTCGACGTCGGCTACGGCTCGACCGAGGCGGTGTGCATGTTCGTGCTGTCGATGGCGGTCACGGCGCTGTACCTGCGCCGGGTCGGGCGCTCGGCATGAAGCCGCCCGCGGGCCGCGCGCTGCGCCTGCTGGCGGCCGCCATCGTGGTCGTCAACGGCTTCTTCCCGGCGCTGTGGATCCTGCTCACCTCGCTCAAGGGCGAGGCCGAGCTGGTGCGCCAGCCCATCACCTACCTGCCGCAGGCCCCCACGCTGGCCAACTACGTCCGCGCCTTCGGCGACCAGCCGCTGCTGCGCTACCTGGGCAACAGCCTGGTCGTGGCGCTGGGCTCCACCGCGCTGTCGCTGGCGGTCTCGGCGCTGGCCGCCTACGCCATCGCGCGGCTGAACTTGCGGCGCCGGCAGCTCATCCTGAGCGGCATCGTCGCCTCCAGCATGTTCCCGCTGGTCACGCTGTTGGTGCCGATCTTCCAGACCATGCGCAGCCTGGGCCTGCTCAACACCTACATCGCCCTGATCCTGCCCTACACGGTGCTGAACCTGCCGGTATGCACCCTGGTGCTGGTGAGCTTCTTCCAGAGCATCCCGAAGGACCTCGAGAACGCGGCCATGATCGACGGCTGCACCCGCGTGGGCGCGCTGTGGCGGGTCGTCGTTCCGCTGGCCGCCCCGGGCGTGTTCACGGCCGGCATCCTGGCCTTCGTCAACGCCTGGGACGAGTTCCTGCTGGCCCTGTCGCTGAACGCCAGCGCCACGATGCGCACCCTGCCGGTGGGCATCACGCTGTACCAGGGCGAATTCACCTTCCCGTGGCCGACGATCTCGGCCGCGCTCATCGTCGCCATCGTGCCGGTGGCCCTGCTGATCGCCCTGTTCCAGGAGCGGGTGGTGGGCGGCCTGACCCAGGGTGGCCTGAAAGGATGACCGACATGAGCCCTTCGAGCCGGCCCCTGCGCTACGGCATCATCGGTTGCGGCAGCATGGGCCGCGAGCACATCGAGAACCTCGCGGCGATGGGCAACGAAGGCGGCGGCGCGCGCGTCACCGCGATCGCCGACCCGCACGCCGCCAGCCGCGAGGCGGCGCTGGCCCTGTGCCGCGACGCGCCGCAGGTCTTCGAGGACCACCGCGCGCTGCTGGCCAGCGGCCTGTGCGACGCGGTCGTGATCGCCACCCCCAACCACACGCATGCCGAGATGATGCGCGACGCGCTGGCCACGCCGCTGCACATCCTGGTCGAGAAGCCGCTGGTCACGCGCATCGACGACGGGCTGGACCTGCTGGCCCGCGCCGCCGGCCGCCGCGGCGGCATCGTCTGGGTGGCGCAGGAGTACCGCTACATGCCGCCGGTGGCCGAGATGATCCGCATGGCGCACGGCGGCTCGGTGGGCCGCATCCAGCAGGTGGCGATCCGCGAGCACCGCGAGCCCTTCTACCCCAAGGTCGGCGACTGGAACCGCTTCAGCGCCAACACGGGCGGCACGCTGGTGGAGAAGTGCTGCCACTACTTCAACCTGATGGACCTGGTCCTGGGCGAGCGGCCGCTGCGCATCTACGCCTCGGGCGGGCAGCGCGTGAACCACCTCGACGAGCGCTACGACGGCCCCGAGGGGCCGCGCACACCCGACATCCTGGACAGCGCCTACGCCATCCTCGAGTACCCCAGCGGCGCGCGCGCGATGCTCGACCTGTGCATGTACGCCGAGAACTCGGTCGACAACGAGCACATCACGGTCGTCGGCGACGAGGGCAAGCTCGAGTCGCTGCTGCCCTCGCTCACGCTGCGCCACAGCCGGCGCGAGGACTGGGGCCGGCGCCAGGCCTGGGGCCAGCCCTCGGGCACGGCGCGCGGCGTCTCGGTGCGGCGGGTCTGGGACACCGGCATCAAGTACGCCGGCCACCACTTCGGCGCCTCGTTCATCGAGCACCAGCGCTTCGCCGCGGCGATCCGCGCCGGCCGGCCGGCGGAGATCGGCCTCGAGGAAGGCTTGCGCGCGGTGGCCACCGGCCTGGCCGCGCACAAGAGCATCGACGAAGGCCGCGTCGTCGCGCTGGCCGAAGTGCTGCCGGCGGGCTGGTGAGCTCGCGACCATGAGCGGGGCTGCCTACGCCAGCTACCCCTCGCTGCGCGAGCGGGTGGTCTTCGTCTCGGGCGGCAGCTCGGGCATCGGCGCCGAGCTGGTGCGCGCCTTCGCGGCGCAGGGCGCCCGCGTGGCCTTCTGCGGCACCCGGCCCGGCGGTGGGCAGGCCGTCATCGACGAGGTGGTCGCCGGCGGCGCGCCCGCGCCCTGGTACGCGCCCTGCGACGTGCGCGACACCGAGGCCTACCAGGCCCTGCTGGCGCGCGTGATCGCCGAGCTGGGCCCCGTGCGGGTGCTGGTCAACAACGCCGGCCGCGACGACCGCCACGCGATGGAGGCCGTGACCCCGGCCTACTGGGACGAGCGCATCGCCCTCAACCTGAAGCACTACTTCTTCGCCATCCAGGCCGTGGCCCCCGCCATGGCCGCCGCCGGCGGCGGCTCGGTGCTGAACCTGGGCTCGGTGAGCTGGATGCGGGGGCGACCGAACCTCGTGGGCTACACGACCGCCAAGGCTGCGATCCTGGGCCTGACGCGGACGCTGGCGCGCGAGCTCGGCGGCCGCAACATCCGCGTCAACGCCCTGGTGCCCGGGGCCATCGTCACCGAACGCCAGACGGCGCTGCACCGCGACCCGGCGGCCGACCAGGCCTTCCTCGACGCGCAGTGCCTGAAAGTGCGGCTCGATGCCGGCCACGTGGCGCGGGTGGCGCTGTTCCTGGCGGCCGACGATGCCGACGGCATGACCGGCCAGCA
>JAGWLO010000081.1 GCA_028872015.1 Burkholderiales bacterium | reverse complement strand
ACGTGCTGGCAAAATGCTACGGCGGCGACATCACGCGCAAGAAGAAGCTGCTCGAGAAGCAGAAGGCGGGCAAGAAGCGCATGAAGCAGATCGGCGCGGTCGAAGTGCCGCAGGAAGCCTTTCTCGCGATCCTCCAAGTCGACGACTGACCCCAACTCCCCCCTCATGAGCACACTCACCGCGGCGCTGTACGGCGCGCTCGTCGCCTACCTCGGCGGCTGGTTCCTGGGTTACTGGAGCGGCGACTTCGCCCTCCTGCTGTTCATCCTGACGGTGGTCACGCTGGGCTACTGGCTGGCCGAGCGGCTGCACTTCAGGCCGGCGCGCGAGCAGGCTGCCGCGGCGCTCGAGCAGCAGGCCGCAGCGCGCCGCGCCGAGCTGGCGCGGCAGGGCATCACCCAGGTCGACGGCGACGTCGCCCCGGCGCGCGCCCGGCTGCTGATGCAGCCCTGGTGGCTGGACTGGACGGCGGGCCTGTTCCCGGTGATCCTGGTGGTGTTCCTGCTGCGCTCGTTCCTGTTCGAGCCCTTCAAGATCCCGTCCGGCTCGATGGTGCCCACGCTGAAGGTGGGCGACCTGATCCTGGTGAACAAGTTCTACTACGGCATCCGACTGCCCGTGATCAACACGAAGATCCTCGCCAACCACGAGCCGCAGCGCGGCGACGTGATGGTGTTCCGCTACCCCCTGGACACGCGGCTGGACTACATCAAGCGCGTGGTCGGCGTGCCCGGCGACGAGGTGGCCTACCTGAACCAGAAGCTCACCATCAACGGCCAGCCCGTGCCCGAGCAGGCCAAGGGCACCGATTACGACGACGACAGCATGACCGAGTCGCCGCTGTTCATGGAGACGCTGGGCAAGGTCCAGCACGAGATCCGGGTCGACCCGTCGCGGGTGATGTACTACCGGCCGGCGGCCCGCTTCCCCTACATCGACAACTGCCGCTACAGCCCCGAGGGCGTGGTCTGCAAGGTGCCTCCCGGCCACTACTTCATGATGGGCGACAACCGCGACAACTCCGAAGACTCGCGCTACTGGGGATTTGTGCCAGAACGGAATATCGTCGGCAAGGCATTCTTCGTCTGGATGAACTTCGGCAACCTGGGCCGCATCGGTCCGTTCCACTGAGGGCGGCCCGCGGACCCACCCCGGGGCCCTCCGCCGGGCCCCGCCCCTCGGCAACATTCCGGCAGGCCATGACCACAGCGCGCTCGACCGTCCATGCCCCCCGCGCCCGATGCGCCCGATGCACCCGCGGCGCCCCAGCGCGCCAGCGCGGGCTCACCCTCTTCGGCCTGCTGTTCTGGGCCATCGTGGTCGGCTTCCTGGCCTACCTGCTGCTGCGCGTGGCGCCCACCGTCAACGAGTACCTCACGATCCAGAGCGCGGTCGACAAGATCGCCAGGAGCGAGCCAGCCACCGTGGCCGAGGCGCGCCAGGCCTTCGACAAGCAAAAGGACATCGAGTACTCGATCAGCTCCATCGACGGCAGCGACCTGAAGATCACGAAAGAGAACGACAAGGTCGTGATCGGCTTCTCCTACGACAAGCTCGTGCCCCTGTTCGGCCCGGTGTCGCTGCTCATCAAGTACGAGGGCCGGTCGCATTAGCGGCCCCGCACCGTCCGCCGGCCCCATGACGACGGCCTCCGACCCCCGATCCGGCTCCGGTTCGTCGCTGCCCGCGCTGCAGCGCCGCCTGGGCCACAGCTTCGCCCGGCCCGACCTGCTGCGCCGCGCGCTTACCCACCGCAGCTGGGGCAGCGAGCACAACGAGCGGCTCGAGTTCCTGGGCGATGCGGTGCTGAGCCTGGCCGTCTCGGGCCTGCTGTTCGAGCGCCTGGCCGACAGCGACGAGGGCGAGCTCACCCGCGTGCGGGCCCACCTGGTGCGCGAGGACAGCCTGCACCGCGCCGCGCTGGCGCTCGGCCTGCCCGAGCACCTGCGGCTGTCCGAAGGCGAGGCGCGCGGCGGGGGCGCGCAGCGGCCGTCGATCCTGGCCGATGCCGTCGAAGCCATCATCGGCGCCGTCTTCCTGGACGCCGGCTACGAGCCGGCGCACGCCCTGGTGCAGCGCCTGTTCGGCGAGATCATCCAGGCCGGCGAGGCCGACGGCTGGAGCAAGGACCCCAAGACCGAGCTGCAGGAGTGGCTGCAGGCGCGCCGCGTGGCGGTGCCGGCCTACCGCATCACCGCCACCCGCGGCCAGGCCCATGCGCAGACCTTCGAGGTCGAGTGCGCGGTGCCGGTGCTGGGCCTGACCGAGCGTGGCGAAGGCCGCTCGCGCCGCAGCGCCGAGCAGGAAGCCGCGCGCCGCCTGCTCGATGCGTTGAAGGCCAGCGACCGCCCCGGCGGCCCGCTCCGCTCTTGAACACCAACCTGCTGCCTGCGCGGGGCCGGCTGCGCCGGGCCGCTGCATGAGCTCCGACGTGGCGCCGCCAGCCGAGGGCGGCTCGCCGCCCGCCCCACGCTGCGGCCTGGTGGCCATCGTCGGCCGTCCCAACGTCGGCAAGAGCACGCTGCTCAACGCCCTGGTCGGGCAGAAGATCAGCATCACCTCGGCCAAGGCGCAGACCACGCGCCACCGCATCACGGGCATCCGCACGCTGGGCGCGGCGCAGTTCGTGTTCGTCGACACGCCGGGCTTCCAGACCCGGCACACGGCGGCCCTGAACCGCACCCTCAACCGCACCGTGGTGTCTTCGGTGTCCGACGTGGACGTGGTGCTGCTGGTGGTGGAGGCCGGCCGCTTCGGCCCCGCCGACGCCAAGGTGCTGGCGCTGCTGCCGCCCGACAAGCCGGTGCTGCTGGTGGCCAACAAGCTGGACACGCTGCAGCGGCGCCAGGACGCGCTGCCCTGGCTGCAGCAGCTGCAGCAGCGCCACGCCTTCGCCGAGTACGTGCCGATGTCGGCCACGCGCGAGGCCGACGTGGCGCGCCTGCTCGACATCGTCCTGCCCTACCTGCCCGCGCAGCCCTGGCTGTACGACGAGGACGCGCTCACCGACCGCAGCGAGCGCTTCCTGGCCGCCGAGCTGATCCGCGAGAAGCTCTTCCGCCTGACCGGCGACGAGCTGCCCTACAGCTGCACCGTGGTGATCGACCGGTTCGAGGAGCAGGGCAGCCTGCGCCGCATCGCCGCCAGCATCGTGGTCGAGCGCGAAGCCCACAAGGGCATGGTCATCGGCGAGGGCGGTGAGCGCCTGAAGCGCATCGGCAGCGAAGCGCGGCAGGAGCTCGAGCGGCTGTGGGGCGCCAAGGTCTTTCTCGAGCTGTGGGTCAAGGTGCGCTCGGGCTGGGCCGACGACGAAGCCCACCTGCGCTCGTATGGCTACGAGTAGGGCGCGAGACGACGCCGGGCCGCCCCAAGTCGACCCGAGCCCCTCGGGGGGCGGACGGCGCGCGGCGCCGGCCTCCGGGCGCGCCACATCGCCGCTGCTCGCGTACGTGCTGCACCGCTACGACTGGAGCGAGACCAGCCTCATCGTCGAGCTGTTCACGCGCGCCCAGGGCCGCGTGGTCGTGGCCGCCAAGGGCGCCAAGCGGCCGACCTCGCAGCTGCGCCCGGTGCTGCTGCCGTTTCAGCCCCTGCACGCGCAGCTGGGCAAGACGCCCGCCGATGCCCAGGCCGAGGTGCACCTGCTGCGCAGTGCCGAGTGGGTGGGCGGCCAGCCGCTGCTGGGCGCGGCGGCGATGTTCCCGGGCTTCTACCTGAACGAGCTGCTGCTCAAGCTGCTGGCCCGGCACGACCCGCACCCGCGCCTGTTCGATGCCTACGCCGAGACCCTGGTCGCGCTGGCCGGCGGCCCCGACGAAGCCGCGGCGCTGCGCGCCTTCGAGCTGACGCTGCTGCGCGAGCTGGGCTGGCTGCCCGAGCTCTCGATCGCCACCCTGACGGCGCAGCCGCTCCAGGCCGCCACGCACTACGCCCTCGACCCCGAGCTCGGCCTGGCCGAACGCGCCGGCGGCGTGCCCGGCGCGCAGTGGGTGGCCATCGAGGCGGCGCTGGTGCATGGCCAGGGCGGCGCCGGCCTGGCCTCGCTGCGCGCGGCCTGCGCGCCCGGCGCGGGCGCCTTGCGCATGCCCTTGCGCAACCTGCTTCACTATCATCTGGGCCACACCACCCTGCGCACGCGCCAGGTCTGGCAGGGCGTGCAGCGCCTGGCCCGGACCCCCGCACCGACCCCGAGCCCATGAACCCGCTGATTGCCGCCGACGCCGAGCGCGCGCAGGCCGCCGCCACTGCGCTGTCGGTCAATGTCAACAAGGTGGCCCAGCTGCGCAACGCGCGCCACCTGGGCATCCCCAGCGTGGTGAAGGCGGCGACGCTGTGCCTGCAGGCCGGGGCCGACGGCATCACCGTGCACCCGCGTCCCGACGAGCGCCACATCCGCGCCCACGACGTGCACGACCTGGCCGCGCTGCTGCGGGGCTGGCCGCGCGCCGACTACAACATCGAGGGCAACCCGTTCCACAACCTGATGCCCTTCATCCGCGCCGTGCGGCCCCGGCAGGCCACCTTCGTCCCCGACGGCGAGGGCCAGTTCACGTCCGACCACGGCTGGGATCTGGCCGCCGATGGCGAGCGGCTGCGCCCGCTGATCGACGAATGCCGGGCGCTGGGCGTGCGCGTGAGCCTGTTCATGGACCCCGAGCCCGCGGCGATGGCGGCAGCGCGCGCGCTGGGTGTCGACCGGGTGGAGCTCTACACCGAGCCCTACGCGGCAGCCCATGGCGGGGCCGGGCAGGGCGCCCAGCTGGCCCGCTTCGCCGCCGCGGCGGCGGCGGCGCAGGCGCAGGGCCTGGGCGTCAATGCCGGGCACGACCTGAACCGCGCCAACCTGGCCGATTTCCTGCGCGCCGTGCCCGGCGTGCTCGAGGTCTCGATCGGCCACGCGCTCATCGCCGATGCGCTCGAGCTCGGCCTGCCCGAGACCGTGCGCGAGTACCAGCGCTGCATCCGCGCCGCCTACGCCCCGACCCGATGATCTACGGCATCGGCACCGACCTGTGCGACGTCCGCCGCATCGCAGCCACCCTGGCGCGCCGCGGTGAGCGCTTCGCCGAGCGCGTGCTCGGCCCGGCCGAGCTGCCGGTGTTCCACGCCCGCCGCGCCCGCGTCGAGGCCCGGGGCCTGCGCTTCCTGGCCACGCGCTTCTCGGCCAAGGAAGCCTTCTCCAAGGCCATCGGCCTGGGCATCCGCTGGCCCATGACCTGGCGTGCCTGCGAAGTGCTCAACGAGCCCGGCGGCAAGCCCTTCGTGCAGCTGTCGGGCGAGCTGGCGCAGTGGTTCGCGGCGCGCGGCCTGGTGGCCCATGTCACCGTCACCGACGAGAGCGACTACGCCGCCTCCTTCGTCGTCGTCGAAACGAAGAAAGGCGCCCCGTGAACCTGCATGCCCCGGTGGTGCTCGACGTGGCCGGCACCACACTAACCGCCGCCGACCGCCGACGCATCGCGCATCCGCTCACCGGCGGCCTGATCCTGTTCGCGCACAACTTCGAGAGCCGGCTGCAGCTGACCGCGCTGTGCGCCGAGATCAAGACGCTGCGGCCCGACCTGCTGATCTGCGTCGATCACGAGGGCGGCCGGGTGCAGCGCTTCCGCACCGACGGTTTCACCGCGCTGCCGGCGATGCGCGTGCTGGGCCAGCAGTGGATGCACGATCCGCTGGCCGCCACCGATGCCGCCAGCGCGCTGGGCTTCGTGCTCGCCGCCGAGCTGCGCGCCTGCGGCGTGGATCTCAGCTTCGCCCCCGTGCTCGATCTCGACCACGGCCCCAGCACCGTCATCGGCGAGCGCGCCTTTCACCGCGACCCGCGCGTGACCACGCTGCTGGCCAAGAGCGTGATGCACGGCCTGCTGCGCGCCGGCATGGCGCATTGCGGCAAGCACTTTCCGGGGCATGGCCACGTCGCCGCCGACAGCCATGTCGCGGTGCCGGTGGACCGGCGCAGCCTGAAGGCGATCCTGGCCGACGACGCCCGGCCCTACGAGTGGCTGGGCGCCACGCTCGCGGCCGTGATGCCGGCGCACGTGGTGTATCCCAAGGTCGACCACCGGCCGGCGGGCTTTTCCGAGCGCTGGCTGAAGGAGATCCTGCGCGGCCGCTTCGGCTTCACCGGCGCCGTGTTCAGCGACGACCTGGGCATGGCCGGCGCGCGCCAGCTCGGCGGCAGCCCGCTCACCTACACCGAGGCCGCCGGCGTAGCGCTGAACGCCGGCTGCGACCTGGTGCTGCTGTGCAACCAGTCCGCGGACGGCGGCGCGGCGGTCGACGGCCTGCTGGCCGGCCTGGCGCAGGCACAGGCCGCGGGCCACTGGCAGCCCGACCCCGACAGCGAACAGCGGCGCCTGGCGCTGCTGCCGCAGACGCCGCCGCTGCCCTGGGACGCGCTCATGCACGACGCGGTGTACCAGCACGCGCTCGAGCGGCTGCCGTGAGCGGCGCGGCCGAGCGCAAGCGCCTGCAGATGGCCGACATCGCACGCCTGGCCGGCGTGTCGGTGTCCACCGTCTCGCGCGCGCTCAACGGCAGCCCGCTCGTCAACGACGAGACGCGCGAGCGCATCGGCCAGCTCGCGCGCTCGCTCAACTACTCCATCAACCTGGGCGCCCAGAACCTGCGCCTGCAGAAGAACCAGACCGTCGCGGTGGTGGTGCCGTACGACCCGAAGGCGCGCCAGCACATCTCGGACCCGTTCTTCCTGTCCATCGTCGGGGCGCTGGCCGATGCGCTCACCGACCGCGGCTACGACATGCTGCTGTCGCGCGTGGATGCCGAGCGGCTGGACGCCGCGGCCACGCTGTACGACGCCGGCAAGGCCATCGGCCTGCTCGTCATCGGCCAGTGGCGGCACCACGACCAGCTCAACGAGATGGCGGCGCGCAAGGTGCCGCTGGTGGTGTGGGGCGGCCAGCTGCCGCAGCAGCTGTATTGCAGCGTCGGCGGCGACAACGTGGCGGGCGGGCTGCAGGCCGCGCGCCACCTGCTGGCGCTGGGGCGGCGGCGCATCGCCTTCGTCGGCGATGCCCGCCTGCCCGAGGTGCAGCTGCGCCACCAGGGCTACCGCCAGGCGCTGCGCGAGGCCGGCCTGGCGCCCGACCCGGCGCTCGAGGTGGCCGCGCCGTTCGAGGTGATCGCCGCGCGCGCGATGCTCGACCGCCTGTGCGCCGGCGGCGTGGCCTTCGACGCCGTGCTCGGCTGCAGCGACCTGCTGGCGCTGCAGGCCGTGCAGGCCGTGCGCGCCAGCGGCCGCGAGGTGCCGGCCGACGTGGCCGTGACCGGCTACGACGACATGCCGGTGGCCACCTACAGCGACCCGCCGCTGACCACCGTGCACCAGCCGGTGGGCCTGGCCGGCACCGAGATGGTGGACGCGCTGCTGCGCCTGCTCGGCGGCGAGCGGGTGGCGCCGCGCGTGCTGCCGGTGCACCTGGTGCTGCGCGCCAGCGCGCCGGCCACGGCCGCGCCCCGGCGGCGCTGAACCCGCGCCCGCAGTCGCGGCCCGCCGCGCTGCCGATCGTTTGCAGTGTTGTATCCGTGCACAGCAGGTTTTCCCTAGTTTGCAATCGATTGCAATAACCGTTCAATGCCGACTCCGTACAAGACCACCAGGAGACTCCATGTCCGCTCTTGCCCGCTCGGCTTCCGCCCCCCGCGTCCGCCCCGTCCTTCGTCCGGTCGCCCTGGCGGCCTCGCTGGCGCTGCTGCCCCTGGCGGCCGTGGCGCAGAGCGCCGCGCCACCGGCCAGCGCCGCCTCGGCCGCGGCGGCGGGTGATGGCCTGGGCCTGGACACCGTGGTCGTGACCGGCACCACCAGTGCCATGACCAAGATGCGCACCAGCGTCTCGCTCAGCACGCTCGATGGCGGCGGCATCGTCACCAGCACCGCCACCAGCGCGGCCGATGTGCTGCGCTCGATCCCGGGCCTGCGCTCCGAGTCCAGCGGCGGCGAGAGCAATGCCAACGTCGGCGTGCGCGGCATCCCGATCTCGGCCGGCGGCTCGCGCTACATCCAGTTCCAGGAAGACGGCCTGCCGGTGCTGCAGTTCGGCGACATCGCCTTCGCCACCCCCGACACCTGGGTGAGGGCCGATGTCAGCCTCGACCGGCTCGAGGTGCTGCGCGGCGGCTCGGCGTCCACCCTGGCCACCGGCGCGCCGGGCGGCATCATCAACTTCATCACCAAGACCGGCGACGAGCCCGGCGGCAGCTTCGCCGTGACGAAGGGCCTGGGCTACGACGAGACCCGCTTCGACCTCGGCTACGGCGGCCCGATCAGCGACAAGACGCGCTTCTGGGTCGGCGGCTTCTACCACTCGGGCGACGGCGGCCGGCCCGGCGCCGCGGGCACCGAAGGCGGCGGCCAGATCCGCGGCAACATCACGCACCAGCTGCCCGGCGGCTTCGTGCGGCTGAGCTTCCAGCACCTGGACGACCGCACGCCCACCTTCCTGCCCACGCCGGTGCGCTACGTCAACGGCCGCATCGTCGAGATCCCCGGCATCGATCCGCGCAAGGCGGCCTTCTACAACGCCGGCTGGCCGCTGGACAGCACGCTGACGATCGGCAACGGCCGCGCCACCTCCAACATCGCCGACGGCCTGCGCGCCAAGACCGACGCCATCGGCGCCGTGTTCGACATCGACGCCGGTGGCGGCCTGCACCTGCAGAACAACTTCCGCTGGTCGCGCAACAGCGGCCGCTTCATCGGCATCTTCCCCGGCACCGACGTGGCCGCGGCGCCCCCGGGCAGCACCATCGCCACCGGCGCCGGTGCCGGCTCGGCCTACAACGGCGACCAGTTCACGGCCGTGGTCTTCAACACCCAGGTCGACGACGTGGGCCTGGTCGCCAACGACCTGAAGCTGTCCAAGGACTTCGCCTTCGCCGGCGGCAAGCTCACCGCCACCGGCGGGCTGTACACCTCGGTGCAGAACCTCAAGCTCACCTGGAACTTCAACCAGTACTCACTGTCGGCCTCGGGCCAGAACGCGCGGCTGCTGAACGTGCCGGGCGTGGTCAACGGCTCGCCCGGCTTCGGTGGCTGCTGCTCCAACTCGCAGGACTCGCGCTACAAGACCAACGCGCCCTACCTGAACCTGGGCTGGGTGGCCGGTCCGCTGTCGGTGGACGCCAGCGTGCGGCGCGACAACAACAGCGCCCGCGGCGTGTACTACCAGTCCAACGCCGGCGTCTCGTACAACCTGGCGCAGCCCAACATCATCGACTACGGCTTCTCGCACGACTCGTACTCGCTGGGCACCAACTACGAGCTGAGCAAGGACCTGGCGCTGTTCGGCCGCGTGAGCCAGGGCGCCGCCTACAACGCCGACCGCATCACCTTCTTCAACCCCCCGGCGCTGGTGAACGGCACCAGCTCGCGCATCCCGATCAACGAGGTCAAGCAGCTCGAGGGCGGCGCCAAGTGGCGCATCGGCAGCGTGAGCGTGTTCGCCACGCTGTTCTACGCCAAGACCGACGAGGTCAACGTCGACCCGACCACGACCCCGGTCACCGTCATCAACAACAAGTACGACTCCAAGGGCCTGGAGCTCGAGTCGGCCTGGCGCGCCGGGCTGTTCGCGCTGCGCGGCGGCCTCACCTACACCAACGCGCGCATCACGGCCTCGACCGACCCGACCCAGGTGGGCCTGACCCCGAAGCGCCAGGCCAAGGTGGTGTACCAGCTCACGCCCAGCGTCTACCTGGGCGACTCGACCGAGCTCGGAGCCAGCATCGTGGGCACCTCGTCGTCGCGCGACGATTCGCCGGCCGGCCCGCTGACGGTCACGCTGCCCGCGTTCGCCACCGTCAACGCGTTCGCCAGCTATGCGCTCACGCCGCAGGCCAGCGTGCTGCTGGCGGTGAACAACCTGTTCAACACCATCGGCTACACCGAGAGCAACAACGGCCGCGGCGCGGCACGCGCGATCAACGGCCGCACCGCCAAGGTCTCGCTGAAGTACAACTTCTAAGCCGGCCTGCGCCCGCCGCGCGCCCCGCCCCGACCGACCGCCCCCGTACCCGATGAGTGACCCCGCCCCCCTGCCCGCGCTGCCGCCCGGCCGCGCCGTCGCGGTGCTGGGCGAGGCGCTCGTCGACGCCTGGCCCGACGGCAGCCAGGTGCCGGGAGGGGCGCCCTTCAACGTGGCGCGCTGGCTGGCGGCCTTCGGCGTGCCCACGCTGCTGATCACGCGCATCGGCCGTGGCGACGCCGGCGCCGCGAGCCTGCAGGCCGAGTTGCGCCGCTTCGGCCTGCAAGGCCCGGGCGTGCAGATCGATGCGCAGCACCCCACCGGCCGGGTGCAGGTGCTGCCCGGGCCGGGCGGGCACCGCTTCGAGATTGCGCCCGACAGTGCCTGGGACCACCTCGACGCCGCCCCCGCCCGGACGCTGCTGCTGTCGGCCCTGCCGCGCATCGTCTGCTTCGGCAGCCTGGCGCTGCGCCATCCGGTGGCGCGCGCGGCCATCGCCGAGCTGGCCGGCGCGACCCCGGCGCTGCGCCTGGTCGACGTCAACCTGCGCCCCGTGCCTGGGTTGCGCGCGCTGGCCGAGCAGGCCCTGGGCCTGGCCGACTGGATCAAGGTCAACGAGGACGAATTGCAGCAGCTGCTGGGCTGGTTCGTGGGCGACGGCGCGGCCGCGCTGACCGCGGGCCACCCGGGCCATGCGGCGGCGCGCGCGGCGCTGGCGGCGCGGTTCGGGCTGCAGCGCCTGATCGTCACGCTGGGTGAGCAGGGCTGGTACAGCTGCGACGCCCAGGGCCGGCGCGATGCCGGCGGTGCCGCGGTGCCGGTGGCGGCGCTGCAGGACACGGTGGGCGCCGGCGACGCCTTCACCGCCACCCTCATCGCCGGGCTGATGCACGGCCGCTCGCTGGCGCAGGCCGGCGCCGCCGCCAGCGAGCTGGCCAGCGCCGTCTGCGGCTGGCGCGGCGCGCTGCCGGCCGACGATGCCACCGTGGCAGGCTGGCGGCGCCGGCTCGGCTTCGGCGCGCCGCCCGCCGCCCTCCAGCTGCCCCCGACCCCCCGATGAGCACCCGCAAGCCGCGCCTGTCCTTCTGGCAGATCGTCAGCATGAACTTCGGCTTCTTCGGAATCCAGTTCAGCTTCGGCCTGCAGCAGGCCAACATGAGCCCGATCTACCGCACCCTGGGCGCCGACGAGAGCCACCTGCCGCTGCTGTGGCTGGCCGGGCCCGTCACGGGCTTGCTGGTGCAGCCGCTGATCGGGGCGCTGAGCGACCGCACCGTCACGCGCTGGGGCCGGCGCACGCCGTACTTCATGGCCGGTGCCATGCTGTGCAGCCTGGGCCTGTTGCTGATGCCTTTCAGCCCCACGCTGTGGTTCGCCGCCGGGCTGCTGTGGATCCTGGACGCGGCCAACAACGTGACCATGGAGCCCTACCGCGCCTACGTCAGCGACCGGCTCGACCCGGCGCAGCATTCGCTGGGCTTCCTCACGCAGAGCGCCTTCACGGGCCTGGCGCAGACGCTGGCCTACCTCACGCCCAGCATCCTGGTGTCGTTCGGGCTGCACAGCGACGCGCTGGGCAGCAACCGCATCCCCGAAGCCACGCTGCTGGCCTTCGTCATCGGCGCCTTCCTGTCGATCAGCACCGTGTGGTGGAGCATCCGCCGCGTGCCCGAGCTGCCGCAGTCCGAGGCCGAGCTGGCCGAGATGCGCGCGCGGCCGCGCGGCGGCGCGGCCACGCTGGCCGAGATCGTCGCCGCCCTGCGCGAGATGCCGCCCACGATGCGCCGGCTGTGGTGGATGGCGCTGTTCCAGTGGTACGGGATGATGTGCTACTGGATCTACATCGTGCCCTCGCTGGCGCGCACCGTGTTCGGCACCGCGGACGCGGCCTCGGCCGGGTTCCGCGAGGCCAGCCTGCTGAACGGCCGCATCGGCGGCTTCTACAACTTCGTCGCCTTCATCGCCGCCTTCGCCATGGTGCCGATCGTGCGGCGCCTGGGTCCGCAGGCGGTGCACGCCGCCTGCCTGCTGGCCGCCGCCGCCGGCATGTGGTGGCTGCCGTCCATCCACGACCGGGCCTGGCTCTTCCTGCCCATGGTCGGCATCGGCCTGGCCTGGGCCAGCATCATGGGCAACCCCTACGTGCTGCTGGCCGGCAGCATCCCGCCCGCGCGCGCCGGCGTGTACATGGGCATCTTCAACATGTTCATCGTGATCCCGATGCTGATCCAGACGCTGACGCTGCCGCTGCTGTACCCGGTGATCCTGGGCGGCCGGCCCGACAACGTGATCCGCTTCGCCGGCGTGCTGCTGGCGCTGGCCGCGGTGGCGGTGCTGTTCGTCAAATCGCCCAAGGCCGCGCCGTGAAGAACCAGGTCCAGCTCATCACCTACGTCGACCGCCTGGGCGGGGGCGATCTGGCCGCGCTGCGGGCCCTGCTGCAGGGGCCGCTGGCCGGCGTGTTCGGCGGCGTGCACCTGCTGCCCTTCTTCCACGCCATCGACGGCGCCGACGCCGGCTTCGACCCCATCGACCACCTGCGCGTCGATCCGCGCCTGGGCGGCTGGGATGACATCCGCCGCCTGGCCGCCGACACCGAGCTGATGGCCGACGTCATCGTCAACCACGTCTCGAGCGATTCGCCGCAGTTCCAGGATTACGCGGCCCGCGGCGAGGCCTCGCCGCATGCCGGGCTGTTTCTCGACTTCGAGCGCGTGTTCCCGCAGGGTGCGCGCGCGGCCGACCTGCTGGCGCTGTACCGGCCGCGGCCGGGGCTGCCCTTCACCGCGCTGACGCTGGCCGGCGGGGTGCGCAAGCTCCTGTGGACCACGTTCACGCCGCAGCAGCTCGACATCGACGTGCGCCATCCGCAGGGCCGGGACTACCTGCAGGCGATCCTGCAGACCTTCGCGGCCAACGGCATCCGCATGGTGCGGCTCGACGCCGTGGGGTACGCCATCAAGCGCGCCGGTACGAGCTGCTTCATGCTGCCCGAGACCTTCGACTTCATCGCCGAGTTCGCCGGCCAGGCGCGTGCGCTGGGCATCGAGGTGCTGGTGGAGATCCACGCCTACTACCAGCGCCAGATCGAGATCGCGCAGCGCGTGGACCGGGTCTACGACTTCGCGCTGCCGCCGCTGGTGCTGCATGCGCTGTTCTTCGGCACCGCCGAGCCGCTGAAGGCCTGGGCCCGCGTGCGACCCGCCAACGCGCTGACGGTGCTGGACACGCACGACGGCATCGGCATCATCGACATCGGCGCCGATGCCGCCGACCGCCAGGGCCGCCCGGGCCTGGTGCCGCCGCACGAGCTGGACGCGCTGGTCGAGCGCATCCACGCCAACAGCGGCGGCGCCAGCCGCCAGGCCACCGGCGCGGCGGCCAGCAATCTCGACCTGTACCAGGTCAACTGCACCTTCTACGACGCGCTGGCGCGCGACGACCTGCGCTACCTGCTGGCGCGCGCGATCCAGTTCTTCCTGCCCGGCGTGCCCCAGGTCTACTACGTCGGCCTGCTGGCGGGCGAGAACGACATGGCGCTGCTGGCGCGGACCGGCGTCGGCCGCGACATCAACCGCCACCGCTACAGCCCGGCCGAGATCGAGGCGGCGCTGGCGCGGCCGGTGGTGGCGCGCCTGCTGGCGCTGATCCGGCTGCGCAACGCGCACCCGGCCTTCGGCGGCACGTTCACGCTCCAGCCCAGCGCGCCGCAGGTGCTGTCGCTGCGCTGGCAGCAGGGCGCCGACTGGGCCGAGTTCGAGCTCGACCTGGCCACGCTGGCCCACCACCTGGCCTACAGCGGCCCGCTGGGCGAGCGCTGCGCACTGGCGCTGGCTTGAAGCCGCACGCCTGAAAACGAAAGAGGGCGCGCCGCCTGGAAGACGGCACGCCCTCGCCGTCGCCCTGGCGGGCCGGCGCGGCTGCGCTGGCTCAGTCGGCGCTGCGGGCCGCCGCGGGGGCGGCCTGCTCGAACGGCAGCTTCAGCTGCGACAGGTCCTTGCGCGTCTCCACCAGCACCAGCGGGCCCTCGTCGGCCAGCACCGGGCGGCGGATCTCGCGCGGCACGCGGATCGGCGCCGGCTCGGCCGCCATCGCCGCGTGCACGGCGCGGACTTTCTCGGCGTCGGAGTTCACCCACTCCAGCCCGGCCGCGGCGGCCAGCGATTGCAGCGCGTCGGTGGGCAGGGCGTAGGGCTGCGGGCGCACCGGCTCGCTGCGCACCGGCGCATCGGGCGCGGGCCGGGCGGCGGCTGCCGGCGCCACCGCGGCGGCCGGCTCGATCCTGGCCGGCACCGGCTGCGGCACCGGCTCGACGTGCTCGGCGTGCCCGACGGCACCGGCTTCGTGCGCATCGGCTTCATGGACCGCGGCGACGAGGGCCGGCGCGGCGGCCGCCGAGGTCTCGTCGGCCGCAAGCTCGGCTTTGTCAGCGGCGCCGGCCTGGGCCTCGCCGCTGCCTTCACGCTCGCGGCCGCGACCGCGGCGGCGACCCCGACCACCACGCTCCCCACGCTCCCCACGCTCTGCAGGTTCGGCGCCCGGCGCGCGTTCGGCCACCGGCGCATCGGCGGGAAGGCCGG